>JANPDK010000098.1:0-23059 GCA_031431415.1 Acidobacteriota bacterium | reverse complement strand
CTGAATACCTCTCCTCCATCTCCCGATACGTCAGATCACCCCTGAGATATTCCTTAACTACCCTATCTCGCTTCCTTTCCCGCTCTTTTTTGTATCCCATCTGTCCCATTCTGACTGTAAACCCATTTCAGGACAAGACATTACGTCCAATAGTTCCGGTCGAGCGAGCGATAGTTGATCGCTTCGCTGATGTGGTTCGACTGAACATTTTCGCTGCCTTCGAGATCGGCGATGGTGCGTGAGACCTTTAGGATGCGGTCATGTGCACGGGCAGAGAGGCCCTGGCGAGACATCGCTTTTTCGAGCAGCATCTCGCTGTCGGTGTCTAGCTCGCAGAATTTGCGTATTTGTTTGGGTGACATCGCCGAGTTTGAGTAGACGCCATCGCCCGCGAATCTTGCAAGTTGTATCTCGCGAGAGTTGATGACGCGTTCGCGCACAATATCTGAGCTTTCGCCAACAGGAACGCCTTTACCGCGAAGTTCATTGAATTTCACAGCCGGCACATCGATGTGAATGTCGATCCTATCCATCAGCGGCCCTGAGATCTTGCCGACGTATCTCTGTATCTGTATCGGCGAACATTTGCACTCACGGCTTGAGCCAAAATATCCGCATGGGCACGGGTTCATCGAGGCGACGAGCGTAAAATTCGCCGGAAAGGTCATCGAACTCGCTGCCCGCGAGATCGTGACCGTCTTGTCCTCCATCGGCTGTCTGAGAACTTCGAGAACGCTGCGGTCGAACTCCGGCAGTTCGTCGAGAAACAGGACGCCCAGATGTGCCAGAGAGACTTCGCCCGGCTTTGGGATCGAACCGCCGCCGATCAGCCCGGCCTGCGAGACGGTGTGGTGCGGCGACTTGAACGGCCGTTCGACAACGAGGCCCGACTTACCTGTCAGCCCGGCGACGGAGTGAATTTTTGTGATCTCAAGCGCTTCTTCAAACTCAAGCGGCGGCAATATCGTCGGCAAACGTTTTGCCAACATCGTCTTGCCCGAACCCGGCGGGCCGATGAACAGAATGTTGTGTCCACCAGCACTCGCGACCTCGAGGGCACGTTTTGCCGTCTGTTGGCCGCGCACTTCATTAAAATCAAATCGGTATTTCGTCTCCCGCTCTTTGAGTTCCGAGATATCGAGCTTCAAAGGAGCCACGCTTGTCGGCGTTCCCGCGTCGATGTCTTGCACGAGATTTGCTGCCTGACGTAAATTGTTGACCGGAAATACATTTACACCTTGGACGACAGCCGCCTCGCGGGCATTTTCCTCGGGGACGAGAATGTTTGTGATGCCATTCTCGCGGGCGGCGAGAGCTATCGACAAAGCACCGCGAATGGGGCGCACACGGCCGTCGAGCGACAGTTCACCCACGCTCAACGTATTCTCGATCGCCTGCCCGTTGGTCAGATCGCCGTTTGCTCCGAGGATGCCCAAAGCACTCGGCAGATCGAAACTCGCACCTTCTTTACGCACATCGGCCGGTGCGAGATTGACCGTGATCTTCTGTATCGGGAAGAAATAGCCGCTGTTATTGATCGCCGCACGTATTCGCTCACGCGATTCGCGAACGGCCGTATCGGGCAGGCCGACGATCGTGATATTTGGCGATGGGTCATTCTCCGCAGCCTGACGCAGATTCACCTCGATGTCTACGAGAAGAGCGTCGATACCGTACACGGCAGCTGACCGCATTAGGAAGATCATAAGTCCGTTTAATTGAGAAAAAGTTAGCCAAAGTCTATATTATTTTCGTTTGAAAAGAAAAATCGCGATTTTTGTGCTCGACGTTTTTGAAACACGCCGATAAGGTGGTAATTTCAAGCGTGTAAGTGATGAAAGAGTTAACACGTAATCTTTTGGTCTTTGTTTTGTTGGCGGTCGCAATGTCGGCACTGACGGGCTGTGGCGATACGTCGGCAAATTCTTCGGCCACGAATTCCGGTGCGAGTGCGCCGGTCAACCCGAATAGCAAGTCCGCAGGCTATCCGAAACTTGCCGCCGCGCTCGCTGAGGCGGAATTTGAGCTTGTCGAAGGCGGCAAATTTAAGATCACGGAGAAAAAGGGCAAGGTCCTGATGCTCAATATCTGGGGCACGTGGTGCGGCCCGTGCCGTCAGGAGATGCCGCATCTCATCGAGATGCAGGCAAAATATAAAGATCAGGGCTTCGAGGTCATCGGCCTGAATATCGGCACATATGAAGGAACGCCGGAGAGCACCGAGGACATTCAGAAATTCGCGACCGAGATGAAGCTCAACTACACCCTGGCTCGCAGCACACGGCAGACGACCGGAGTTTTCTACGCGATCACCAAACAACAAGTCGTCCCGCAGACCATGCTCATCGACCGCGAAGGCCACGTCCGCGGCATCTTCGTCGGCGGCGGCCAGCGGATATTTGATTCAATGAAAGAAAATCTGGCCAAGCTCATGGCCGAATAAATCTAGAGATCGTTGTCGCGGATCATCTCGACACCGACCTTTGGCTCGACAAGAATAGTTTTAAAACTCGCCAGACTCACCAATCCAGGTGCGGCCTTTTTAGGTTTATTCACAAATTTCTTTTGCGTGTACCTGACGGCAGCCTTCGGGTGTTCGCGCGCGTCGCTGTAAAACGCGGCGAGTTGCGCTGCCTCTAGTAACGTTCGGTCGGGCACTGGCGTTCTTCCCTGCCCGCGAATAACAACGTGCGAACCCGGATAGTCGGCTGCGTGCAGCCATGTATCGAGCGATTTAGCGACTCGAAATGTCAGAAAATCATTGTCTTTCGCCTTTTTGCCTACCAATATCTCTATCCCGTCCGATGACGCAAACCGCCTCGCACCTTTGAATTCGATCTTGTCCTTCTTCTTCGGCGGTCCTGCCTTGATCAGCTGCCGCGGTCGCGTAAATGAAGCCAGTGTCTTTTCGTCGAGATCGTTGACTGCCTTGTCGATCTCGACGATCTTTGACCGTGATTTGGTGATCGCTACCTCGGCGGCGGCGATTCGCTCTACGATCACGCGTTTGCCGTTTCGCGCCTTTGTGTATCGGCGAAAATACGATTCGGCTATCTCGCTTAAGCTGAGATTCGACTGGCCCTCGATCGCGATCTGCGGAGCGGTTTCGTCGAAATAATCTGTTAAGGTGACGAGATCGCCTTTTCGCGTCGCATTGTTTGAATTAGCCAGTAACAGGTCGCCGTAGCGTTTCCAGCGGTCGGCATCGCCATGTTTTTCGAGATCGCCGTTTAGGTTGTCGATCAGCTTGCGGCTCTTACGGATCTCGTTTTCGATCCTCGCGCGAGCCTTTGCCGCGAGTTCGGCAATGCGCTCCCGTTGTTCGATCTCTTTTGGCGTCCCGTCGTTCATTGTTGTTAGTCTAGTTCACACACGAAAAAGCCCAAAGACGCGAACGTCTTTGGGCTGAGATCAATGCCCGATGACCTCTAAAATTCTCGAACTAAAATCGTGCCCGATAACAGATCGTGCACGGCTCGATTTTCTTCGTTGAAAAATACGGTCAGAAATCCCGCACCGGCAAAGCCGAGCGAAATGATGAACAGCGACGAACTGATCGCCGCTTGATGAAGTGTCGGGTATTCATTCTCGACCGCGTCAACCAGCTCGAGCGAGAACAAACGCATTCCCATCGTCTTGCCAAAAAATCCCAGGCAAACGGTCATGTACACAAACATCACGATCGCCCACGTCGCCGCGAACGTAATGCCGCCCGCGACCGTGAACCAATCGCCACGCGAAAACGCGATCGGCGACAAGATCAACATGCTTGCAAACGTGCCGATAATAAGATCGAACAAACCGGCCCCGAACCGCATCGAGAACGGAGCGAGGTCCTCGATCTCATCGGCATAGCGGCGGTTTTCGCCATCAACGATCGATTCGCCCTCCGCCTTGATGCGGATACGTTTGATCCCGCTAAATTCCGTGACCGGAGCGGTTGGCTCGGCTACGGGTGTGTCAACTGGAGCTTCGATCGCTTCAAATTCAACTATTTTGACCGCCTCGACCTTTCTCATCACCGGCTCGCCGAGCGGCGGCAGCTTGTTGGTGTCGCGTTTTTCGACGATGGGAGTTGCCGAAGGATTCACGAGTCGCGGTTTCTGTAGTGTTGGAGTCCTGGCCGTCGCGGTTGCCGCACCGGTCGGCGTCACGATGCCAAAGGGACGCGGCGGAAAAGCCTTCGGTGCAAGCGTCTTCTTAGCCTGCTCCACCGGCTCGAGAAAATTTTTTCGCGATTCCTCGATCCTCCGCATAGCGTTGGCGACCCGCGAATCTGCGATCTCCGCCACCGGCTCGGGCTCTCTGATCGGCTCAGCCTTGAGAGCCGCTCCACCGTTAGTCGGAAATGTCCGGCCGAGATCGCCCGACGTGCCTTTCCGCTGCTGCACGGCATTCTGCATCTGCAGCCGCCATTCGGGCAGCGACGTGCTCTTCGCCTGAAAACCGACAAGTGTCGGACTCGTCTTTGGCGCAACCAACTCCGCCGTCTGCACCTTCGGCGCGGTTCCCTGCGGCGTTATCATCACCGGGCGCGGCGGCAACGGACTCCGCTCGGCAACAGCCACCGATCTAACAGGCACTCCCTGAGTGATCTTGGTTTGAAGCTCTTCGCGGACGCTATCGTTCTTCATAGCTCCGCACGAAGGGCAGATTGAAAGCGTTGGGGCTAAACTCCGAGCGCAAACGGGGCAATTCATAGGCGTCTTGAGTTGGCTAGGTTGAAATTAGATGCAAACTTCCGAAAAAGTTAAAGCAAGGGTATCAGGATTAACTTTAAGAAGTCAACCCTAAAGCGCAGGGAAAATTGACTTTTATATCCCTTTACAAAAGTGTTAACAACATTGTGGAAAATCTTAAGCGCGTTTGTTGAAATATTCACAATGGCTGGCGTCCGGCAAAGCCGCCGTCAATCTCGTGCCACCATTCGATCATGTCACCCTCACCAAATTTCCAACAGAGAAGTACGACGCGATCGCCTCGGGTGCTGGGGAAATCGATCAGCCCGATGGTGTGATCTTTTATCTCAACGCCGGCTTCGTGGATTTCAGTCGTGAGTTTGCCTACCTTATAGAGAGTGTTGATGTAGTCGGTGCCGCCCTCCATGCCACCGCCAAAATCGGACGCTCTGGCCGCCGCCCGTGCGTCAGGGCGGTAACCGTCGATCCGCTCGTACAGATCTCTGATAGCCATCACTTTTGGCACGATGACCGGGAGCAGAGCGTTTGCTTCGTCGAGCGTAAACACCTTCATCTTGAACTCATCGCCTCGCCCATCTCGTCCGGAGGGACGAAGGAAGGTATCTCGTATTCACCGCTCTGAGTGCTGTCTTTGCGTATCAGATCGGCAATATCGCCGAGATCGATAAAGAAATCGCCGACATCGATGAGTCGGGGAGCGGTATTTGAACGAAATCCCGCGATCTCGACACGACAGCCTTTATATGCAACGGCATTTACAGCGTAAACAAAATCTTCGTCACCGGACACCAGAACGGCTGTGTCATAACGACCGGCAAGGCTCAGCATATCGACGGCTATCTCAACATCTAGGTTTGCCTTTCGCGTTCCATCAAAAAAGGTCTTTAATTCCTTTTGCACCACGCGAAATCCATTCCGCCGCATCCACAGAAGAAATCCCTGTTGCCGCTCGGCACCGACGTCGACGCCGGTGTAAAAAAAGGCTCGCAAAAGCCGACCGTCGCCAAGCAGCAGACGGAGCAATTTATTGTAATCAATATCCAGATTATGAAAACGTGCCGCGTGAAACAGGTTATTGCCGTCAATAAAAACGGCAACGCGACCACGATGACCAAACTTCCAGGACGAACTGGTAGTCGTATCGAACTGCATCATATTTACCTCAAACTACGAGAATATATCGAGGTTTTGCTTCGCGGTTAGCTCATTCGAGCGGGTTAGAAATTCGATCCTGTTGCAAAAAGCAAAGGTCTGTTTACTGCTGATAAAATACTATTTCGGTCACTTAAAATATTGAAAATATACTCATTAAATCCGCAAGATCGATCTCTTCTGTACCGCTCACGGCAAACACCGAGGCGAAACTTATCTCTCAGTCATAGTTTGCCCCTCCTCGGCCTGACGGTCAAGCAATTTGCCCCCGAAAGTGGTAAAATCGCTCTGTTTTGCAATTCTTATGACCTCTCTGCCCGAATCGCAATGCCATTTTGACCCAAGCCTGCAAACGGAAAACATTGCCTTTGCCGAGGCTGAGTTGATCGCTTGTCAAGGCTGTGGCCGCAAAAATGCGCCGGACCGGGCCGCGTGCATCTACTGCGGACGTGACCTTGAAAACCCTCGTGCTACCAAACTAAGCTTTCGCAAAATAGAAGCGTGGGAACGCGGTTTTTCGGTCGTCGCCCGGCGATTGCCTGAGGACAGAACGTCCATGAACGCGGTCGCCGCATTGCTCGACATCGAAATTGAACGTCTTAGGGAGATCGCAGGCTCTCAACATACTCTTCCACTTATGCGTGTAGAGAGCCTCGCCATTGCGGAATCCATAATCCGGCGAATCGCAAACCACGGTGGCGAATGTCTCGTTTTAGCAGACACCGACCTTAATATAGAAAAGCCTCCTGCACGGCTCAAACGCATCGAGCTCGATGGCAGCGAGATCGTATTTGTCGACTTCAACGGCGACAACGTATATCGCTTGCGGCCTGATGATCTTTCTTTGATCGTGACCGGCCGCTTGATCACCAGCCGCACAGATTCTCTTGAGAAAAAGCGGCGAGGTGGCAAAACCGCATTGCTCGACGAATCATCTACGGCTTCGGACGAGGCTGTAGCTGATATTTACACGAGCGATGCCCCAAACGGATTTCGTATACGCCTAAGCGGATTTGATTTTTCGTGCCTTGGCAGCGAACGGCAGTTGCTCGCGGCCGAGAATTTCGGCTTGCTGATCGAACGGCTCAGTGCCATTGCACCCGACGCCATTGTCGCCGACTATATGCCGAGCCGACGTTTCCTCGATGAAGTCTGGGAAATAGAGACGCACAAAGACGCGCAAGGGCTCAAGCGTGCGGGGTTTGCGAGGAAGGAGTTTGGCAGTGTCGCAACGACAAGCAACATTTCTCAATTCACGCGATTCTCGCGAATGCACTGGCATTTACTTAAATCAACATGAAGCCAAAGTGGAAAGATCACTCCAAACCTGAACCTGTCACTCGCAATGACGGCGGCAGGCGAAGACGCGACGCAGAACGTGCGGAGTCCGAACGCCCCTCGACGAGCCAGATAGTTTACGGTGTGCTTCCGGTGCTTGAGGCTCTGCGTGCAGAGAATCGTCGTATTGACAAGGTATGGATAGCCGACGGTTCGCGGGAAAATCGCCTTTCCGAGATCATCGAGCTATGCCGCTCACGCCCGATCGCGTGGAACCGCGTGCCGCGCGAGACATTTGCCAAATATCTCGAATCCGGGGTAAACCATCAGGGCGTAATGGCATTTGCTGCTTCCGCAGAATATGTCGATCTAGATGAGATACTCAAACCAAAAAGCAGCGAGCCGCTCGTCCTAATACTCGACGGCGTCGAAGACCCGCGAAATCTTGGTGCGATCCTCAGGACAGCAGAATGCGCGGGGACAGACGGCATCATTATCCCTGAGCGTCGTGCGGTCGGATTGAATGACACTGTTGCCAAATCGTCTGCCGGGGCGATCGAATTCGTCAAGGTTGCTAAGGTATCAAATCTCAATCGCCTCATAGAAGACCTAAAAGCGAAAAATATTTGGGTCGTCGGCACGAGCGGCGATGCCAAGATGGACTACACAGAATGGGATTGGACAAGGCCGACGGCTCTGGTGCTCGGTGCCGAAGGCAGCGGGCTTCATCGTTTGGTTGCCGAGAACTGCGACGTGTTGGTAAAAATCCCGATGTATGGAAAAATAGATTCGCTGAACGTATCAGTCGCCGCCGGCGTAATACTTTTCGAAGCCAAACGGCAGCGATCTATCTGACCACCGACAACTGACTACTGACTACTGTTCATATGTTTTGTCCAAAATGCGGCCAACAAAATCCTGATACCGGCAAATTCTGTCGCGGTTGCGGCACGGACCTCGGCAATGTCTCGCAGGCATTATCGGCCATCCCTGCCTCGCAGAATCTGGTAGACCGTAAGGGAAAGCCGGTCAGTTGGGAAGGTGCTCTCACTAAATTTGGAATGGGCGCGGCCTTTCTTGTGATCTCGATCATCCTAGCGTTTTCTCGAATGGGTCAAAGCTGGTGGTATTGGATGCTGGTCCCGGCATTTATGATGATCGCCACGGGCGTGGCCCAGTACATTCAGCTAAGAAAGGCCGATAAAGGACTGAACGTTTATAAGCCGGTCGAGTCGCAAGCTACGCTCAATGCATCTGCAAATCACGCGCTCCCGTCGCCTCAGACCGAATGGGTCGCCCCGGAATCGCGTTACAAAACCGGCGACCTCGTCCCGCCCAGCGTCACCGACGGCAGCACGCGTCACCTTGAAATGGACAGCGAGGGAAAGACAATGACGCTACCAAAGAAATAGTGTTATTTTTTCCTCAAACTCATCTTGTGCCCGCTTAGACGTTCGATCATACGTAGATATTTGGCGGGGAAAAGCCGGGAAAGAGTACTGATCGCGTATGCGTCCTGACCAATCAGTATGCGTGGATTCCGCTCTTTTATACCCTTGACAATTACTTCCGCAGCGGTTTCCGGTGACGTTTTTGCTACCTTATCAAAGAACTTTGCACCTTGCTGTTTCCATTCTTCGGGTGTGTTCTCGCCGATGCGTGAATTGCGGGCGATGTTTGTCTTGATGCCGCCGGGATGCACGCAGGAAACTGCTACATTCGTGCTCGCAAGCTCATGTCTGAGGCTCTCGGTAAAGCCGCGAACGGCGAATTTCGACGAGCAATAGGCCGTTTGCTCTTCAGGCGCGATAAAGCCGAATACGCTGGATACATTGACGATATGGCTCTGTGGCTGTTCCTTTAGCAGCGGCAAAAATACCTTGCAGCCGTAGATCACACCCCAGAAATTGATACCCATCAACCACTCGAAATCTTCGATTGACAGTTGCTCAAAACTGCCCATCACGCCCACGCCTGCATTATTCACCAGATGAGTCACTCGGCCATGTTTCGCGATGACATCGTCAGCAAACTGCTTTACTTCATCGAGCTTTGACACATCCATTACATGCGTCGAAATAGGCACGCCGCTGACCATCGATTCCGTTTCGTTGAGCCCGGCTTCGTTGACATCCGAGATCGCAATACCCGCGACGCCTTCTTTTGCCATTCTAACCGCGAGAGCACGGCCAATGCCGGAAGCGGCTCCCGTAATTACAATGATCGAGTTTTTTCTGAGTGTCATAACCTAAATTGTTCCATGCTCCACGCTGGAGCGCATGAAACACATGGAACAGGTGGAACAAGCCTTACCGTCTTGCGACCTGCCTTGCGTTGCCTGAATTGCCATTTACGTCGTAAACACGCAGCGTAACGGCATATTCACCCGCCGCGGGCATCGAAATTTCGATCGAATAACGCTCCCGTGGACCATCCGAAATACCGTCGTCGGCATATACGCTCTTCCATTCGCCGCCATTGACGCTGTATTCGGCACGTGTCACATAGCTCGCAGAATCTACCGCGTCGAAGATCAGCCGAGCTTTGTCGCCCGAGATCTGCGGCGTCCCGACAGCAGTTATTACCGGTGCCGTGTTGTCGATATCGATCGGGCCGGTTATCTTTTCACCTGAAAGTGCAAGCGTGAGCGGATTTGACGGTGTATCGCGAGCGACGACCTTGAATATGTACCGCCCGTCGGCTAGCGACTGGCCGTCAATTGCGAGAAAAGTCTCATTCAAATCAGTCCGCAAGGGTTTGAAACTCGTATCTGCGACTTCCCTGTACCAAACGTCATAGATCAGCTTATCGCCATTCCGATCCTCTGCGGTCCATTGCAGCGATGTCGCACCTCGTTGATAGACACGCCGCGGCGGCACCGGGGCATTCGGGATGCCAAACGTGATCGGGTCAAGGCCAGTGAGTTCGATGTTCGGGTCGATCTGTGCCGGCGGATTGGCGGCGAGGCCGACGTTTGTCGGCAAGACATTGATCGACAGCACCTCTGGAGCGATGTTTCTGGCAACAAACGCGAGGCTCACCTCGCTCAAGGAAGCGCTACTTGCTGCGCTTTTCAGTAGAGCACGCCATTGAATGAATCTCGACTTTGGACTAGCGATCTGGCCACCTTTCGGCTCGGTCATTGTTGTGCTCCAGCTGCTCCAAGTCTCGTCCGGCCTCTCGGTGTTGCCGGTGCGTGTCTGAATCGCGACACTACCACTCGAACGCCACCACAGGCGTCCCCATGTTGCCGTTCCCTTTGCATCAAGCACAGCCGAATCATAGCTTCCCTCGGCGACGGTTTCCGACCCGAAGCGAAACATCGATCCCTGATTGCTTGATGTCGCGATCATGCCAAGCAGCACAGGACGAATGGTCGAGATTTGGTTGGCGTCGGTCTGTAACACGGCTATTTCGCGACCGTCGTTGCCAATGCTGTAGATGCGCCCTTTGTCCGATGTGCCGAGCAGAACGCCGCTGCCGGTTTGGTGCGCGGAGATCGAAAACCCTGTTACCGTTGTCGAAGCCCAAAGCAGGTCGATGCTGCCGTCAGGCAAGATGCGGTAAACAGCAGTCTTTGCAGCCGAGAGATCGTACCGACTTTTCGCCGCAGGTTCGGTTCCCGGCATTGCTGCCCTTTCGACCGAGACCGTTTTGCTCTCGGGAGCTGCAGGTGTCGCAGCGGCATCTGCTGCTTTTGGGGCGGCAACCGATTCGCCCAACGCCAGCACATAGACCGAGCCGTCCGGCCCGAGGGCGAGTTCGTGGATCTCACGGAGCGACGAATCGAGCAGTCCAAACGGCTTGCCGTCCGCACCAAACCGCATCACGATCCCATTAGAATCGCTTCCAGCGTAAAGATTTCCCTGTTTATCGACCGCCAGCGAGATAATGTGTGTCTCGCTCGTATCAAACAGCAGCGAGGCTTCTGCCGCAGCATTCGCCGCCTTTACTTTGTATATTTTGCCGTTATCGCCGGTGGCGACCGCAAGGCCGTCGGGCAAAATGGCGAGTGACCAGATGTACTTTTCTTTTGGCTCGAAATAAACGCTCGCACCGCCATTGGCGTCGATGCGATAAACCTTGCCGTCTGGCGAAGTGGCCGCATAGATCTCACCGCCACGACCGATCGCAATGGCCGAGACGTTCATCTCTGCCAGATCGGCAAATTGCGCGCCCGTGCCATTCGCCGCGACCTTAAAAATCTTGCCTTCGCCGCCGGTGCCGAGATACGTATTGCCTGCCGCATCGACGGCACTCGACCAGATGTATTGCTGGCCAGTCTTATAAACTTCGGCGAGCTTTGGTGACAGACTGATCGTTCCGTCCTGATCGATCGAAACGCCGCGGGCATCGCCCTTGAGCACATCGGAGCGCGAACTGACCGTCCAGATCAATGGCTCGGCGGCAAATGAGAACACAGCAAGTGCAAGCAAAAGAACGATAACAGGTAAAGATCGATTCATTGTTTGAAATGTTAATGGGCCAAATTCGAACGTGCCATATGATAGCAAATCCGAGCGCGTTTTAAACCGTTGTCTTGTCGACCTTCTTCGCCTTCCCTCGCGCGGCCTGGATGAATTCTACAGCTTCGCGCATTTCGTCAGCGTCGCCGGTGATGAGGCGGGCACTGCGTTCGCGAGTCAGGTAGGCCCAGAACCATGAGAACATTACTGAGAAACGATTGCGGAAACCGATCAGGAAAAATACGTGGAGAAACAGCCACATAAACCATGCAATGAGGCCTTTGAATTTCATCCCGGCGGCTTCGGCTATGGCTTTGCTACGACCGATCGTGGCCATTGTGCCTTTGTCCCAGTAAAGAAAATTCTCGCGCGGCTTGCCTTTGAGTTCGGCAAGGATGTTGTTCGCCGTCGCCGTACCCATCTGCATCGCAGCCGGGCTGACGCCCGGAATGGGCTCGCCGTTTTCCTGAAGGAGCGAAGCCATATCGCCGATCACGAAAATGTTGGGAAAGCCTTTCAGCGAGAGGTCTTTTTCGACGAATACGCGTCCCGCCTTGTCAATATCAACGCCTAACGCCTTACCCAGTGGCGAAGCCGCAACCCCTGTCGCCCACAGCACGACATCGCAATCTATCCAGTCGTCGCCGACCTTGACGCGGCCGGGCTCGATGGCATTGACAAACGAATTTAGCCGAACCTCGACGCCGATCTGTTCGAGCTGGCGTTTGGCACTGATGGACAGTTCCCCAGCGAACGTACCGAGCACGCGATCTGAACCCTCGAATAATGTAACGTGCGCATTTCGGGTGTCTATCGCCTTGAAATCTTTAGCAAGAGCCTGACGGGCGATGTCGGCAATAGCTCCGGCAAGCTCGACGCCGGTCGGGCCGCCGCCGACTACGACAAAATTTAGCTGCCGTTGTTTGCCGGTAAGATATGCGTCACGCTCGGCGAGTTCGAATGCGAGTAGCACACGACGGCGTATCTCTACCGCATCCTCAAGCGTTTTCAATCCCGGAGCAGATGTTTCCCAATCGTCGTGACCAAAATATGAGTGCCTCGCACCACCCGCGACGATCAGATAGTCATATTTGACTCGGGCACCGTCGCCGAGAATAACTGCGTTGTTCTCCTTATCAAACGCTAAGGCTTCGCCGAGGATCACTTTGATATTCTTGAATTTGTGTAGGATCCGCCGTATCGGCTGAGCGATCTCACCGGGGCTGAGCACCGCCGTCGCCACTTGGTACAGCAGCGGCTGAAAGACGTGATGATTCTTCCGGTCGATCAGCGTTACATCGACCTCACATTTGCCCAGAGCCTTCGCCGCCCAAAGTCCGCCGAATCCGCCGCCGATTATTACAACTTTTGGTTTGCTGGTCATAACATCGCCCCTAATGTAAGGCGAATCCTCTGTTATATGGGTATCAAGACAACAAACTTAAATTCCTGTCTCTCGCCCAGTCTTTTCACAAATTCTGGCTTTAGCCTCTTCAAGTGATATGAAACGGTCGGTGCCGTTCCGGAGATTTTCCGCCCTCTGCTTGAGCATCTCACCATGCCATTCGATTATTGGTATCGCCGAACCATACGGAGCAACATCCTCGCTCAAAGTATCACTAGCGCCAATTTCTTCGTCATCTGTCATAGTTTCTACTCATCTTCAGGGTCAAATGACATCAGTAGGACCGGGTTATGAGCCGACATACCGGGAGTAAAGCGAGCGGGCGATGGTAATATCGTCAGTTCCCTTTACTATCGCCCGTCCATCGGCGAAGACAGTAACCTCATTCTCGCCCAACGAAAATCTGACCAAATACTCGTTCTGCTTAACGTCGGCAACTGAACCGAGCCGCTCCGCGAGTTCTTCGAGATCTAGTTGAACCGGTCGCGGCGGCGCGATCTGGACGGCGTTGCGGCCACACAGGACGGCTGAGAATTCACCCGATTCTGCATCGAGAAACTCAAAAACTCTTTGTCCGCAGCACTTACAATCTGCATTTGGCTCACCGAGCTTTATCCGCTGCCGGTCGTTGGCCCACACGTCAAACTGCATCAGAGAGCCATGTAACGAATCGATATCTCCGACCAGCAGCTTCAAAGCCTCAGCCACCTGCGTCGCTGAGACCGTCGCGATTATCGGCATTATCACACCCGAGGTATCGCACGTCGGCGACGAACCGGCGTCCGGCATCTCGTCAAAGATGCACCGCAGACACGGCGTCACGCCAGGCCGGATCGTCATCGTGGTGCCGTAGCTCGAGACGGCCGCTCCGTAGATCCACGTCACGCCATTTTTTACGCACGCGTCGTTGACCAGATAACGGACCTGAAAATTATCTGTGCCATCGATAACAAGATCGCAGCCTGCGATGAGCGATTCGATATTTGAATTATTGACGTCGGCAACGATCGCCTCGACTTGCGTCGAGGAATTGATCTCAGCGATGCGCGTCTTGGCGGCAACCGCCTTCGGTAATCGATCGACCGCGTCGGATTCTTTGAATAATGTCTGACGTTGAAGGTTTGTAAATTCGACGAAGTCACGGTCAATGATCCGTAATTTGCCGACGCCGGCACGTGCAAGCATTTCGGCATGGGCCGCACCGAGAGCACCGCAGCCGACAAGCAGCACACGGGAATTGAGCAGCTTTTCCTGACCTTCACGGCCGATCTCGGGGAAAAGAATTTGGCGGGAGTAACGCTCGTTCATCTAGCTAAACAGCTTCTGCACAAAACCGCGTATCCCAGACGCCTCGTTGTCGCCAAAGATATTCCCAGTGTCCAATTTGCCGTCGCGGATGGTCTGTTGGAGGTGAAGGTCGCTGAGTTTCGTGCGTTGCTGTTCGAGCTCGTTTCGCTCGCGTTGACGGGCAAGCTCCATTCCGCCTTTTTGGATGAACTCGATGATCGCGGGCAGTTCGTCGGCGTCGAACCAAACGCCGTGGAGTTTGCACAGATCGACGATGACGCCCGACGCTTTGGCAAAATTACTGCGGTTCATTAGCTCGCCGCAGTCTGGGCACGGAACGTAGTTGACCTTGGTCAGCGGCGTGCCACGAAGCGTACGTTTGTCGATAAAACCGAGCACGGCCGACTGACGTTCGCTGTCGGCGCAGATGGTCTCAAACGTCTTGACGCTGATCCATAGACCGTCACATTTCGAACAGGCGCGAAGGCTTGTCGCGTCAATATCGATCTCCTCGAGCGGTTCGCGGCATCGCGGGCAATCGCCAGATGTGCCTTCGAGGCTGATCTCGACCGGTGCCGCGATCGCACCGCAGTGGTCGCAAAATCTGCTCCCAACAAACGTCAACCCGAGACATTTCGGACATCCAACGGTCTTGAGCCGGCATTTGCAAAACTGACACTGCGTGCGGTCGCTCTCGACTCCGCCACCGCAATTTGGACAATTTAATGCTTCGACATTCATTGCATCACCCATTCATCTTTGCCAATAACGATGACCGCATCAGATCGACCGGAGCCTCGCGACCCGTCCATATCTTAAACTGCATCGCTCCTTGTGTGATCAACATCTCGATCCCACCTACCGCTGGAATGCCCGCCTTCTTCGCCTCAGCGACGAGCGGCGTATCGGTCAGCCTGGTTACGAGGTCATAGACGAATGTTACACCCAAAAGCTCGTCAGCGGTAAATAAACTTTCATTTTCGAGCGCTCCTTTCATACCTAGCGGCGTGGCGTTGACTACGATGTCGGTGTCCATCGGCGGTCGGCCAGTAGCGGTTGGCAGTTGTTCCAGCTTGATGTCGAGGTCTTTTGCGAAGGTCGCCGCTTTGGCCGGATCGCGGACAAAAACGCTCACATCCGCACCTTCACGTATTAGTGCAAAGACAACGGCTCTCGCAGCACCGCCCGCACCGAAGACCGCGACTCGCGCGTCTCTGAGGTCGGCAAATTGAGCTTTCAAAGGCGTGATAAAGCCGTGTGCATCAGTGTTAAAACCGGTGAGCTTTCCGTCCTCGATCTTCACCGTATTGACCGCACCGATCTTTTCCGCGACCTGGTCGATTGCGTCGAGGTGCCGCATTATGGACTGTTTGTGCGGCATCGTGACGGAAAAGCCGCCGAAGTTAAGCTCGACCTCTCGCGTATCGCTCTTTACCAGTCGCCGCATGAATTCATCGAGATCCTTGACCTGCAAAGGCATAAAGACTGCATTCTCTCCCGTCGTCGCAAACGCCGGATTGTGCATATACGGCGACATCGACGAACCGGCCGGATAGCCGATGACGCCGAAAACTTTGGTCTCTTTGTTCAGCTCTTTGACACGATAAATATCCCGCATATCCTTTGCCGTGATCTGCCCGTCCGCCGTTTCGCTGCCCGCGTCGAGCGACGCATAGGTCAAAAACGCCCCATGAGCAAGCCCGAGAATACGCGTCCACTTCCCTGCATCGCCCATCGCGATCGGGATGATCTGCTTATCGACGGTTTTTGCCTTTTCGATCAGTTTCCAGACCGGGATTGCGTCAATAATGTCGTCGGCTCTGACGGCAACTTTGAGCACATCCGCATCCGAACTCGCCAGCCGCTCGAAAATTGCATCGAGATCGACGGGCACGCCCTCGAAGTCATGATGTGAAATTATTCTCGTCTTCGCGTTTGGAGCAGAACCAAACACATCTTCCTCCTGATCCGTCACCCAAAAATCGTGGTTCATCTCCCGCCAGAATTCAGAGCGCTCACCGACTGTCGCAGAACCGTGTCCGCCCTGTGCAGGCGAGCGAAATGTTGCAAGCAATGGCTTTATGAATTTCAAATCTGAAATTTGAAATTTGAAATTTGAAATTTCGCCGCCTCTCAAACAATCAAAACGCACCTCGGCGACATCGGCGAATTCCTCCGCTCGCCTGATGTTTGCGATCATCTCATCCGCCGTCTCGGCCCATACCGAGACGCAAATCTTTCCGTTGTTCATGTCGTTGTGCTCTTCTGATCCAACACAAAACTAACCGCCATCACCAGCCCGACGATCAAGCAAAATGCTGATGCGACGACGATCGATGTGTTGCCACTTTGCTTGACGCCGATGCCGGTCGCGGCCCATGCGATGGCGAGCGGGTAGAGATAATTTTTGAGCTTTAGCCGCACGATGACTGCAAACGCTGCGGCAAGTAACAATGCAAATATACCCGTGATCTTCCACGCGGTCGCAGACATCTCGACGCCGGCGTAGATCAAAAATATGACAATGTTCACCAGCGAAGCCGCCGTGACCCAACCAAAATAGAGCCCGAACACGCCCTTGCCAAACAGAGCATCGCCGAACGTCGCCGCACGCTTAAATCGCACATTCATCAGCAAAAGCAAGATCGCAAGGGCAATGAGGATCACCACACAAACCCCGATCTGATACTGATGCCAAAACCACAGCCACGCACAATTCAGCACACAGCTTGCAATGTAGAGCGTCCGCACCGGCCGAAACAATTCATTTTTTGAAGGCAGCAATTGATACACGCTAAATCCAAGCAAACCTAGATAGATCGCGGCCCAAATAGAGAACGTAAATCCCGCAGGCGTGATCACGGTAGGGTAACGATTTGAAACTTCGTCCGTCATCACGCCGTTTATCTTTCCGGTCGATGCGAGACCGTTAAATGCGATCATCGCCAGTGTTGCAACAAAAACGAGTGCCCCTCGCAGTTTGTCGCTGGATGTAGCTGTCATGCTGTGATTATCGCATTTTGACCGATTATTCTGCCATTTGACCTCGCCAAATTCACGATTTCGTATGAAAATTACTGAAAACGTAAAGTTTTGTAACTGGACGGGATTGACTCATGATTTCTTTTCCAACCAAATACGGTGACAATGCGTCATAAATGCGTTCGCGAGATCGTGGACGCCGGTGTGGCACCGGGATTGCCTTATAATAGCGGACGCACTTTCCCTCTTTCCCCAAGGCGTGATTTTTACGAAAGAGGAAGAATAAAGCGATGAGACTTATAAAACAAACATTTCTGATCTGTGCTATCGCACTCGGCCTTTCGGTCGTGGCGTTTGGCCAGAAAGACAAAACCCCTCCAAAACCGCCGCCGCCGGTGATCAAACCCGGCGAAAAGCCAAAGGAAGACAAACCGAAAAAACCGAACGAAACAATAGCGGTTTGGAAACTGGAAGAGACCGAAACAGCCTAACAATCCCTAAGAACTAATTTAGCCACGAATGCACGAATGATTTCCTGACGATCTTATTCGTGCATTCGTGGCTTTCCCTTTCTTCGATTTCGCTCCTGCCGAATAACGCTTGCTGCCGCTTTTCTGATAATCTTCCGAATATCACTTTTCAGGGAGATCAAATAATGTCAAGATCGGTCGTTCCGTTTGGACGCAGCCTCGTTCTCGTCGCTTTGTCTGTTTTCTTTTCTATCCCGTCAATGCTGTCGGCCCAGCCGGTTGATGCGTCGCTTTATCAAAGTATGAAATGGCGAATGATCGGGCCGTTTCGTGCTGGGCGAACGGTCGGTGCCGTCGGCATTCCGTCACAGCCGAATGTCTTCTACATCGGCGTAAATAACGGCGGCGTGTGGAAGACAACTGACGCCGGACGTACGTGGAAACCAATATTTGACGACCAGCCGACCGGTTCGATCGGCGACATCGCGATCGCTCCGTCAAATCCAAATGTCATCTATGTCGGTTGCGGCGAAGGCCTCCAGCGACCGGATCTAGCGACCGGCGACGGAATGTACAGATCCAACGATGGCGGCAAAACGTGGATCCATCTAGGACTTCGCGAAGGCCAGCAGATCGCTTCGATCGCCGTCGATCCGAAGGACGAAAACCGCCTTTTCGTCGCCGTCCTCGGCCACCCGTACGGCCCGAACGAAGAACGCGGCATCTACCGCTCGACCAACGGCGGGCAGTCGTTCGAACGTGTTCTCTACAAAGATGAGAATACCGGTGCGATGCAGGTCGAATTCGACCCAAAAAATTCGAACGTGATCTACGCCGATCTCTGGGCGGGACGACAAGGGCCGTGGGAAAACGGAGCGTGGCAAGGCAAGGAAAGCGGCCTTTTCAAATCAACGGACGGTGGAAACACATGGGCGAAACTCACCAAAGGCCTGCCGACTTTCGAGCAGGGTCTCGGACGTATCGGTTTTACGATCTCGCGTTCGAACACAAATATTTTGTATGCGACGGTCGACGCTCAAGCCGCAGTCGCTGGAATCTATTCGTCAAAAGATGCAGGCGAAAGCTGGACGCGGATGAATGGCGATCCGCGTCTGTGGGGACGCGGCAGCGATTTTGCGGAATTAAGGGTTCATCCGAAAGACCCGAATACAGTTTTCGTCGCGAATGTTGCCTCGTTCAAATCGACTGACGGCGGCAAGACGTTCGAGGGATTCAAGGGTGCTCCTGGCGGCGACGATTATCATCGCATCTGGATCAATCCCGAGCACCCTGACGTGATGCTCTTTGCGACCGATCAGGGAGCGACCATTACGGTCAACGGCGGCGAAAGCTGGTCTAGCTGGTACAACCAGCCGACCGCCCAGTTTTATCACGTCATCGCCGATAACGCATTTCCCTATCGCGTCTGCGGCGGACAGCAGGAAAGTGGCTCGGCGTGTGTCTCATCGCGCGGACGCACAGGAGCGATCCACGCATGGGATTGGGAGACGGTGGGCGTCGAAGAATACGGCTACGTGGCGCCCGATCCGCTCGATCCGGATATTGTTTACGGCGGCAAGCTTACACGCTTTGACCGGCGTACCCGGCAGGTCCAGAATATCGCTCCCGAAGCCGTTCGCAGCGGCAAATACCGATTTCTGCGAACCGCTCCGGTCATATTTTCGCCAGTAGACAACAAGACGCTGTATTACGCCGGAAATGTCATTTTTCGCACCTTTACCGGCGGGCACAATTGGGACATTATCAGCCCCGATCTGTCGCGTGAGAAATGGGATGTGCCCGACAACGTCGGTATTTACAAGACAAAAGAAATGGAGACGATGCCGCGACGCGGCGTCATTTACACCGTCGCTCCATCGTATAAGAACATAAACACGATCTGGGCAGGCACCGACGACGGCCTGATCCACGTCACCCGCGATGGCGGCAAAAAGTGGACGAATGTCACGCCGCCCGAGCTAAAATCCTGGGCGAAAGTCTCGCTCATCGACGCCGGACGATTCGACGCAAATACGGCATACGCTGCGATCAACACCTTTCGCCTGGACGACCTGCGGCCGCACATTTTCCGCACGCACGATGGCGGCAAAACCTGGAAAGAAATAGTCAAAGGCATTCCGAACGGCGGGATCGTCAACGCGGTTCGCGAAGATCCTGTTCGAAAGGGCCTGCTCTATTGCGGCACCGAACAGGCCGTCTACTTCTCGATCGATGACGGCGAGAATTGGCAACTGCTGCGGCTCAACATGCCCGCCACATCGATCCGCGATCTGGTCGTAAAGGACGACGATATCGTCGTAGGCACACACGGGCGCTCATTCTGGATACTCGACGACATCACTCCGCTGAGACAAATTAACACAGCAACAAGAGCGGCCGACGCGATGCTATTTGCTCCGCAACGAGCCACCAGGATCAAACGCAGTCTGCACACCGACACGCCGATCCCGCCCGAGGAACCCGCTGGGCAAAATCCCCCGGACGGAGCGATCATCGATTATTATCTGAAAGAACCGGCCCGATCGCCGATCGTACTCGAGATCACTGACTCTACCGGCAAGTTAGTTCGCCGCTTCCGCAGCGACGACAAACCGCTGGCGGTTGATCTAAAACGCATCAATCCGCCACCTTACTGGATACGGCCGTTCCAACCGCTCAAGAACGAAGCCGGAATGCAGCGCTTCACATGGGACCTGCTCTACCCCGAGCCGCCGGCCGACAATTACGATCTGCCGATATCGGCGATCTACAAAGACACACCGTTCGGCCCGCAGGGTCCGGCGGTAATGCCGGGAATTTACACGGTCAAGCTAACCGTTGACGGCAAGGGCTTTACGCAGAAGCTGAACGTTCGCATGGACCCGCGCGTCAAGACGTTGAATTCCGGCCTGGCGCAGCAATTCGAGCTTTCGATGCAGTCGTATGACGGCATCAGCCGCTCACGCGAAATGGCCGCCGCCGTTCGAAAACGTATTGCCGATCTGGAAAAGTCGCAGCCCACAAATGCGACATTGCCGCGACTCAAGCTGCTTCTCGACGGCCCGCCGCAACGTCCCGGAGCTTCCGTCGCAGTCACGGATATGCCCCTTGGCCGCCTGTCCGGAGCGTTTACGCAATTACTCGATCTGCTGCAGGATGCTGATGTTGCCCCGAGCACACAGGCGGTCGCGGCTGCTCGTGACCTGCAGGCAGCCCTCGCAAAAGCTCAGACACAATGGAAGGAATTAAGTTCGCAATAAAACGTTTGGAGAAAATGATGACCCGTCTATTTACAGCCCTGATATTGGCTTCACTCACGTTCGGGCCGACGACGCTTCTCGCTCAGTCGTCAACGGACGAAGCCGCTCTGGTCGCAAAGGCCAGCAAGATACACGAGAAAGTAATAACTCTCGATACGCACAACGACATCAACGCGAGTAATTTCACCGACACGGTAAATTACACGCAGGATCTCAATACGCAGGTCAATCTGCCAAAGATGAAGGCCGGGGGACTCGACGTCTCGTGGATGATCGTCTATACGGGACAGGGCGAAATGACGGACGAAGGGTACAAACGCGCTTATCAGAATGCCATCGACAAGTTCGACGCGATCCATCGCCTCACCGAGAAGATCGCACCAAACGAGATCGAACTCGCCCTCACAAGCAAAGACGTTCGGCGTATCGTTAAATCAGGCAAAAAGGTCGCGATGATCGGTGTCGAAAATGCCTATCCGATCGGAACGGATATCAACAACGTAAAACTCTTCGCCGAACGCGGTGCCCGCTATATGTCGCTCGCGCACAATGGCCACAGCCAGCTTGCCGACTCGAACACCGGCGAGGCCGACGGCAAATGGATCCACAACGGCCTAAGCGAACTCGGCAAAAAAGCCATCGTCGAGATGAATAAATGGGGCATCATGATCGATCTGTCGCATCCGTCAAAACAGGCAAATATTCAGGCGATCCAGCTCAGCAAAGCTCCCGTGATCGCTTCGCACTCAGGTGCGCGTGCACTCTGCGACCACAGCCGCAATCTCGATGACGAACAGTTGATGCTTATCAAAGCCAATCGCGGCGTCGTTCAGGCCGTCGCGTTTCGCAGCTATGTCAGCAAAGAAAAGAGTGCCCTGCGTGCGGCGAAAACCACTGAGATAAATGCCGAACTTGCAAAGGCCGAGAACTTCGCCATCCTTCCACGAGCCGAAATGATGCGGCTGCCAGAGGCCGAGCGAACCGCGTACATGGCAAAACTCGCCGCCTTTCGCGCAAAAACAAACCCGATCGTTCGCGAACGCCTGAAAGACGTCGCACCCGACGTTAACGTCAAAGATTTCGTAAATCACATTGATTACCTGGTCAAAAAGATCGGCATCGACCACGTCGGCATCAGCTCCGATTTCGACGGCGGCGGCGGAGTCGAGGGATGGGACAACGCAGCCGAGACCTTCAACGTGACGCTCGAACTCGTCCGCCGAGGTTACACAGAAAAGCAGATCGCAAAACTATGGAGCGGGAATTTGCTGCGGGTACTTGACGAAGTCCAGAAGGTCGCAAAAAAGTTGCAGCAACAAAAATAGACTGCTGTTCCTTCGAGGCCTTCTCACGCTAATCCGGAGAAGATCGAATCTACCAGGCCGTTGCCCACATTTCTGATTGCTACGTCGCGCTCGATGCCCTGTGCAAAGACGATTCAGTCAGTTGATCGCGTTTACGCTCAGTGGGTCAGGCAACCCGTTCGCTAGCGTCTGGACGCTCACCCTTGCGATCTAGACAAAACGGAACCACTGAGTCTCCGTTTTGTCCGCCAACGGATACTGCCTCTCTTACTTAGTCCTATCGCGAACCGCAACATTCTTTAATTGCATTAGTTTACGGACGGGATGCTGCTTGCCTGCGCCCAGAAACGTATCGAAGAAATTCCAGGTAACCAATCCGTCTTCGCTCTCAGGTTCGAGTAAATAAAATGCCAAACGTCCCAACGGCTGTGCCGTTCTCACGAGGATCGTTCCAGCCGCAAAGGAGGCTTTTCCCGTCAAATATTTCCCGGTAATTTTCGCCTCCAAATGTCCCTGAAACGGACGCGCGGCCTTTGTCATTGTTTCGATCGTAAAGGTCTCTACGTCAAGATTTGCCTTGGAACTCAGTTCCTCGACCTTGACCCCGTGTTGGAGGAGCTTGTCCACGATATTCTTGTCGTATTCGAAGATATAAGCCTGCGGAGCTTTGACGGTTCTGGTTGCGGTGAACATTCCGAAGTCCTCCATCACCATCGGTGTGATCTTGTCTTCGATCATCGCCGTCATTTCCTTGC
>JANPDK010000097.1:0-8578 GCA_031431415.1 Acidobacteriota bacterium | reverse complement strand
CGCCCCGAATAGAAATGCACCGTTTCCATCCGCCACGATCTTCTCGATCTCCGCTTTCTGTTCGCTCCAGCCCGTAGTGCCTTCAACAAGGGCAACCCCGGCTTTTACGCAAGCAGTAACATTCCGCTTGACCGCCGCAGCATTAGAAAAATCAATTGCGACCTCGGCACCGGCCATCTTTGCGGCCATTTCGTCTGCGGAAATATCTTTGTCAGGCTCGTCAAACGCCACCACAACCTCGTGGCCCTTGTTCTCAGCAAGCACATGAATAAGCCTGCCCATTGCTCCGTAACCGATGAGTGCGATCTTCATATTGGGGATTTTAACGCAGAGGCCGCAAAGTACGCAGAGAAAGAGTTAAAGAATTAAATCTCTGCGTCCCCAGCGATCTCTGCGTTCAATAATTTCTTTACCAGATTGACGTACAGTTCGACAGATGTCTCAAGATCTTTCTTTAGGACAAATTCGTCTTTTGTATGAGCCACGAGTATCGATCCCGGGCCTAAAAGCAGCGGCTGGCCCCAGTTTCCTAGGTGCGGGATGTCGGTTGTGAACCGTACGACCTTTTGTTTGAAGCCGTCGACTGACAGCATTTTTACCGGGAGGCTGTACGACATCACTTCGAGTTCGCCGCGGTCGCGGATGATGCTTTCCAGTGCGTGAACTATTGGCTCATATGGTGTTGTAAGGCGAATTAGAATGCCGGCTTCTGCGATTGGAGGAATTACATTCAAAGCGATGCCGCCGTCGAGCGTTGCGATGTTGCAGGTTGTCTCGCCGAAAAATTCGTCGTTTGGAAACTTTGTGTGGCGGACGTCTTCGAGGATGTCGAGAAGTTTTTCGATCGCCGATTCGCCTTGCTCAGGATACGCCGAATGCGCTGCTTTGCCTTGCGTTTTGATCTTCGCTCTAAACGCACCTTTTGAACCGATCGCAAGATCATTATCGGTCGGTTCGCCATTGATCATGTATTCACACTTTGCCGCGAGCGGGTGATCGTTCGCAACTTTTGCTCCGGTCGACGCACGCTCTTCTTCGACGGTGTACAGCAGGCCAATGTCTTCGATTCCCTCTTTCTTCAACAATTCCGCCGCAGTGATCTGCGCGGCAATTATCCCCTTCGCATCGCACGAACCACGTCCGTAGATCTTTTCGTCATCCTCCGTCGGAGCGATAAACGGCGGAACCGTATCCATATGTGTCGAAAGCCAAACCCGCGGCGTTTCGTTGAGATACGCGATCACGTTGTTCTGATTCGCCGAAACAGCCTGCAACTCGACCGTCCAGCCGAGTGACTCAAGATGATCTCTTAGCCAGAAACCAACCGCTTCCTCTTCGCCCGAGGTGGACGGTATAGTCATCAAAGATTTTGTTAGTTCAAATAAATTCATTCTCTATCGATTCTGCTAATATTTACTAAGTGAATTCAGCCCTCAGAATAGCCCTACTCGGCATTGCTTGTCTTGCGGTGACCGCAGTGTGTCTGATGATACTCAACACTATTATCACGGCATTTGCTCCATGCTACGTAGCCGGCGGCTGTGCCAAAATGCCGATCACCGAAACGATCGCAACCATACTGGATACTATCAGGTACTTTTGCTACTTCGCCGTCTTCCCGTTAGGGGCAGTCCTTCGCAAGCGTGATTTCCGCAAATTGACCGGGTCAAAGAACCTCAATCGCATCCTACGATACGCATTCGCGGCTATCCCATTTTTACTGCTGCCGTTCCGGTCGTTCCTGAATATCAATCTTTTTTGAAGAGTGCCCGGTGCAGGCGTTTGATCACATCTGCGACTAATTCTTCCTTAACCACAAAAGTCAGATTAACACTCGAAGCCCCGTGCGAAACTAAGGCAATATTTATGTCATCGATGGTCGAGAATACTTTCGACGCCAATCCGGTGCTAGCCCGCAAGCCTTCGCCTACAACGCACACGACGCCGTAACCAGGCTCGACCTCGACATCGCCGAGGCGCTTGAGTTCGGTGACGATCTTGTCCAGTTCGGCGGTGTTGTCGAGCGTTAGGGCGACGGAAACCTCGGAGGTCGAGATGACGTCAATGACGGTCCTGTAACGTTCAAAGACCTGAAACAACGCACTCATAAAGCCGTAGCTGCCGAGCATTCGAGCCGAGGTGATACGCAGGATGGTGATGTTCTTTTTGTGGGCGATCGACTTGATCTTGTTTGGAGCCTCTGCAGAATCGGCGAGCACCATCGTTCCGATCTCATTTGGTTCGAAGGTATTGCAAACTCGAACAGGGATAGCGTGATCGACCGCAGGCTTTATCGTCTTTGGATGAAGAACTTTTGCTCCAAAATACGCTAATTCGGCCGCTTCTTCGTAAGACAGAACAGGAATCGTCCTAGCCTGGCTGCAAATACGTGGGTCGCAGGTCATGACACCAGTCACATCAGTCCAGATCTGCAGTTCACTCGCTTGCAAAGCCGCCGCGACCAATGCCGCAGAATAATCCGAACCGCCGCGTCCGAGCGTAGTCGTCTCGCCCGCACGATTGGCAGCAATAAATCCACCCATGATCGGAACTTCGCCGGCCGCGATCGATGGCCCCAATTCAAGCCGTACGAGTTCCGCCGTCTCTTCCCAGATCGGCTGGGCCGCTCCGAATTCATCGTCCGTCACGATCAAGCGTCGCGAATCTACTTGTCGTGCCGCGATCCCTTTGGACTTCAAAACCTCCGCCAAAAGCCGCGACGAAAGCTGTTCGCCGTAAGAAACAATCGCGTCCTTGAGCATCGACAGCGGCAAACTGCGGCGGGATGTGCGGGTCAGGAGATCACTCAGCTCCTCGCGAGCAAATTGCAGTTCAGTGTCAAAGGTTTTTGCCGCTTCCGCCACGATAAAATGCCGGGAAACCTCAACATGCCGATCAAAATGCGGTTCGAGCGATGCAAACGCCGCAGTAAAGTCACCCTTCTTAGCGATCTCAAAGGCCGCAAGCAGTGCGTCCGTAACCTTCGTCATCGCCGAGACAACAACCACTGGCCGCCGCCCTACCTGCGTCGAGACAATATGAAAAACACGCTCAAACGCCGCCACGTCGCCCACCGACGTGCCGCCAAATTTCATTACTGTCGGCTGCAAATTATCGCTCACAATTAAACTGTAAAATTAAAACAAATGGATGCTATAAGCAAAACTAAAGCTAAGAGTCTTGCCCGCGAATTACGCGAATGGACACGAATAGAAATCTATTTATTCTTATTCGTGTTGATTCGCGTTATTCGCGGTTAAAAATTCTTAGCCGCACAACACCGCACCGCCGTTAATGTTGAGCACTTCGCCGGTAATGTGCCGCGACCAATCGGACGCCAAAAAGACGATCGACAACGCGATATCGTCCGCAGTCGCTACGCGTTTCAGTGGAATGCCGTCGACGACTCGTTCGACGAATGCCGGATCATCGAAAACCGTGTCGTTCAGGCCTGTGTCGACCCAACCGGGAGCGACTGCGTTTACGCGGATATTTGGTGCGAGTTCGTTGGAGAGAGCCTTTGTGAATGCGATCTGGCCGCCTTTTGATGCGGCGTAATTCGAATACCCGGCTTCGCCGCGTTGTCCGGCGGTTGAGGAAACGATCACGATCGATCCGCCGCCGTTCGATTTAAAATGCGGTATCGCGGCTTTACAGACGGTCCAGGTGCCTTTGAGATTTGCGTCGATCACGCGGTCCCAGGTTGCCTCGGACATCGCCTCGACCGGGCCGCCTTCCCAAATGCCGGCGTTGGCAACGACTATATCGAGGCCGCCAAATTCCGTGAGAGCTGCTTCGTTTAGCCGTTCTGCCTCGACTGGTTCCGACACATCGGCTTGCACAGCGATCGCCCCGACGCCGAATGAGCGGCATTCGCGAACGACATCGAGAGCCTCGGCTTCGTGCCAAAGATAGTTGACGACAACATTCGCCCCGGCTTCGGCAAATCGCAATGCGGTCGCACGGCCGATGCCACGCGAGGCTCCGGTAATAAGGGCCGTTTTGGCGCTAAACAGGCAGAACGGCAGCTTTTGGTCGACGGTTTGTAAACTCATATAGTTTGTTGCAGCCGGCTGGTGTGGCCGAGAACTGCCTATTCGTTAAAAAATGGTATGGCGTTTCCTTGTCTTCCGGTTCTAGGATCTCGGTCAGCACCCGCGACATCTCGGCGACATCGCTCAAGAACGCATCATGGCCGTCGTCGGATTCGATCTCGTGATATTTCGCGTTGACGCCGAGCCGGATGAGGCGATTTCGAAGGGCTCGAACATCCGACGCCGGAAACAACCAGTCGCTCGAAATACCGACCAGCGAGACCTTCGCTCTGATCTGCCTGACGTCGCTGTCCGACAACTCGAAAAGGTCCATCGCTTTCGTGATCAGATCATAACTCTCGATCTCAAAACGCCCACGAAATGCGTCGCCCTGATGATCGAGATAGCCGCCGATGTCGAATCGATCATCGCGTTTCTTCTTTGGATCTTCGCCATTACGATTCGGCTTGCGGCCATAGCGTGTGTCGAATTGCCGCGGTGATTTGTACGAAACGACGGCGATCTTTCGCGCCAGCTCAATATCATTGCTATCGAGCGCCTGACGCTGAAGATGATTCAATGCAAGCCCCATCGCCGACAACGGCGTCGCCGCGATCGAAACGACCTCATCAGTCAACTCCGGATAATCAACCGCAAACTGCAATGCCAACATCCCGCCTACGCTACCTCCGATCACGGCCCTAAACTTTTCGATACCGAGATACTCAAATAGCAATGCATTCGAACGAACAATATCCCGCGTCGTGATGATCGGCAGATCGCGATTGCGTTTTTTCAACGACTTCGCACTCGTCGAGCCGTAGCACGAGCCGAGGTAATTCACACAGACGAACGCATATTCCGACGTGTCAAGAGCACAACCGTCGCACATCACGCCATTCCACCAGTCACCGACACGCGAGCTGCCGGTCAGCGCATGAAAGATCAGCACAGCGTTCGACTTGTCAGCATTGAGCTTGCCGTAGATCGTGCAGCGAAGCCGCACACCCGACAGCGTCTGGCCCGACTCAAGCTGGAATGGTTCATCTAATGTGAAATCTACCTCGAACATATATTTTTCTCTCCTGCCACCGAGATCACAGAGATCACCGAGTCAAAAACTATCTATTCTCTGTGCCCTCTGTGTTCTCTGTGGCGAATTCTTAATATTTTGGAAGTGTTGGGTCGACTTCGTTCGACCATGCCGTTATACCGCCTTTTAGATTGACCAAGCGGCCCGTGAAACCGGCATCTTGCAGATAGCCGATCGCCTTCGCACTTCGCACACCGCCTTTGCATTGAACGACGGTCGTCTTGCCTTTTGGGATCTCACAGATGCGGTTGACGATCTGATTTAGCGGGATCAACGTCGCTCCGGGAATCCGTGCGAAATCATATTCGTGCTGCTCGCGAACGTCTATGATCTGCACATCGCTCTGGCTATTAAGCCAATTATTTAGCTCAGTCGCCGTTATCTCTTCGTAAGGAAGCTCATCTTCGACCAGGGCATTTAGGCCGCAGAAGGCGTCGTAATCGACGAGTTCCTTGATCGTCGCGTTCTCGCCGCAGAGTTCGCAGTTTGGATTTTTGCGGAGTTTGAGTTCGCGGAATTTCATCGTCCATGCATCGAAAAGCAACAGACGATTGAGCAGAATTCCCTCGGCTCCGAGAATTGCCTTCAAAACTTCGTTGGCCTGGATCGTCCCGACGATCCCAGACAAAACGCCGAGTACACCACCTTCCGCACACGACGGAACCAATCCCGGCGGCGGCGGCTCGGGATAAAGACATCGGTAACACGCACCTTTCTCTGCCCAGAAAACACTGGCCTGCCCCTCAAATCGAAAGATCGAGCCGTAAACATTTGGCTTTCCCGTCAAAACGGCCGCGTCGTTGACCAAATATCGCGTCTGGAAATTGTCGGTGCCGTCAACGACAACATCGAAATCCTTAAATAACTCCAGAGCATTTTCGCTGGTCAACGCCATTTCAAAGCCTTCGACATTCACGTTCGGATTGACGTCCAAAAGGCGTTCTTTCGCCGATTCGATCTTCGGACGACCAACGTCTTTCGTGCCATGAATGATCTGCCGCTGTAGGTTCGACTGGTCGACAACATCAAAATCAACGATGCCGAGCGTACCGACGCCAGCCGCTGCCAGATACAAACCCAACGGCGAGCCCAGGCCGCCGGTTCCGATGGTCAGAACGCGAGCATTCTTGAGTTTTCGCTGCCCTTCGAGACCGACCTCGGGCAGGATCAGGTGACGTGAATACCGTTGATATTCTTCGGTCGTAAGCGTCGGCGACTCATCCGCTGCTTTCGCCTCAGCGGCAGTATTCCCACCGGCGATCGACGGAACGATAGTGAGCGTTTCGCCGTCCGATAGTTTGGTCTCCGCTCCATCGAGATACCGTATATCTTCGTCCCCGACGTATAGATTTATGAAATTCCGCAGCGAATTCTGCTCCGTATAGAGATGCTTTCGCAGGGGCGTGAATTCTTCCGTCAAGGCATCTAACGCTTCGCTAACATTTGTCGCCTCGACCGCGACTTCCGACTTGCCGCCCGTAAATTGTCTCAACGGCGTCGGGATTAAAATAGTGATGGCCATAAAAATATTCCTCTTGTAAAACTGCCCTTCCCAATCAATTACGAATTCGTAATTTGTAATTGATTCCTAAGTGATTACTGCTATCTCCTTGTTAAACTTTGAACGGTCGTTTTCCATCTCCCAGGAGTTCCAGTCGACCGCTTTTTGGTCCCTCACCGAGACGATGATGTAAGACCAGACCGGCATTGCGTGGTCGAGATCGAACTGCGACGGAACTGCTTCGTCGTCCGGATGCGAATGATAGTAGCCGACGATATCCAGGCCTTTTTCGCGAGCGTTTCTGTCTGCCAGCATTAGTGCACGGGGATCGATGAGTACACGGTCATGCCGAGTCTCGACCTCAGCGGTGTTTTCCATAGGCAAGGTTTCAACAACCGATTTGTTGCCGTCGAGATCAAGATCTCCAAGCAAAAGCCCGCCGCACTCGTGCGGATAATCTGACTCGGCATGAGCTTTGATCGCGTCTAAATGTTCTCGAGTCAATGCGATCATGCAACGGCTCCTTTGTCTGTTAGCAAACTCCGGTCGCTACCGCTCTCGGTACTGAGAAGAGCTTGTTCTATATCGGCTAAAATATCCGCGACATTCTCGATACCGACCGAGATGCGAACCAACCCTTCCGTTATGCCAAGTGCATTTCGTCGTTTCTCCGTCAGTTCGCGATGCGACGAAGATGCCGAATGCGACACGGTTGTAAACACGTCTCCCAACGTCGTCGCACGAACACAGAGTTGTAACGAATTCATAAACGCCCACGCCGCTTCACGAGTGTCGTCAGCCACGACGATCGACAGCAACGCTCCGTTGTGTGGCTGCCGCAATACCTTTTCCGCGGCGCCGTCGTCCGCGAATTTCGGGTAATAGACCTTGGCGATGTCATCACGTTTGATTAGAGCGTCGGCAAGGTGCTCGGCGTTCGAACATTGTTTTTCGAGACGCAGAGCGAGAGTTTTCAGCCCGCGTAAGATCGAATGGGCTTCCCAGACACTCAGAACGCCGCCTGCGAGTTTCATCGCACTGGTCAGTCCGGGTTCGTCTGCCGAGTCGCGGGCGATGACGACGCCGCCCATTGCGTCCGCACTTCCGCCGAGATATTTGGTCGCACTGTGGACGACTAGATCTGCACCGTGTTCGATAGGCCGCGAAAGATATGGCGTCGCAAAGGTGCTGTCAACAATGAATTTTGCTCCGACCGAATGTGCGATCTCGGCGACGGCTGGGATATCGAGGACTTTCAATAACGGATTAGAGATCGTTTCCGCGAGGAGAACGCGTGGTTTCAGTTCCTCAGTCTTCTTTCGCAGTTCGCCAAGATCGGAAAAATCGACAAGCTGTGTTTTCACGCCAAAAATCCCGAAGATGTTGTAGATCAGATCAAAGCTCGCTCCGTACAGATCACGCGAAGCGATTATGTACGAACCAGTCGTCAGATCACTCGCAAGCAACGCCGCGTGCAGGGCAGCCATTCCCGACGCATACGCTCGAGCGACCGCTCCGCCTTCGAGAGTGCATATCGCGTCCTGAAATGCCTCGACCGTCGGGTTGCCGTACCGCGTGTAGATGTAATCCTTCAGATCGCCGCTAAAAACACGCTCGGCCTCCTCCATCGATGCGTAGCTGTAGGTCGAATTCGCAAAGATCGGCGTCGCATTCGGCAATCCGACCGGCAGCGTGCGCCGTTCGCCGGCATGTACAAGTTCTGTTTCAATTGATCGTCCAGCCATAATTTTAAAATCAAAAAAGCTCTCGTGCTAAATTTGCACGAGAGCTTTAAAAGTTCTTCGTTTTTTCGACAACGAAAATAATATTCGCTGTTAGTCTTTAGCAGTTTTTATCGTGGAGCAAGTTGCCTTAAATCGCCACGTGATTAGATTTTCAAAAACTGTCGACGTTTCCGCCGACATTCTCAACATAAGACATCGCAAGACA
>JANPDK010000096.1:0-64735 GCA_031431415.1 Acidobacteriota bacterium | reverse complement strand
TACAGACGGATCTCAAATGAGTACATTTGGCGTTTCGAGATAGTCCTGGCCCGCCAAAATCAGCCGCTCCTCACGCCCGGCCTTATGGAGTCGATCGACAGCTACCTCGACCGCAAAGAGATCTCGGATCCGACGAACCTCGTCCCCTTCCTCACCCAACTCTCCACCGACGAACGCCTCCCGCTCATGGCTCGCAATCGAGCCGTTAAGATCATCAAAGCGATCGAGAAAGCAAAGAGGTAGCTACTTCACGGTGATCGTTCCGCCGAGCGTCTGAACAGGAACCGATTCGCCGGCCGCATTTGAAATGCTGATCGCTGCTACGGAACCGGAGAAATCGAGCGGTATAGTTCCGTTTGCGTTACTCGCTATGTCGAATGTGATAGTCGCGATCTGACGCGGCTTAACCGACGCTGGAAGGGCGTCGGCATAGTCGATCAAAACGCCCAGGCGGCCCTCGATAGTTTGGTTTGCAGTTAGCACCGCATTGGAGTTTGCTTCGTCAACCAAAGTAATCTGCACATTCTTAAGCTTTGTAGGATCGAAATCCACTGTGAAACTCACGGCCAGCTCATCGCCCGCAGACACGATCTCGACCGGAATTGAAACGGTTGTCCCTGCCTGAGCCGTCGATGAGGCGGTACTGATTATACGGGCATTAAAAAGGCCTTTTATCAGGTTGAACAGAGCGGTGACGGAATTCGCTCCGATCGATGCCGGCAGCGGCCCGCCCGACGCCGTTAGCGGATCGAGACCGGAGGCATATCGTCGGCCCTGGATCACATCGGTCGAGGTGAGCACTCCGTCGCCGCGTGTTGAGAAAGGTGCGCAATCGGCGCGTTGTGCTTCGTTGGTAGCCGCATTTGGAACGTCGAGACCCGCGACAAATCGCCTTAGCTGCACAACATCGGTCGAAGTGATCGCTCCGTCGCCAGCAGTTCGAGGAGCAACGTCGCCTTCGAATCCTGATGGCGTCGGAGTCGGCGTTGCGGTCGGTGTGGCAGTAGGAGTCGGTGTGCCGCCGGTATTGGACGCGAGCGTCCAGTCAGAGAATCCGTTTACGTTTTCCGCAAACACGCGGTTTGAAAAGGTGTTGACCGTGCCCGTGACTGATGTTGCTGTTCCACCCGATATCCGATACGCAGCAAGACTGTTTTCCGGGCCCGATACGTCCGCATCTAGATAATTAAATACAAGATCGGCACTTGTCACCCCGCCGCCGGTATTCTCAACCTGCCACCAGCGCCCCAGCCGATTTACGGGCAGGCCGTTTGCCGTCGCAGTGTACGCGCCTTGATTCGCTTTTACCAAAATGTTCCCGGTCCCGGTGATGTCTCTGACCGTAACCGGAGAATAACCATTTGCCGTACCAACGGGGAAATTAAAGGTTCCCGTGTTGTTTACACAACGGACGAGTGAGGTTTGGATATAACTCGCCGCGTCGCCGCCCATAATTCCGTCTTGTTTGCAGTTTGTTATCACAACCGTACCGGGGCCGTTGATCGTGCCGCCGTTCAAACCAAGGATGCCGTTGATCGTCAGCGTCCTGCCGGCGCCGATGGTCAGCGTTCCGCCGTTGAGCATAAAATCATTCATCGTGACATCGGCGGACGTGATGCCGACGTTGCCCGCGCCCGCGCCGATGACGGCGTTTGAATTTGCGGCGGGCACAGTTCCCATCGTCCAATTTGCGCCGTTGTGCCAATCCGGGATGAGATTTGTGGAAGATGCTACCGCGCCGACGGTTGATTGCTGAAAATAGATGCGGGTGAATGACTTCGCCGGTCCGCAGCTCAACTGTTCAAAGGTACCGCCGATCGCCAAATCCGTGCCGGAAGGCTGCATCGCGCTCGCCAAAGTTGCCGCCTGATAAACTTCGTCCTTCTGGTCAGGCAAAGCCGTCCAGAGACTGTTCGAAATGTCGTAATGGGCGAGCTTGTCGAGACTTTTCTCTCCGTCAAAGGTTTGGGTAAAATCGCCGCGGGCTAACAGATTGCTGCCGTTGGCGTACAACGCATAAACTGGACCGTCCAGTCCGTTATGTGTCGTTGCCGCCCAAGTGTTGTTGGCTATATCGTAGCGGGCGATGTGGTTCAAATCGGGTGGTTCGCCATTGAATGTCTGACTGAACATGCCGCCGACGAACAAATTGTTACCGGAGACGGCGAGAGCATGAACAGAATTGTTTAATCCGTTGCCGTTCATCGCGCTGCCCGTGAGTGGCGACCAGGTGTTGGTAGCGTTGTTATAGTGGCCAATACGGTTCAGAGTCGTCGGCGTGTCGCCGATAGTTTGCATAAAGGTGCCGCCGATGTACAAGTTGTCACCGGATTTTTCCAGCGCAAAGACCGAGTTGTTTAACCCGTTGCCGTTCGGCACACTGCCCGTGAGGGGAAACCAGGTATTAGACACGGTGTTGTAGCGGGCTATGCGGTTCAGACTAATAGGTACGCCGTCGACGGTCATTGTAAAATCGCCTCCGACATATAGGTTGTCGCCGATAAATTCGAGGGCATGGACATTGCCGTTCAGCCCGCTCGCCGCAAGCGGTTCCCATGCGTTGGTTGCAACATTGAAGCGGGCGATGTGATTTAGATTCGTGATCGCTCCGTCCAGTGTTTTCGTAAAGCTGCCGCCTACGTAAATGTTGCCGTTTTCGTGAACCGCGACCGCATTAACGGCGTCATCAAGCGCGATACCGTTGTTCGGGCCTAAGGCCGACCAACTGTTAAACGAAATCTGATAACGTGCAACACTATTGAGATTTTTCGTAACACCGTTGGCTGTTTGCTTAAAAAGCCCTCCAACAAACAATTGATTGCCTACGATCGCGATCGAGCTAACAGTACTGTCCAAACCGGTGCCTTGTAGTGATGACCATGAACCGAGTGTGGCCGGGTTGGCGGGAAACGCGTAGCGGGCGATGCGGTTGATGTTTGTTAGGGTGGTGCCATCGGCGGTTTGTGAAAAAATGCCGCCGACATATAAAACGCTGCCATGGATTGCGAGCGAAAAGACATAGCCACCGAAACCCGTGTTTGACAGGCCGTTGCCAGCGAGACGAAACCAGCCATTGGCCCCAATATCGAAGCGCGCGATATTATTCAAATTCAGCGTCGCGCCGTTGTGCGTTCGCGTAAAGCTACCGCCGACAAACAGATCGTTGCCCGAAATTGCGAGCGCGCTGACAAAGCCTCCAGAGCCGTCACTAAGCCCGTTACCCGCGAGTGCCGACCAAGTGTTTGCGTTCACGCCTGTAAGGGCGTAACGGGCGATGTTATTCAGATTTGTTGTCGTGCCATTATGGCTCTGTGTAAATTCCCCGCCAACGAAGAGATCGGTGCCGTTACCGGAAATTGCCAACGCGCTGACAGAGCCGGAAAAGCCCTGGCCCAGGCCATTGCCCGTGAGAGCCGTCCAGGTGCCCGGATTGGCCGGATTGGCAGGAAAATTGTAGCGGGCGATGTTGTTCAGATTCAACGTTACGTCATCAGCGGTTCTCTTGAACAGGCCGCCGACATACAGATCGTTGCCTGAGATTGCCAGCGCATTGACATTGCCGTTGTTCAAGGCGTAGTGGATGCCGCCGCCAGTGAGCGGGTGCCATGCTTTTGCGGCAAGGTCATAGCGGGCAATGTTGGTCAGATTTGTGGTCGAGCCATCGAAGGTTTCCGAAAAACGCCCGCCGACGAACAAGTCGTTGCCCTTGATCGCCATCGCCTCGACAGTAACATATGGGCCGCCAAACTCCCTCAATCCGTTACCCGCAAGTGCCGACCAGCTGTCAGTGGCGATGTCGTAACGAGCGATGTTATACGTGACGACATTGTCAATGGAGGTAAATCTACCTCCGACGAAAATATTACCGCTTTCGTCCACCGCCATTGCCGCGATTGACGGAGAATGGTAAAAAGAATTGTCGCGAACCCCCGATCCGTAAAATCGGCGATCAAAGCCTCCGCATACTTGAGATTCCGGAGGATTCTGGTTTAGTTGAGGTGATAGTTCTTTGCACTTCTCTCCGGGTGCGCCAAAGATAATACAAATAAGATAGGGAATATTTACACAGCCCGTTGTGGGCACGACCAGAGAAACAATTATCAAACATTTTAACAAGAATATTGGAGAAAAAGTCCGTCGCGTTCTCGAAAAAATTTGTTGCATTTTATTTATCTCAGCCTCCGGCATAATCGCGGTACTAGCACGATTTGAACTTTATTTCTCTCAGTGTCCAGTATTGCTTGACCTGACCTCAAAAATCCTCAAGACTAGTCTCAATAGTTCTCAATTCTCAGCAAAGCTATGCAGAGGCTCAACGAATCACGGATATTTGAGTTTGATGAGTTTCGCCTTGATGCGAAACGCCATCGGCTCTACCGCCGTGACAACGGCGAGTTTATTCCGCTTGCAAACAAGGTAGTCGAGTTTTTGACCGCGCTGGTGGTTGCCAAAGGCCGGTTGTTGACCAAGGATGAATTGCTTGATACCGTGTGGGCCGGTTCGATCGTCGAGCAGGCCAATCTAACTCAGACCGTTTTTGTGCTGCGCAAGGCACTCGGCGATGACACCAGAGAACCGCGATTTATTTTGACGGTTCCGGGCCGCGGGTATCAGTTCATCTGCGACGTAGCGGAACCAAATTCCGAAGACGGAATATTGGACGAAACCTTCCTGTCCGACCCGCTCCCCGTTAGTTATGAAAATCCACCGCTCAAAGATCGAAGATCAAAGGTCAAACTTCTCGCACTTGCCGTAGCAGCCGGATTGACTCTTGCGGCGGGCTTTTACTGGTTTTTTCCATCGTCAAAACCGGCTTCGTTAGGCGAGATACGCTCCATCGCCATATTGCCGTTCGATGATCTGAGCGCGGATCAAACCGAGAAATACCTGGGCATCAGTTTTGCCGATGCATTGGCAAATAAATTCGGTTCGTTAAAGCAGATAACCGTACGTCCGACCCGAACGGTTCTGAAATATGCCGACAGCAACGAGGAAGCAGGCAAGATCGGAAGCGAACTACGGGTCGACGCTGTCCTCGACGGACGGATACAGCGTATCGATAAACGAATACGCGTCAGCGTTCAACTGATCCGGACGTCCGATAATGTTACGATCTGGACAGAAAATTTTGACGATGACTTTACAAATTTCTTTACGGTTCAGGATTCGATCAGTCAAAAGGTAGTTAGGTCGCTCGCCCTGCAGATGGACGATTTCGAAGCGGCGAAATTCAACCGACGCACTACTTCTAATACCGAAGCATACCAGCGATATCTACAGGGTCGCTATTTCTGGAATAAGCGTACCGCCGAAGGTTTTCAGCGGGCCATAGAACACTTTAATAAGTCGATCGAACTTGACCCTGATTTTGCATTGGCTCATTCGGGGCTGGCTCAAACATTCGTGTTACTTAACCTCTTTGGCACGACCCACGACCCCACAGCCTTTCCGATGGCAAAGGTCTCGGCGAACCGGGCTTTGCAGCTCGACGCCGATCTCGCAGACGCCCACGCGGCGCTCGCACAGGTGAAATTGCAGTACGACTTTGACTGGGCTGGCACTGAGAGTGAATACCTCAGAGCTATCGATCTGGATGGAAATAACGCGGTCGTTCGGCAATGGTATGGCGAATTTCTCGCCCTGATGCTGCGCACCGACGAGAGCATTGTTCAAATGCAAAAAGCCAGCGAACTGGATCCGACATCGCTTTCCGCAAACAATGCTATGGCGTTACCGTTGTTGCGTGCAGGCGAAATTGAGAGGGGATTGGCCGTAACGGAGAAGGTTTTGAAAATGGACCCCGGTTTTCCGTGGGCATTGCACTATAGGTCACGTGGATTTTTGCTAAGAGGGGACCTGCAAAACGCCCTCGATTGTGCGCAAAAGGCGGTCGGCGCGTCCAATCAGAGTATTTACATGCGATCGAATCTGGCTTACGTTCTTGTGCGAGTCGGCAGAAAAGCCGAGGCGCGGCAAATATTGGCGGACCTCAAAAAACCGGCTCTCAGTGGTTACGTGTCGCCATACAATTTTGCGATCATACATAACGGTCTCGGCGAAACATCGGCTGCGATCAAATACCTCAACCAAGCTCTCGACGAACGCGATTTCCTGATAGTTTCGCTCAAGAGCGACGCCCTCTTTCGCAATCTTCACGGTGCCCCGCAATTTAAGGACGTTCTCCAACGCGCAAATCTCGACTGATCCGTTAGAAATGTGTTATTTCACTGTGATCATCCCGTCATCTGCGATCTTTGGTGCATTCGTCGCGAAGTCCATTTCCGAGAGATTTCGGACGACGCGGAGGCCTTCGTTTGATTTGTCGAGGACGGGGATGCCGCGGCCTTCTTGGCGGCCGGAGTGAATTTTGCCGCTGAGGAACTTACCATCGGCTGCGACCTTGACCTCGAGGGCCATTGTCAGAGCAGTTTCGCCCGCGAGCTGGAACCAGCCGTAGGTGCAGAAATTGCCGAGGCTGTACATAACGAGGCGATCTTTGTATAGCTCCATACCGCGCATGACGTGCGGGCCGTGGCCGAGGACGAGATCCGCACCAGCGTCGATGACGGTGTGAGTGAAAGCGGGAAGATTGCCGCGATTTTCGCCAAGGAAGATCTCGGAGCGGTTTGGCACATGTTGGGCATTGGTGCCCTCGGCTCCGCCGTGAAACGATACAACAACGAGATCCGCTTTCTTTGCGGCCTCGGTCACAAGCTGACGCGCGCCTTCCAGATCGTTAACGTTTGGCATTCCGTTGTTGTGGCCGAAGCCGATGAAGGCGACTTTTTTGCCCTTGGCCTCAAGATAAGTCGTCGTCACCATAGGCTCAAGGCTGCCAGCGTATTTGATGCCTTGTTCGTCGAGAACTTTCTGAGTGCTGACGCGTCCCGCGAGTCCAAAATCTCCGGCGTGATTATTGGCAACGCTCATCACGTCAAATCCCGCAGCTTTCAGATACTTGCCGTAACGCGTCGGCGTTCGAAATGCGAAACACTGCGTCGAACCAGGACGGCATTTGGCCGACATGCCGCTATCGATGATCGGCCCCTCGAGATTGCCAAACGCGATATCCGCCGCCGACAAGATCGGCGTGAAATCCTTGAGCAGATCAGCCCCGTCATTCGGCGGCATACGGCTGTCATTCGGGAACGGCGACGCCATCATGATGTCGCCGACGCCAACGATCGTGATCGGATCATTATTACGCGGCGTCGCGGCCGGTTGCGGAGTATTGGATTCTTCGCTACTGACCATCTTCGATTGACACGCCAGAACTAGCGAGATCAAAAGTGAGAACGCGATAGTGATCGTCAAAAGTCGTAGGTATTTCATGAACGTTCCTCTCAAAGTCAGATACTAACCCGCCGCCGTCGTTCCTGTCGCCGTTATGTTCAGCGAATCATTTACAAGCTGGCCTTGCTCCAGATTATGGATCGCATACGAGCCGGTTGCGGGCGATGCCGACGCGGTGCGGCCGATGTATTGGAGCGTGGTGTCTGTTGGCAAAATTGCTCGCAGACGCGGTTCGACAAATGCCCAGCCGCCCATGTTTTGCGGCTCTTCCTGCGTCCAGACGACCTCAGTGGCGTTTGGGTACGAGGCAAAGATCTGTTTTATCGCTTCACCGGGGAACGGATAGAATTGTTCGACCCGGACGACGGCGACATCAGCGACGGTCTCTCTAGCGGCGTCGAGATCGTAATAGACTTTTCCGCTGCACAGGACGACGCGTTTTACATCGCTGCGATCTTCGATACGGGCGTCGTCGATGACTGGTTGGAAGCCGCCAGTCTCAAGTTCCGCCATCGTCGAGCTAGCCGCCGGAAGACGCAGCAGACTTTTTGGCGTCATCACGATCAGCGGCCGGATAGCTTCTTGCTTTACCTGACGGCGGAGCAGATGGAAATACTGAGCGGGAGTTGTCGGGTAGCAAACCTGAAGATTATTCTCGGCACAAAGCGTCAAATATCGCTCAAGTCGGGCCGACGAGTGCTCCGGGCCCTGGCCCTCAAAACCGTGGGGCAACAGCATTACGAGGCGGCACCGCTGCTGCCATTTGTCTTCGCTCGAAGAGATATACTGGTCGATGACGATCTGTGCGCCGTTCGAAAAATCGCCGAATTGAGCTTCCCACGCGACAAATTCGGTGTGATTTACGACCGAATAACCGTATTCGAAACCGAGCACGGCGTATTCGCTCAGATTACTGTCAAAAACGTAAAACCTCGAGGAAGGAATAGCTTCGTTTCTCAATTCCGACAACGGCGTCCAGCGTTCGCCGGTCATGGTGTCATACATCGACGCATGACGCTGCGAGAACGTTCCGCGGCCCGAGTCCTGGCCGCTGACACGAACCGGATGGCCCTCTAAAACCATCGAGCCAAACGACATCGCTTCGGCAAAGCCCCAGTCCATCGGCACTTCGCCGTCGCCCATCTTGGCACGGCGAGCGAGCTGGCCAACCATTTTTGGATTGATGTGAAAGGCGTCGGGAACGAGCGAGATCTTGTCGGCGACTGTCTTTAGGACATCGGCCGAAGCTCCGGTCGGCAGAACGGCCGAGCCGTCTTCGTCCGTGATCGCCGGTGCGAGCTCGGCGCGGGCCGGTTTGACGGTCGCGATCTGCTTTGCACTGGCGAGAATTCGCTCGTATTTCTCGACCGTCTTATCGGTCATCGCGGCGAGGTCGTCTTCGGTGATGACGCCTTCGCGGATGAGTTGCCGGGCGTATAGATGACGCGAGCCGGGATGCGCCTTAACGCGGGCATACATCACGGGCTGTGTGTAGCTCGGTTCGTCGCCCTCGTTATGGCCGAGTCGTCGAAAACCGACGAGGTCTAGCACGACGTCCTTCATAAACTCGCGACGGTAATCCATCGCGATCTGCACCACGCGAAACGCGGCCTCGGGGTCGTCGCCGTTGATATGAAAGATCGGCGTCTGCGTGATCTGAGCCGCGTCGGTCGAGTAGATCGAGCTGCGGGCGTTCTCAACGCCGGTCGTGAATCCGATCTGGTTATTAATAACAATATGGATCGTGCCGCCCGTGCGATAGCCGGGCAGACTCGCGAGCTGCAACGTCTCCATCACAACGCCTTGCCCAGCAAACGCCGCATCTCCGTGAAGCAACACGGGCATTATCTGTGCGTAGACTTCTTCGCGTGTCCGCTGTTCACCGTTACGCAATTCGTCCTGACGTGCACGAACCATGCCCTCGACAACCGGATTTACGGTCTCGAGATGGCTTGGGTTACACGATAGATTGATCGAAATCTCCTTACCAGCCTTTGTGATTTTCTTGCCTTCGGCGCCTTGGTGATATTTAACGTCGCCTTCGTCGGCGGGGAAGTCGGGGTGCGAAGTTCCCTCGAAAACCGTGAAGATACGCTCGGCCATGTCGCCCGTTTCGGCGTCGCCGATAATATTTGAAAGCACATTGAGCCGTCCACGATGGGCCATGCCCATGTAGATCTCATCGACGCCGCGTGCCGACGCCCCCTCAACAAGCTGGTCGAGCATCGGGATGACGGTCTCGCAACCTTCGAGCGAGAAACGCTTCTGGCCGAGGTATTTCTTGTGCAGAAACTGCTCGAACTGCTCCGCCTCGATCAGCTTTTGCAGCAATTCCTTTTTGATATCCGCCGCAAGCGGCTGGGTATCGACGAACTGCTCGCGGACCTGTCGTCGTATCCATTCCTTTTCGTCCTTGCTCTGGATATGGCGATATTCGATGCCGACCTTACCGCAATATGCTTTGCGCAAGATCTCGAGAATGCGTCGCAACGTCGCCGTCTTTTCGCCATGTAAACCGCCGGTGATAAATTCGCGGTCGAGATCCCAGATGGTCAGGCCGAAATTTTCGAGATCAAGCTCGGACGCATGCTGCGACGTCATCTTGAGCGGGTCGATATCGGCGAGCAGATGGCCGCGGATGCGGTAGGCATTGATGAGCTGTAGAACGTTGGCCTGTTTCTCAGCCTGCTCGTTCGAGCGGTCGCCGCCGAGCAGTCCCGGATTGTAATCCTGCGCCCAGCGAAGCGGCGAAAGCTGAATACCGAGATCGGCAAAAATAGCCTCGTAAAAACCGTGCTGTCCCGTCAAATATTCGTGAATACGTGCCAGAAACAGTCCGCTCTCCGCACCCTGAATCACGCGATGGTCATACGTACTCGTGACCGTAACTGTTTTACTTATACCAAGTTGCGAGAGCGTTCCGGCGGTCATTGCCTGATACTCGGCCGGATATTCGATAGCTCCCGTGGCGATGATCGCACTCTGGCCGGACATCAAACGTGGGTTCGAGGCGGCAGTTCCGATGGTGCCCGGATTGGTCAGCGAAATCGTCGTGCCCTGAAAATCGGCGATCTCAAGCTTGCCGTCGCGAGCCTTCTTGACCTGTTCGTTATAGGCGGCGAAGAACTCGGCCAAATTCATCCGATTTCCGCCTTTAATGTTCGGCACAAGCAGATTTCGCGAGCCGTCTTTCTTCTCGATGTCGATCGCGATGCCGAGATTCACATCTTCGTGCTCAAGCCGCGAAGGTGCGCCATTGACGACGCCAAAACCATGATTAAGATGCGGATAAGCCTTTGCCGACTGCACGATCGCCCACGCGATAATGTGCGTGAACGACGCCTTGCCGCGGCCCTGTGCAGCGAGATGCTCATTGATGATGCGACGATTTTCTTCAAGTAGCTTGACCGGTATGTTGCGAAAACTGGTCGCAACAGGCACGGTTAGGCTCAGCTCCATGTTCTCGACGATCTTTTTGGCGACACCGGTCAACGGCTTTACCTCGGTGTCGGCGGTCAATGCGACAGGCACGGGCGTTTTCGCAGGTGCGGGCGTTGACGCGGCGGGAGCCGGAGTAGCCGTCTGGCCGTTCGGCGTCGGCGTTGTGCCGTTCAAAAGATCCGCAAAATAAGTCTGCCACGACTCATCGACCAAGTTCGGATCGTTGCGATATCGCTCCAGAAGGCCCTCGACATAAGTCGAATTCGACCCAAATGCTTCTTTAATAAACTCGGATAGATTTGCCACTTTTTCGCTCACCGTGATTATCTTTGACCTCGCAAATCAATAGTTTAATTCATTGTGCCTAAATTTCGAATTTTTACAGGTCATTTCTTAAGGTTCGAATACCTCTAATCGTATGCACCACTCTTGGGCATACTGCAAATACGAAACGCGATTGGAACAACAATTCCCCGCTAATGTGACATTTCGCCAATATATCTAGCAAATCAGGTCTATAGTTGTCACAGATTTGGTAACCTTAAAATAGGCTGAGAATCTTGATCAGGGAGAGCAATAATGAGAAATAGATTAGAGAGCTTGTTACACGTCATTTGTTTAGTAATAGTCTTGGCAGCTACCTGTCAAGCCCAGACAACCGCCTTTAGTTATCAAGGGGCTATGACATCGTCCGCAATTCCTGCTTCGGGGAACTATGACTTTGAGTTCCGACTGTTTGATGCTCTGAGTGGTGGAACCCAGCAAGGCACGACCGTTCAGAGGCCGAAGGTGGCGGTCGCAAACGGTGTATTCTCAGTGTCGCTTGACTTTGGGCCTAGCGTCTTTTCCGGTGCTAACAGGTTTCTGGACATTTCTGTTCGTGAGGTAGGTGGAGGAGCTTACTCCCAACTTGCTCCGCGACAGCAGATCCAGTCTACACCATACGCAGTTAGGAGCCTCAATGCATCGGCGGCGGACGCTCTTTCGCCTTCGTGTGTCGGGTGTGTAACGGCTACTCAAGTCGGTAGTGTGAACGGCAGTGCCGTGACGGGAACTATTCCAGTTAGTGGGGTTCCGGCAGGAAGCGGTAGCTACATTCAGAACGCGACTACGCAGCAAGCGACAAGTAATTTCAACGTCAGCGGAACCGGTTCAGCGAGTCTCCTAAATGCCCGCATGCAATTCCAGTTGAATGGAGAACGCATTTTGGCGGCACCGGGCATTCAAAACACTGTCGTGGGACTGAGTACGGCTGTGGGCTTCGGCGGCGAGAACAATTCTGTTTTCGGTTATCGAGCGGGCAGGGGACTCGTAAACGGTTCTGACAATTCCTACTTTGGTGTCGATGCCGGAGCGGCGACCCAATTCGGAGGCGTTAACGGTAATGCCTTCTTTGGTAAGGGAGCGGGCATCAGCAATAATGATGGCGATTACAATTCGTTTGTCGGCTACCATGCGGGGCAGGCAAATACCAGTGGTGATTACAATTCCTTTTTTGGTATGTTCGCCGGCCAATCAAATACGATAGGAAGCTTCAACTCCTTCTTTGGTCACTATGCGGGCAGGTTCAGCACCGGAAATCAAAACACCTTTGTTGGCCAAAATACGGGTCTCGGAATTGGCAGCGGTGGCCAGAACACTGCCTTGGGTTGGGGTATAGTCTACGGCTTGGACAGCCTGAGTTATTCAACAGTAATTGGCGCTGGGGCTATCGGGTCCACCAGCAATACGATCCAGCTGGGACGGAGCGGAATGGACGTCGTCCGTGTTGGGCTTTTCTCCTCGGGAGGGTCGGCAACCGTTTGTTCGCTAGCGAGCGCTCTTGCACTGTGCGGTTCAAGTCGGCGTTACAAAGAAAACATTATTTCGTTCGGCGGCGGATTGGATATCGTAAAACGCTTGCAGCCCATTACGTTCGACTGGAGAGAGAGCAAGGCACACGATCTTGGCCTTATTGCTGAAGAGGTGGCCGCGATCGACGCGTTGCTTGTTACTTATAATCCAACAGGCGAAGTCGAGGGTGTCAAATACGACAAACTCACCGTAGTTCTAATCAATGCCGTCAAGGATCAACAAACACACATCGAAAGATTGCAAAAATTAGCCGAGATGCAAACGCAAGAGCTGGGGAAGGTGGCCGAAACCAATAGCGAGCTTCGGCTCGAGTTGAACGAACTCAAAAAAATGATCTGTTCGCTGAACACAACCGGTAGCATTTGTAAGAAGTAGTTTTCTCATTAGTAACGATCATGAGCGTTGCGTCTACGGTATTCATCATTTCTTGGTGGCTTTCACGGCGATACCGCAGTCGGGAGAGGAGATCATCCGCTTAGCTATTTCAGCTGATTCTTGACCAACATATCGATCTTGATCGGAACGACGCGTTTGAAGCTAAATCCCATTTTCTTGAATTTGCCGAAGACGAACGCGGTGCCCGTAATTCGCCATTGATCGCGGGAGTCGGTGAGTTCCTTGAATGCACCTTTAGCGGCACCAACGAAGTTCAATTTCGCGGTGACCGGTCTTGGTAACGACGATCTGACGCCTTTCTTAAATGCGAGCGGGCCGCCGTATTCTTCGATCTCGATAGCGATGCCGTTTACGCGGACATCGTGAAATGAGACAAACGCGATCTCGCCCGATTGCTTGGTCGAGACCAAATCGGCCGAGACATCGATCGAGGCGGAGAGCAGGCCGCGCATCGCGATCTTTGGTTTGCTGAGTTGGATGTAGAGGTCGAAATCGTCGGAGAATTTGTTACCCTCGGGGATCGCGTGACTGACTTTGAGCGGGACATCTCGACCTTGTAACCACGGATCTTATCGGGAAGTTTTTGCGCGTAGGTAAGGCTCGCGAGAGCGAGAAGCAAAAAAGCAAAGACGGTGAGCCTTATCATCAGGTCGAAGCGCGTCACTCGGTCTTCCGACCGCCATACGCGGCACATAGCCCCGTCCCTTTAGGGCGGGGAGAAGCCGACCACTGGTTCCCAGCCCGTTTTAACGGGCTTAGCTTCTTGCCGCTTTAGCATTGCCGTGATCGGTGCGACAGTAAGGGCGTTAAAACGCCCTTGAATTCCCAGTTCGATCCTAACCCCGCCCTAAAGGACGGGGCTATATGCCCGCCTGCGGCGGGTCAAAATTCAAACCAGACTCACTTTCATCACGTGGATGTGGCTTCTGCGTGCTTGTCACCATCGGCCTTCTTTAGATCTTGCTTGATCGCGTCGAGAATGCCGTTGATAAACTGCGTCGCCTCGTAAGTCGAAAAACGCCGGGCCGTCTCGAGGCCTTCATTTATGACAACTGTGTCGGGCGTGTCGCGATAGAGAAATTCGTAAACAGCTAATCGTAGAACATTGCGGTCGACGATCGCCATGCGCTCGATGCGCCAGTGTTCGGCACGTGTGCGGATGCGGTCGTCGATAGCGGCGACGTTTTCGAGCGTGCCGATGGCGAGTTCGTTGGCGAAGTCACGGGTCTTATCGTCGATCGCTGCGTCGCCAAGTTCGTTCCAATAGTCGCGCGTGAGCGTTTCTCCCACCGAACCGGCCATGTCCGCCGAAAACAGCATCTGCAGTGCGCACTCGCGTGCCTTATGCCTCGTCCCGGAACTCTTCTCTGCTTTGTCAATTGCCATTGCCTAAAACGGAATACCTATGATGTCATCTCGGCGAGTTTTCATCTCCCGCATCAGGTTTGCCATCTCGATCGCCGAGACGGCGACCTCAAACCCCTTGTTATCAACACCTTCGCCACAACGGGCCTCAGTCTGCTCAATATTGTCGGCCGTTATCACGCCAAACATAACAGGCACGCCCGTCTCCATCGACGCCTGCATTATACCGCGTGAGGCCTCGCCCGCGACATAATCGAAATGCGGTGTGTCGCCGCGAATAACGACGCCAAGAGCGATGATCGCGTCAAATTCGCGATGGCTCGCGGCCTCGCGACACGCGAGGGGCAGCTCAAATGCGCCGGGGACATAAAACGTCACGACCGCATCTTCGCCCGCTCCGCTCTCTGTCAGAGCAAGACGAGCACCGCTCTCAAGCCGCGACGTGTACTCGCTATTCCAACGGCTCACGACGATCGCAAACCGAAAGTCCGCCGCTGATACCTCGCTGCGCTGTAGTTCAGTTTTCAATTCCCGACACCTGCCATCTGTATCAAGTATAGAGAACGCTTTGCAGTATGGGCAAGGACTAAGATTTTTTTGACTCGATGATGCAAAAGTAAGGCGAAGTGTGCTAAAGTAAGGAACGTGGAGGTAACATGCAAACAAGCGCAAAAATAACCAGCAAAGGGCAGATCACGGTACCGCTCAAAGTAAGGACGGCACTTGGCGTCAAGGAAGGTGACAAATTGGTATTCGAACAAAACGGAGATGAGATGGTCGTTAGGCCCCAAAAGCGGGAGAGTCGTTTTGCAAAATACGCGGGTATCGGAAATCCGGGTATTGGCAAGGGCCGCGAAGCAGTCATTCGTTTTGTGCGCAATTTACGTGATCCGGAATGATATCGGCTATCGACACTAATGTCATCGTCGCTCTGTGGGATGCCGACGAACCGTCATATTTGGCCGCCCTCAAAATGCTGGACGGTGCCGCCTCTCGCGGCGGCGTGGTCATCTGCGGGGCGGTATTTGGAGAGTTGCTCGCCTGCCCGGGCCGGACTGTGGAATTTGTTGATAAATTTCTGTTAGACGCAAACATTTTAGTTGACTGGTCGAGCACTCAGGCCATTTGGAGAACTGCCGGTTCAGCTTTCCAGCAATATGCCGTTCGCCGCCGCCGTCAGAAGGCAGGCGACCCGCGACGCATTCTAACTGACTTTTACATCGGCGCACACGCCGTTGAAAATGGTTACAGCCTATTGACACTCGACGCGGGAATCTACAGAGCTGCGTTCCCAAAGTTAACCATTTTCGCCGTCTGAGAACGGAGTATGAAAGCGATCCAATAAACGCGGTTCTGTCAATGCTAAATGTCACGCCACATCATCCAAACCGAAGAAACGTTGATCATCGAGACGCCGGAGCGCGTGCCGCTCGAGTTTGCATTGGCGTCGATCGGGAACCGTTTCCTCGCCGTGGCGATCGATCATTTTTTTCAGTTTTTGTCGATGTTTCTGATCGCGTGGGTGTTTTTGTCGATAGCGGGCTACTCTTCGTCGGATGTGGTTGATGCACCTGAGGCGTTGCTGGCACAGGCTCCGAAATGGACGATCGCGATTTTGATCGTGATCGTTTTTCTGATCTTTGCGGGCTATTTTATCCTGTTCGAATGGCTCTGGAACGGCCAGACGCCGGGAAAGCGTTTGCTAAAACTACGCGTCATCCGCGACGACGGACGTCCGCTAACTCTGTGGGAAGCGATCGCCCGCAATCTACTCCGCATCGCCGACGCCGCCCCCGGATTTGTCTTGCCCGTCTACTCGATCGGGCTGATCGTAATTTTTCTGAGTGACCGCGATCAGCGGATCGGTGACATCTTTGCCGGCACCGTCGTCATTCGCGAACGCACGGATGAAGCCCCGACATTTGCCGAGACATTTTCAAATGCGATACGCGACTCGGCATTCACGCGTGTCCAGGCAAAGGTCGAGGTCGGTGCAAATGTCGCGATGCTCAACGAACGTGAGGTCGAGGTCGTCGAGAGCTTCCTTCGCCGCCGATGGGACCTCACCGAACGCCAACGCCTATGGATGGCCTGGCGCATCGCCCTGCCGCTGATGTACAAACTAAAACCGTCGTATTCGGTCGAAGGCTTTACCTACGAGGGCTTTCTCGAAGAGATCCTACACCGATTTCACACTAAGCAAAGATTTCTCAACTGAACGAGGAGCTAATCCTTTTTCCAGTAATAGCGAAATAATTTTCCGGCCTCTTCAGGCGATATCTTTCCACCAAGAAGTTCGACAGCCCTTGCCAAGACTGGGTCGCGTCCTGTAGCGAGGTCCTCTCCGGTTGGCAATATTACTTCATCAGGTATCACACCCACGTTTTCCAGGCTTTTGCCGTCTGACATTATTACATCCGCATCGGTAACGCTCACCGCGAAGAAGACGACGCTGTCTACGCCCATACGTTCCGTGAAAGCCTGTGACTGCATTACCGCACCGGCCGACACATCTCCAAGCACCTTGCCTCGCTGTTGAAGTTGGATTACTCGCGCAAATATCTCAGATGCCGAACCAGACCGGCTGTCGATAAGTACGATCAATCTACCGTTATACATTTCGTTGCCACGCGTTTTGGCAACCATTGGCTTTTTGGGCTTGCGTCCCTTTAGTTCTGCGATCTGCAGATCTTTATCGAAAAAGAAACCTGTCAGTCGCTCCAATGTTTCAACGTAGCCACCACCGTTTCCTCGTAGATCCAATATTAGTGAGCCGCCACCTTTAACGCGGCCCATCAGCTCATCAACCTGCGCCGGATCATACCCAAACGAAGGCATTTTCCAAACGGTTATGCCACCTACTTTAGGTAGGCGATGTTTGTCGTTCTCTTCCTCATAAAAGTCATCGTAAAGTCTGAAAAAAGTCTTGAACGTGACAGCTTGGGGAAGCTTTTTCATCTGCGACATGATTTCCAGATCGCGTGGTTTTTCTTCGCCCGGACTCAAAACACTAAGTGTCAATCTATCCCGTTTGCTAATTGCGCCATAGAAATAGAGCATTTTCCAAAGCTCTTTTCGCACAGGCCGAAATCCGCCAAGCGAAAGAACCTGATCTCCCGGTTTGAGTCCCTTTACCTCGGCGTCGCTACCGGGTTTTACCGATGTGATATAACATTTGTCGCCTACGGACTGCATTCTCCATCCGTATTCGACGGCAAGGTTCGTCGATGGCGGAATAAAAAACAGATGCGAATCGTTGAAATCTAATAAAACCTGTGCGATGACGGCCAACGCTTGAGAGGTTGACGTCACCTGTTCGAGCCGGTCTTGGGCTTTCTTAAACCTTGCCTCGATGTCAATACCACGAAAAGCCGGATCGTAATAATTCTTCTTAAGATCGGCTTTTACGATGCCCAGCATGTCCTGCATTCGAGCTTTCTCAATTCGGTCGAATCCTTGACCTTGGGGGTGAACAATTTGGACAAATGTGAAGAAACCGACTAACAACAAAAATGGTGAGACTAGTTTTGAGAGTTTTGATAAAAACATTTTAGCTATTGAACATTAAAATGGGATTTGATGCCTAAATGATATAGGGCGAATGAAAAACTTTCCTAAAAATAGTATTTTTTGCGGCTAAAATGCAAATATGCTATCGTCCCTAATTGGTTCGGAGAACCGTGGTTACGTCAATGCCAGCTAAACAAATTCTCGTCACCGGCGGTGCCGGATTTATTGGTTCGCATCTTGTCGATAAATTGCTCGGCGAAGGCGGGTGGTGCGTCACGGTCGTCGATAATTTCAACGATTTTTACTCGCCCGAGATCAAGCGGGCGAATGTGGCTGAGCACTTGAAGGCGACGAATTACGGTCTTGTTGAGGCGGATATTCGCGACGCTTCGGCGATGGCGGAGGTTTTTGCGGCGACAAAGTTTGACGTGATCGTACACCTCGCGGCCCGTGCCGGTGTGCGGCCGAGCCTTGCCGAGCCGAAGCTTTATACCGAGACCAACATCAACGGCACCGTAAACTTACTCGAACTGGCTCGCGAGCACGGCGTCAAGCAGTTCGTATTTGGTTCATCCTCAAGCGTTTACGGCATCAATGCGAAAGTCCCGTTCGCCGAGGCAGACCGCATCCACCAACCGATCTCGCCGTATGCGGCGACAAAGGCGGCTGGCGAATTGATCTGCCACACATACTCGCATCTCTACGACATTCGCTGCGTGTGTCTACGGTTTTTTACAGTCTATGGAGCCCGTCAGCGGCCCGATCTTGCGATACACAAATTTAGCAAGCTAATTACCGAAGGCAAACCGATCCAGATGTTTGGCGACGGCTCGGCGCGACGGGATTACACTTACGTCGATGACATCATCCAGGGCGTGAGAGCGGCAATCGAATACGACCGTTCGATGTACGAGATCTTCAATCTCGGCGAATCGCAAACCACTGAATTAAAAGATCTTATCTCGCTGTTAGAACGCAGTCTCGACACCCACGCCATCATCGACCAACAGCCCACACAACCCGGCGACGTGCCGGTGACATTCGCCGATATCTCAAAATCCAAAGAGATGCTCGGCTACGATCCCACGACAAAGATCGCTGACGGGATACCGAAATTTGTCGAATGGTTCCTTTCGAGCGGTAGATAAAACTAGAGGTTAAGCGCGATGAAAAATAGATCTTCACTTGTCGCCACGGTCGCGTTGATCGTTGTGACGGTGCTCGGCTGCGGCGGTTCCGGCGCGGAATGTGTCGGCACGGTTCAGTATCAGGGCAAGACGTTTGAGGGCAAGGATAAGACGGCGGAGCAGGCTAAGCTGAATGCTTGTAACAATTACTGCCGGGATGCTGATCCCGAATTCGATGCGAGGTACCGTATCTGGCTCGATTCACCGAAAGGGAAGGCCGCAGGTTCGCCGTCGAAGCAGGAGTCGATCTTCAAAGACAAAGATCTGCTCGACTACGTGACCGAAACGTGTGCCAAGAAATGCGCGGCGACGATGAACCCGGAGGCAAAGTGCGGTAAATGAAGGTTTGTCCAAAATGCGATCGAGACTATGGCGACGAGGCAGGTTTTTGCCTGATCGACGGAACCGCCCTTGTCGATGGCGACACTATGCCGACCGTAGCGATCGGTGGCGGAGCGGCCGAGCCGACGCTTTTGATGCCAGCGGCTAAACCGACAAAGCGCAGCAAGGTGCCGCTCATTATCACAGCAATTGTCGGAATGTTGATATTGACAACGATCTCGGCTTTGTTGTTATCAAAGATGATGCGGAAGGGAAACGCTGTCAGTGAGAACCAAAACCGGTTGAAAAATACGGCTTCGCAGACGCCAACGGCGCGTTAGCTGCGTTCGATCGGCACCCGATCGAGCGTCTTTGTCGTGCGGTCGGTAACGCTCATTACGGGTTCGCGATATTCTTCGAGTTGGGCGGTGGTTAGCGGTGTGAGCCGTGCGGCTTGGCGTGATTCTTCTTCGTATTCGTTCGTCTTGAGACGGGCATCGATCAGCTTTGGAACCTGTGTGAGTAGCGTGTAGCAGATGCCAAAAACGGCGGCGAGATACGCAACGATGATCACGACGACCGGGCCTTGCGGCATTCCGCTGCCCAACAGCACCGCGACCAGCCCAACCAAAATCCCCAGCCCAAACATCACCACGAGAAACACCGTCGTCAGAATATTATCGAGCATTTTGCCCGGCATTCCGTCCTTATCGATCTCGGCCGATTTAGACAGACGCTCGCCACAACTATTGCAGTATTTGAGCTTTTTGTTTACGGTCGTGGCGCAGTTTGGGCAGAACATAGGCTATTTTTTAGCAAGTTTCGGTTCGATCTTGTCTTCAAGCCAGTTAGTCAGATCCTCGATCGACTCGATGTGAACCGGCTTGCCTTGCCATGCTTTTAGAGCAAAGATCACGAGCATTATAGACGTGACCAGCGTAAAGATAAATGCGCCGATATCGGCGATATCCGAGACGTTATTAACGATGCCGAGAATTGTGGTAACGATCAAAATGCCGATATGAGCAGCCAAACCCTGCGCCGCGTGAAAGCGAACCTTCGCCTCGCTCTTCGGTACGAGCAGCAAAAGCAAAATGCCTGCGACCATTCCCAGAAACCACGGAATATAAGGCACCGCGATAAGTATATTCTCAGGCAGGCCCAACTTCTCGATCTTACGATAGATCGACGCGTCAGTCGTGCTTACGTTAACGTTCTGAGCGACAGCCGGAACAAACTGCCCATTAAATGGCTGCTGAAATGCCGCCTGATCAGCCGCCGCAAACCGTCGCGTCTGCTCCTCAGTCTCCGGCGCAAACCTCTGCGTCTTGCCGATCCCTTGCGGCAAAACCTGCGTCGCCGCCTGGGCCTCAGCCTCGCGTCTTAACTTCTCCGGAAAATCCGGATCCAACGGATTTGTATCGTATTTAGTCGCCATCCTATCTATTAGGATTTTACGATATTTTACGGTCGTTTGTTCGAGGAAATGATTTTGCCCGCGAAATACGCGGAAGGACGCGAAAAGAAAAGTCGCCGTTTGCAACTATTTGTCTTCGGATCGACGTAGCCAGATTCCGGCGATGCAAATGGCCAGGCCTACTGCAAAAACAACCAAGCTAGTGTAGTGAGCCCAATTAAGGTATGGACCAATCTCCAAGGTGCTATTCCAAAACGGAGATGTTTGTAACCTTTCAATGTCTACCATCCAAATACTTCTAGCAATCAAATAAAATACAAGAGAAACCCCAAATGTGAGAATTGCGAGCAGAAATACTCTTGTGGATATCCTCATTCTTGGGTTTTTACTCCGTTACCTCGATGCCTAGCTCTTTCAACTGCGAGCCATCCACCTCGCCCGGCGAGTCCATCATCAGGTCCTGGGCTGAGGCGGTTTTGGGGAAGGCCATGACGTCGCGGATGTTTTCCGTGCCGCAGAGGATCATGCATGTGCGTTCGATGCCAGCGGCGAAACCGCCGTGCGGCGGCGTGCCAAATTCCAATGCGTCGAGGAAAAACCCGAACTGCGTCCGAGCCGATTCCAGCGACATGCCGAGAGCTTTGAAGTTCAGAGCCTGCACATCCTTCTGATGAATACGTATCGAGCCGCCGGCGCATTCGTAGCCGTTGATGACGGCGTCGTATGCCTTGGCGCGGACCTCGCCGAGCAAATGATGTTGAGATTCGTCATTCACCGCGGTCGTGAATTTCTCCAGGTCCTCATCCATCGGCGACGTAAACGGATGATGCGCCGCCGTGTAGCGGTCGGTCTCTTCGTCATGCTCGAACATCGGAAACTCGGTCACGATCAGCGGTTTGTAGGCCGTGCGGTCGATCAGGTCTTCGCGTTTCGCAACCTCGATACGCAAAGCTCCGAGCGATGCGGCAACGACAGACTTACGGCTGGCGACGATGAGAACGAGATCGCCTTTCTCCGCTCCCGACGTAGCTACAAGCTGTCCGATCTTCTCTTCGCCGAGCACTTTCATCAGCGACGATGTAGTGCCCCGGTCGCTACCGCTCTCGGTACTGACCTCGGGTTCGCCGACCTTGATCCATGCCAAGGCTCCCGCTCCATAGCGTTTTACAAAATCCTGCAGTTCGTCGAGCTGTTTGCGCGAATAATCGGCCTTGCCCTTAGCAACAATACATTTGATCTCACCGCCGGATTCGAGAACCGAGGCGAACGGGCCAAAATCGGTTCCTGCAAGCTCGCCGCTCAGATCGACCAACTCCATCTCAAACCGCAGATCTGGCTTGTCCGAACCGTAGCGACGCATTGCTTCCGCATGAGTCATCCGCGGCCACGCGGCGGGCAATTCAATGCCGCCGACCTTGGCGAAGACGTGATTGAACATCCCCTGCATCTCGCGATACGCCATTTCCTGGTGGGCAAACGACATCTCCATATCGAGCTGCGTAAACTCCGGCTGGCGGTCGGCGCGGAGGTCTTCGTCGCGAAAACAACGGGCGATCTGATAGTACTTGTCAAAGCCCGAGATCATCGTGAGCTGCTTTAATATCTGCGGTGACTGCGGCAACGCAAAGAATTTGCCCGTGTGAATCCGCGAAGGCACAACAAAATCGCGTGCTCCCTCAGGCGTCGATTTCAGCAAGATCGGCGTCTCGATCTCGATAAACCCACGCGTGTCAAAATACTCGCGTATCGCCGCGACAGCCTTGGCACGGGTGCGAATATTGTGTTGCAACGCGGGGCGACGCAGGTCGAGATAGCGGTATTTCAAACGTGTATCTTCGGCGGCGAGATTTTCACTACCTGCAACTTCAAGTTGAAATGGCAGCACATTGGCGTCGTTCAAAACCAATATCTCACTGACCTTGACCTCGATCTCGCCCGTCGGCAGCTTAACGTTCTTCGCACCTTCGCCACGCCGAACAACCTCGCCTTTGACCCCGATCACGAATTCGCCGCGCAGATTTTTCGCCTTGGCATGAGCGTCGACAGCGGTCTCTTCGCTCACCACAACCTGCGTCACACCGTCGCGGTCACGCAGATCGATAAACGTAAAAACGCCAAAATCACGCTTCTTCGCCACCCAACCCATCAGCACAACCTGCGAGCCAACCTCGCTCTCACGAAGCTCCCCACAACCGTGCGTCCTCTCTAAAGTTCCCAATACATCTAGCATAAGAATTTTTGCCGCAGATTAACGCGGATCGCGCAGATTAAGAATCTAAACAAGAATTCATTCTGATCCGCGTCATCTGCGGAAATCTGCGGCTAAATTGCCTTACAAAAATAAAAACGCCTTCCGGTTTGTGACAAAACGAAAGGCGGAGCGTCAGATAATTAACACTCTCGCCTACGTATTATTATTGTCGTCAAACCGAACTGCGTTCATAACCGTCTTGAATTGCAATCATACTAACAGACGAACTCTAAAAGCAAATCCTTTGTGCTCTCCGTGTCTTCCCTTTGTGGACTTTGTGAACAAAGGCTTTTCAAAACCATTTATCACAAAGGACACGAAGGGAGGACACAAAGACCACTAAGTTCAAAACGTCCACGAGAGCGTTAGCATGTAGATCAGGCCGGCAATGGTCAGAAATCCGCCGGCGTAGAGGACGTACCATTTGATCTGGGTCTTGAAGACGAGCGCGATACCCATGAAGAACAAACTGACGGCGAAGATGACGTTGGTGAGTTCGAATTTGTCGCCCGTGTCGTTCGCGTCCTGGCCCGCCTTGAAGGTTTTTGACGATTGATCGGAAAGCGCGGTCGAGGCGGCGAGCATTTCCTTTCGATATTCTTCGCTGTCGGCGAGTTCGGTCTCAAGCGCTTTTTCGAGGATCTCTTCCTTCAAGGCTTCCTGTTTTTCTTCTGCCGGAGTGTCGGGATCATCGACGACCTCCTTCCTCGCATCCTCTGGCAATCCGAGAGCTTTATATCCAGCATCGCTCATCTGCTTGGTGTACAGATACGTCGCGATCTCGAACGAACGCTCTTTATCCACGGGATTCGTCGCGTCATTGCCCTCGTAGATCAAACGCCACGCGGTGATATCGACCTGCGCGTCCTTCGACATCAGCACGACAGCCTTTGCCTGTTCGCTTGCCGCCTGCGTTGCCTCGGTATTGGCCTTGCCATAATTATCGGCCTGAATACCATCCCACAGCCCCGCCTGAAAACTCGACAACGCCGTACATATCGCCGCCGCACCAAGCAAAATAGCCGCAAAAAACTCAAATTTATCAACCAACGCCTGTCTCTCAGATTCTTCGCTCATACGCATTCTCCTTTTGTTTGAGATCTAAAAATAAAACCGTGCAAAGTAATAAAGTATCGGTGCTCCGAAAAGCAAACTATCGAGTCGATCTAAAAAACCGCCGTGGCCCGGCAGGATGCTGGCGGCGTCTTTTGAGCCAGAGCCGCGTTTCATGGCGCTTTCGCAGAGGTCGCCGAGGACGCCGACGGCGGCCAGAACGATCGCCAATGGGATCGAGAATTGGTACGGGAGCGTCGGGAAGAACCAGAAGGTTGCGACAGCGGCCGCTGCGGCGGCAGCTATAAGGCCGCCGATGAGGCCTTCGACGGTTTTGCCGGGAGAGATCATTGGGGCGAGCTTGTGGTTGCCTAAGGTACGTCCGGCGAAATATGCGCCGATATCCGAGGCGAAGATCACCAAGAAAAAGTACGCGAGCAAGTGCGTTGACCGTCCCGGCGTATTCTCAAACCCGACACGAGTCGCGACAAGAAAGCCGCCGAGGAAAGCGACATACATCACCCCAAGTGCCGTCACGCCGACGCCTGCGAGCATCTTGGAAAAGTCTTTTGTGAACCTAAAAGTCTGAGTGATCAGCAGCACGATCAGAAACACGGCGATCGCCATTAAAACAAGATCAGGAGCCTTTGCCGGTGCATCAAGTGCAAACGCCGTAAACAGCACCGCCGCACCGAGATAACCGATGCCCGCATCCGCCTTTAGCTCAAGCTTCTTGGTCAGCGAATAAAATTCAAACAGCCCGGCCCCAAGCGCAAACCCCGCGATCGCCACAAAAACCCAAACCGCCTCACGCCACCAAAGCGGCAAAATGATCGCGGCGATCAGGATCGGCAAGGCGATCAGGGCGGTGAGAATTCTGGTTTTCATAATCTATGACCTTCAGAAAGGAGATTTTAGCCGCAGATGAACGCAGATAAAAACAGATCAGAACTGATGTTTAGGTCTTTTTCATATCTGCGTTTATCTGCGTCGATCTGCGGCCAAAGTTCTTCTCTTACTTCACGCCTCCAAATCTCCGATCCCGCTTCTGATAATCCAGTATCGCCTCGAAAATGTCGGGTCGGCGAAAGTCGGGGAAGAGCGTTGGCGTGACGTAAATCTCGCTGTAGGCGAGCTGCCACAGCAGGAAATTTGAGATACGAAATTCGCCGCTTGTGCGGATCATCAGATCTACGTCGGGCAAACCGTGCGTGTACAGGTTTCGCTCGATGTCGGCCTCGGTGATGTCGGTGCCGACCTCGGCGGCGGCTTTGCGGGCGGCCTCGACTATCTCGGCACGGCCACCGTAGTTGAGGGCGACGCTCATGACCATCCCGGTGTTTTCGGCGGTCATCTCGGTCGCGCGAGCGATCTCTTTTTGCACGTCTTCGAAAAGCCCCTCGATATGGCCGATCGCTTGAAAGCGAATATTATTCTTATGAACTTCTTTAAGATCCGTGCGAATATACCGCTTCAGCATCGACATTAACGCACGGATCTCGGCACGCGGGCGTTTCCAGTTCTCCGTCGAAAATGCGAACAGCGTCACCGCCTGTATCTCAAGCCGCGCACAAGTATCAATGATCGATCTGACCGACTCGGCACCCGCACGATGCCCAAAAATTCGCGGCTGCCCCTTCGCTTTAGCCCAACGCCCGTTGCCGTCCATGATCACCGCAACATGCCTCGGCATGCGCTCGACATCGATAGATGCGAGCAGCTTCGCCTCGGCGGTATTTGGTTTGATAATGCCTTCAAAACCCTTAAGCATGATTTTTTGCCCGCGAAATACGCGAAAAAAGCTAAATAAGGAATTCGAGACTCCCCAACCCTCTTTATAAATTTCGCCTATTTCGCGTGTTTCGCGGGCAAATCCTTCTTGGTCGCCGAAACGATCGCATCGCGATTTATCGGCCCGTACACGTGCGGATAGATCTCGCTGTTCGTCGATGGTTCTCTGATCATTCGCGACATCAGCCTGTCACTTTCGATCTCGAGCACGACGACCTCGCTTTCTTTCGAATAATAACGCTCGATCACGCCGTCAAGCTGATCGGCAAAACTGCAATGAATAAACCCTTCGCTATCGAGGCTCGCATGCTGGTAAAGGCCGGTGTCAAAAGCCGCCCACACTTCGGGTAAAACTATGTGGTAGATAAGCATTTTATTTTTTGCCCGCTAAATACGCGAAATGGGCTAAATGAAGAAACTCAATTTTCGCGACTTTCGGTTTCTTTGTCGCTTATTTAGGAACGGCGTTTGGTGTTAACTATTCGCTCGTATTCTATTCTTGGAAAATGTCCGAAATTTACTAAAAGTCCCAGTTCAAATCCGGTCGTATTCAGGTAGTTGAGCACCTGTGCACGATGCGGATCTATTAATTTTTCGAGAGCTTTTAGTTCGATGACGATCTTTCCGTAGCATATAAAATCCGGTTTGAACGTCTGTTCCAGGATCCTGCCTTTGTATTCAAGTTCTAAAGTCGGCTGAGAAACAAACGGAATTCCCTGCAACTCAAATTCATACTTCAAACACTCCTGATAAACCGGTTCCGTGTAGCCGATCCCTTTCAGCTTGTACACTTCAAAACAAGCCCCAATAATCTTGTAACTCTCGTCTTACAGATCAACTCCGACATCACGCAATATTTTTCGTCCTTTTCGCGTATTTCGCGGGCAAAAAAAAATCTTAGTCGTATTCGACCTTATACAACGTCAATCCCTGCGCCGTCGCCGTTTTGCCCGCTAGGCTGCGGTCGCCTGTGATAATTGCCGTCTGAATTGTATCACTTTCCTTTTCGCCTCGACCCACCTCGAGCATAGTGCCGACGATCGAGCGGACCATGTAGCGCAAAAAGCCGTTTGCCGTGATGCGAAACTCAATAAGAGTCGCCTGTGCACGGTCATCCCAGTGCGATTCCACTGTAAAATCGAGTACGTTTCGCACACGCGTCTCGCCGTCGGCCTTTGCCGAGGCAAATGCCGTCCAGTCGTGTTCGCCGAGGAAAAGCCTCGCGACGTCATTCATCCGCCCGACATCGAGCGGACGGTGTTCCCAGTGCGCGAACCTCCGCCAGAATGGCGACATCACGGGTGCATTCACGACGCGATAGATGTAAGTTTTTCGCTTCGCCGAGAACCGCGAATGAAATTCGTCAGGAGCGACCTCGCATTTCATTATGCGTATGTCGCGCCACAGATTGCCGTTGATCGCATTTTTGAGTTTAGCCGCGGTGAACTTTCCCTCAGGCAGATGCACATTCGCGACCTGCCCTTCGGCGTGTACGCCCGCATCGGTGCGCCCCGAGCCGTGAAGGGTCACCTTAGCATCGACCAGCATCCCTATCACACGCTCGAGTTCGCCCTGAATAGAGCGGTCATTCTCCTGCACCTGCCACCCATGAAAATCGGTGCCGTCGTATTGTATAAGAAGTCGGAAATTCATTTTTGCCCGCGAAATACGCGAAAATTACGAAAAATAAGAGCGTTTAGAGCAGCGAACTAAGTGTTCGGTTTCAATTTTGGCGATATTTGGAAAATTTGTCGATTTGTTTGCCCGCGAAATACACGAAAAATGCGAATATAAATCGACTAGTCACCGCAGATTCGCCATATAGACAATCCTTTTTCGCTCTTTTCGCGTATTTCGCGGGCAAAACATTCTGCCGCCCGCTCACGCAGGCGGTTCTGACAGGAGTTCGAATCTTTCACAGCAGACGATCGAGTCTTCATCAAATTCAAATCCCAACTCCGCCGATTCCTTTTCGAAATAATCGCGATGCATTCTGCGCCAATATTCCAGCGACAGGTCGCCTTCGCCTTCGTCAGCGGCGAATTTGGCATCGACGTCGCGAAAAGGAATGTGGCGGATCTCGGCGGTTCGGATAACGCACATCGGTTCGCCATCGAGGTCGGTCACTACGCTGTAGCCGTTGTCGATCGGAGCATTCTCAGGAATGAGTTCATTGGTCTTGACCAAACTCGCTGTCGCCGTCTTCGTTCCGGCGATCACTAACTGCACCAACTCAAGAGCCATCTCGCGTGAGTTCCCAAAATACCAGGACTGGTAAGGCGTACCGGCACCCACACCGCTCGTCCGACAAAAATCCGCCCAAAATTTCTCAATAGCTTCCGAATTCATATTCTTCTTCGCGTCTTCTTTGCGTCCTTCGCGAGCTTTGCGTGAAAAAAGAGTGTCTCACGCAAAGCTCGCAAAGAAACGCAAAGGAAGAAAGGTTTTATTAGCCAATTCTCGCAATGATCGCCTCAGCAAATCGTTGCGGTGCACCGTCGTTCATCCGCAGATACAATGCGGGCTCGATCAGTTCGAGCTCCATCAGGCAAAAATTATCCGCATCGTCGCGGACAAAATCGACTCGTGCGTAGAGGAGATCGCGGCCGATGGTCGCGGTGGTTTCGCGTCCGGCGTCTAACAGATGTTTATCCGGCTGAATCTCAGTGATGATGCCGCCGTGTTCTTCCTGGACGCGGAAGTCGTTGATTTTAGGCGACTTGTTGATCGCGTGACTGTATTCGCCGTTGAAATAGAAGAGCGAATATTCACCTTCGGCGATGATGTTCGGCATGAAGGGCTGGACGAGGAATTCGCGTATGGTGAAAACGTCTTCGAGCGATGCGTCGTAGGTTTTTAGTCGATAAGTGTGTTCCGCAGTCGCACTGACGGTCGGTTTGATGATGATCTCATCGGCGCCAAATTCGCCAAGCCAACGATCGAATTCCGGCGCGTTGTACTTCGCATTCCAGATCGTCGGCACAATCCGCGTTCCGCGTGTTTCCATCTCGCGGAGGTAGCGTTTGTCGAGATTCCAGCGAACAATATCAATCGGATTCTCGAGGCGTATCTGAGACTCGATCGTTTCGAGAACAGCAAGAAACTCTGTCGGCGACGACTGATAATCCCAAGGCGTGCGAATCACCACAATCTCAAAATCGCTCCAAGCACGCTCCGTTTGCCGCCACGAAACCGTCTCGACCGCAATCCCAAGATCACTCAGCGGCGGCATCGCCAGATCGTCGTCGGCTACATACCAACCCAAATCGTCCATTGAGAGAAAACAAACAGGTCTCATATTTAAGATCAAGAATTTTTGCCCGCGAATAACGCGAATGAAGACGAATAAAGAATCTCAGATCTTTTCTTCTATTCGTGTAGATTCGCGTTATTCGCGGGCAAACTTCTTATTTACCAGCAGCTCGACTGCCCGGTTTTACAGCTACGATGCCTGCGGCACACATTGGACAATCGGCCGGCGAGTAGCTTGGAACGTCCATTTCGACCAGCGAAATTCGCGGCACTCCTACATCGGCTGTTCCATTCGAGCGGTCGATGATTGACGCTGCAGCGACTACCTTTCCGCCGTTTGATTCGAGGGCGGCGATGCATTCGCGCGTCGAGCCGCCGGTTGTTATCACGTCCTCGACGACCAAGATGCGCTCGCCTTCACGCAGCGTAAATCCCCGCCGAAACGTCATCGCGCCATTCTGCCGCTCGGTCCAGAGAAATCTAACGCCTAATGCCTGCGCAACGGCAAATCCGATCACCAGCCCACCGATCGCCGGCGAAGCAACAGCGTCAGTACCCGACGCGGTAGCGAGGGGGCTTTGTGCGTTTTCTAGAGACGAGCCCCGGTCACTATCGTTCCCCGCTGCGACAAGACGTTCCGCGATCATTCGCCCAAACAACAAAGCATCCTCGGGCCGCTGCAACGCGAGTGCACACTGCAAATACTTCGGACTGTGCAGCCCGCTCGACAAGATAAAATGCCCCTCGAGCAACGCGTTCGTCTCTCTAAATTTCTCTAAGATGTCCATCTGAAATTCCGGTCGGTCAAAAGCGACTCACCAACTCAATAAACTCAAAAAACTCTGCTAAACTTCTCTTGTGACACCGTATCCTAACCTAATTTCCGAGTCATTGCTAATAAACGAAACGGTGACGCTGCTGCGGTCTTTTGGCGGCAAGGCGTCCGCTGTGAGTGTTGTGGATTTTGTGATGAAGATCAGAAAGCCACAGCCGTTGCTCGCGACCTTGCTGGTTTCGGACCTTATCGACCGTGATCCTCGGCTGACGTTAAATGGTGATACGGTTGAGCTTACTGAAAAAGGTTACGGCGATCAGGATCTGTCGGACACGGGATTCGTCGTATTCGATCTCGAGACTACGGGAGCAAAGGCGCCACCATGCCGTGTGACCGAGATCGGTGCTTGGAGGGTGAAGAACGGCGAGGTGTTGGACGAGTTTCAGACGCTCGTCAACCCCGAGATACCGATCCCGATATTCATCACGCAGCTCACCGGGATCACCGACGAAATGGTGGCCGAGGCCCCGAAATTTGTAGAGATCGCGGTCGATTTTCTTGAATTTATAGGCGATTCGGTGCTGGTGGCGCATAATTCGGGGTTTGATATGCGGTTTTTGAACCACGAGATCAGCCGCGTTTTTCCAGAATATCGCCTCGCAAATCCGTGTCTGTGTACGGTCCAATTGTCGCGAAAACTCGTGCCCGAGACGGTCAATCACAAGCTGAAAACGATGGCGGAATTTTATAAGCTCGACCTGACCAACCACCACCGGGCGAGCGCGGATGCGCACGCGACGGCGCATATATTTATCAACCTACTGTCACGGCTGCATGAAGGCGGAGTCAAAAACCTCGCCGGAGTGAAGAAGATGAGCAACCGGAAACATCGGTACGTGAGATAGTTTGTTGAGTTTATTGAGTTTTGAGTTCATTGAGTTTGTTGAGATATGGGATTCAAACGATTTGAGGAAATAAAGGCGTGGCAAAAGGCGAGGGTGGGAACGGTTCGCGTTTATCAGGTGTCTAAAAATGCCGCGTTCGCGAAGGATTTCGGGCTCTGCAATCAGATTCGCCGAGCGGCAGTCTCGGTAATGGCCAATATTGCCGAAGGAAATGGGCGACGGACCAATAATGACTTTGCAAGCTTTCTAGTTCAAGCGCACGGCTCTGCCGCAGAAGTTCAATCTCACTTGTATATTGCTCTCGATCTCGATTATCTTGACCAGAAAGACTTTGATGAAATTTACGGCTTGTTTGATGAGATCTCGCGTATGTCCATGACGCTGGCCCAGCATCTCCGAAATTCTGAACCTCAATAAACTCAATGAACTCAATAGACTCAACAAACTTCCTCCCGACGCCGCGTGAAGAGATGGATCTTTATCCGCTCGACGCTTTTGCTTACGAGTTTCCGGGCAAAGAGATCTGGGTGGAATTTGAGATACCGGAATTCACGGCGATCTGTCCGTTCTCAGATTTTCCCGATTTCGGCGTGATCCGGCTGAAATATGTACCCAACAAACTCTGCGTCGAGCTCAAGAGCCTCAAGCTCTACATCAATTCGTTCCGCGACGTCAAAATATTCCACGAACACGTCGTCAATCTCATCCTCGACGACTTCGTCCAGGCGTGTGACCCGATAAAAGTCGAGATCGAAGGCGACTACAACGTGCGCGGCAACATCAAAACCGTAGTGCGTGCAAACTATGAAAAGGCAAATATTGTATAGAAAACGTAGGGTGGATTTGTTATTATCAAGTCAATGAAACGGTCGAGCTACACGAAGCGGGAATTAGAATTTGCCAAGGAACTTGGCGGATATGAAAACCGCTGGGTGGCGATCTTTCGAAAGGGTTCGAATGAAAAGGTCGTTGCTTCAGGAGAGCGAATCACTGACGCGAAACGCGAAGCGGACGAGAAAGGGTTCAAGGACGTTTCGTTTATGAAAGTCCCTGCATTCGACAAGGTATATATTCTCTAGCCTTTCCCGGGTTTCGACTTGATCTCAAGACGTTTCTGATAGGTTCGGAACGTCACTTCGAAATTCTCAAAAAATCCCTTCTGGCCAACAAGCGAAAGATCGTTCTCTCCGACAAATCCCACAGTTGCGCTTATCCAATCGTCAAAGCCTTTGACCCGCATCAACACCCTGTGGCGAAAGCCTTGGATCGGCGTATCGCCCAACGCAAAATACTCACGTTTCTCAGCTTTGCTTAGGTCGATGCCGAGGATCGCGGCGACATCGGTGCCGAATATGCATTCATCCGCTCCCGAATCTACTAGGCAGTAAAGGTCAATGTGTTTCCGTCCGCACTTCACACGCACTTCGACCAGCGGTAACTCACCGTATTCTGTTCCGGGCCGCGATGGCCGACTATATCTGCGATATTTGAATTTCACGCTTCTTTTTTAGCGTCAAATATACAGGTTCTTGCAAAATTATCGAAGTTCAGAGCGGACAGTTTCCTCTAAAACCATCCCAACAAGCAACACAAAGCCCTGATTGCTCATTTACCGTAGCAATTCGATCACGCAAATGTCCGGGCGACGCCCCTGCCGAGCAGGCGATTGTATTCCGTATTGACGACCTCGTAACACTCGCAGACGGCGTTTTCCAGGCTCTGGCGGTCGATTATGGTCATCGTTCCACGGACACTTGTGATCAGTTTTTGTGCTACCAGTTTTTGTGCGGCCAGCGTCACGCCCTCGCGGCGAACACCAAGCATATTTGAGATCAGGTCGTGGGTCATCACCAGCTTGTCTGAGTCGAGACGGTCATGGCTGAGCAGCAGCCAGCGGCAAAGCTGCTGTTCGACGCTGTGGAGCCGGTTGCAAACGGCGGTCTGTGAAATTTGTGCTATCAACGCCTGCGTATAGCGGAGCAGCAGCTTTTGAAACGCACCGCCGAGTGTAAATTCATCTTTCATGTCGCGGGCTTTCATCTTGAAACCGAGACCGGCACTCTGGACTATCGCCCGGTTCGTCGTCGTCTCGCCGCCCATAAAAAGCTCGATCCCGAGTATCCCGTCATTGCCGACAACGCCGATCTCGGCGGTCGAACCGTTTTCCATGATATAGAGCAGTGAAATGATCGCGGTCGTCGGAAAGTAGACGTAGTCCATTTTATCGCCGGACTCGTGCATAACATCGCCGAGGGCAAACGACAATGGCTGTAGCTTGGTCAAAACGCGCTCGAACTCAGCCGTGGCCAGCGAGCCTAGCAAATAATTCTTTTTCGCATCTTGTTGATCGGCCGCAGTAGACACACTTCCCCCGGTCTGATCTTTCCCAAAACTTAGTTACGAATAACTGAGTGAACCTAATCATACCATAAAAAGCGGCCTATATATGCGCCAACGCATACAGTGAGCCGGAAACGCGTATTTCCAACGTAAATAATCATCCGATCTGAATCAGGAGATGGGTTTCATTGGTCTTTTTGGGCAGTCCGGACGATGTTTTTGAAATGACCCTATTGCAGTCATAAGTGATGATCTTCCGGCATTTCGGTTTATGTATCTAATTGTGTGTTACCGTACAGAAGGTCGTTTCCCCCGGGTTCTATAGTTAAAACGTTTCTTTCCGCACGACTGAGCAAATGTGCATTATGCCTTATCCCAAGTACGATCCGAACGCACCGATAGAAAACCGCTTTCTGGCCGCTTTGCCGCCGGACGAACTTGAACGCATTTTGCCGAAGCTCGAAGAGGTCGAACTAAAGTTCGGCGAAAAGATCTACGAACGCGGCGGAACGATCGAATATGTTTACTTTCCGACCGGCAGTATCTTTTCGCTGCTGGCGGTCGGGCCGAACGAATTAACGCTTGAGATGGGTATAGTCGGCCGCGAGGGTATGGTCGGGTTTCCGGTGTTTATGGACGACAGTATCTCGGTCTTTCGGGTGATCGTACAGGGCAGCGGCAAGGCGATGCGGATGTCGGCGGCGGACTTTGCATTTGAATGCGAGCGTGATGAGACGCTGCGGCATATGATGCTGCGGTTTGGACAGCTTAGAATGGTGCAGACCTCGCTGGCGTCGGCGTGCCATCGCTTTCACGACGTCGAGAAACGACTAGTCCGCTGGATACTGATGACGAGCGACCGGCTGCAAAACAGCGATATCCCGGTGACGAACACTTTTCTCTCGCACATCCTCGGCCTGAGCCCTAAAGAGGCGACCGACGCCGTTGAGATCCTCAAGCAAAGAGAGCTGATCCGCTTTAGCAACGACCGCTTTGAGATCATCGACCGCCCGAACCTGCGGGCATCCGCCTGTAAATGCTACACACTCATACGCAACGAAGAAAATACTTATCCGGTCCCGGTCTAACCAGATCGCGTGACAAGCGACGGGTGACAAGGGCGGGCTAAAGTTTCAGATCAATTTTTTGCGTAGTCCGGATGATATTTTGAAATTACCTTATAGCAGTCGCAAGTAATGGCTTTCAAGCCTTTCAGATCGAGGATCTGGAGTTTTCCCCGGTTATAGCTGATCAGGCCGCGGTCCTGGAAACCCTTGGCTGTTTTATTTACCGCTTCGCGGCGGACCCCGACCATATTCGACAAGAATTCCTGTGTGATCTGAAATTTGCCGCTCTTCATCCGGTCGTGAGTCATTAATAGCCATCGCGCCATCCGGGCTTCGATAGGATGATAACGATTGCAGGCCGCTGACTGAGCGGTCTGTGCCATCAACGAGTGAGTAAAGCGTTTCAGAATTCGCGTCAATTCATCGCCGGATGCACATTCGTCAAGAAAAGCCTCTGTTTTCATTTTCAGCGCAAAACCTTCGCCTTGCACGAGAACAAAATTATTTGAGGTTTTTACACCTAAAAATACGGGAATCCCGATCATTCCTTCGCTGCCGACAATGCCCACCTCGAGTGTCGAGTGGCCGTCAACGGTTGAGAGGAGAGAAACGATGCCGCTTTCGGGAAAATAGACATCACTAATAACAGCTCCCGTCTCATAAATGGTGGTGCCATACACTAACGCGATGCGTTCGAACTTCGGGAACAGGTTCTTATAGGCTCGATCGGGCAAGGCCGCGAGTATGTGATTTATCGATCTAACGTTTTCTGGCATCGGAGTATCCTCAGTTTCGGTCGTGTGTTAAAAAGCAAAACGACGCCACAGGTAGTAGTTTGCCAGGCCTTTCCCGATGCCGCATGGAAGATTTGTTGGTGAGTTGCCCGATTCAGTAAATCGCCCTACATTTGGCACACTGACAGGCCACAAATAACCACAAATTAAATATGAATCAAAAAAACAATGGTGAAAGTGTGTTACCGCACGTAGGCCGAAAAAAAATACTACTTAATTCTCAGACTAGCGCGATCTGAGGCTAGCGGATGTTTTCCGTTAACAAACCTTAGCACAATGCCCAGTTAACCCCTTGCACGCGGCGATCGGTCTGATCTGTCGGAAGATAAGATCTCATTAAATTCTATATGTAAGGTATCGCACAGACGATGCCCTTTTAATTTGATTAAATGGTTTCAAGCCTTGGTCAATTGAACAAAAATTGAGTGCCACACCAAACTCGCATTCATATTAACGCAACCCGTGTTAACCAATTCCCTTGACGAAGGCGGTTTTGACACTCGTCTTTTTATACTGATAGCGAACGCTATGTTGGAAGGACGGCTTATCTGGAAATAAAGTCGTCCTTCCGTTTTTTTGTCAGAGTTTGGCAGCGACGAGGTATTTGTATGAAAGTCGTTCAATTTTCTATGTATTACTTCAAATTACAGATGACCGTTGTGTTCGGCCTCTATCGGACATCGTTGCCCGGCTGCGGCAAGCAATGCGAACAGCCGATAAGCCACGATCAATGCACAGACGCGGACAACACTTTTAGCTCGATCCGGCGGTGATTTAGGCAGGCGGATTGGACCATATCGACGACCTCAGCTTCGGTTGTGTCGTTTTTTTGGCGGCCGGCGTTGCGGATTTCTGAGACGACCAGAAATCTGGCCTTTTCGAGCATGGTTTGCTCGCGGAATGAGAGTTTTTTGTCAAAGCTGAGATAGGTCAGCTTTTTGAGCACATCGGCGGCGGCGAAGACATCGCCCGAGTGCAGCTTTTCAAAGAATTCTTTCGAACGCGTCTTCCAGTCGTCGGCACACGGTTCGAAATCCATTGACAGCTCATCGACCAGCTTGCGGCACTCGGAACGCGATATCAGCGGCCTCAGGCCCACGCTGTCCGTATTGTCCTCAGGCACAAAAATGGTCGAATTATCACCGAGCACACGCAGATTGTAACCGTTGAGCGAAGTCTCGCCCACGGTCCGCTCGCGGCGCCCCTCAACGAGACAAACGCCCTGATTAGGATACGCGACCTTTTGGCCAATAGTGAGATGCATAACCGCACTCCTACCAAAAAACTGGGAAACGGACAGGTCGGGAAGTTCAAACAACGTCTTCCGGACAAAACTTCAGGGGCAGATTTAATACGAGTATAGCACGATGAGCGTTTTGCGCGGTAGTTAAATTTTCGGGCTTGTCGGGGACGGAAGAGATTTGGCCGCAGATGAGCGCAGATGGCGCAGATCAAGAATCTTTTCTTATCCGCTCCATCGGCGCATATCCGCGGCCAAAATTTCTTATCTTGTGGGCAATTCGATCTTGAATGTCGTTCCGATCCCCAATTCCGAGACGAGCGTGACCTCGCCGCCATGGAGTTTGGCGAGGTGTTTGACGATGGCGAGGCCGAGACCGGTGCCGCCGAGGTCACGCGAACGTGCGCGGTCGGTGCGGTAAAAGCGTTCGAAGATGCGGCCAGAGTGCTCGGGCAAAATTCCTTCGCCGGTGTCGGCGACGTAGATATTATCGGTCCCTGCGGCGTGTTCGAGCGAGACCGTGACGCTGCCGCTCTGGCGGTTAAATTTGATGGCGTTGTCGATGAGGTTCGTCAGCATCTGTTCGAGCCGAACGCTGTCGCACCAGATCGACGCGTTCTCGGCGACATTGTTATGCAAGGTTACCTCGCGGCCCTCGGCCTTTGACGAGAGTGCAGCCATCACGTCCGTCAAGGCGAGGTGGAGCTTGACCTCGCGAATATCGACCGAGACCTGGCCCGACTCGATCAAAGACAGTTCGAGAATATCGGCGATGAGGCTGCTCATCCGCTCGGCGTTGCGGCGGATGACGCCGAGGAAACGCATGTTATTTTCCTCGTCCTCAAGAGCGCCGTTTTCGAGAGTTTCGACGAATGCGAGGATCGAAGTGAGCGGCGTGCGGAGTTCGTGCGAGATGTTTGAGAGGAATTCCTGACGAACCAGTTCGAGCCGGTCGATCTGCGTCGTCTCGTAAAAAAATCCGATCGCGAATGCGGCTCCGTCGAGTTCGATCGGTGCAACGTGAACGTCAAACTGCCGTTTCTCAGCGCGATTTAGTTCGAGCCGAACATCCGACGAAGTTTGCGTCTCGATTGCCACGCGGTACGCATCGTGCAGATCGAGATCGCGAAGCATCTCGCTAAGCCGTTTACTCTCAATATCCAACCCATCCCGCCCAAACGCCACCGCCGCCGGCACGTTGCAATAGGCGATACGCATATCGCGATCAACCACCAAAACACACTCCCGCGTCGTGTCGAGTATCTTCTGCAAGATCTGATTCGACATAGTGGTCGCTGGCTCTGTGGCTGTGGAATTCATAAGGATTAAGAGGAAATTAGCCGCAGATGGACGCAGATAAACACAGATAAGAAGTGACTATTTTCAAGCAGCTTCTAGCGCCGTCTATGAATTTTACTAAAGAAAATGTTAATCGCCCACAACAGAAAAATTTCTTATCTGTGTCCATCTGCGTCTATCTGCGGTGAATTTTCTTAAACTACTTGCACCCGATAAAACGATAGCCCACGCCGACGACGGTTTCAATGCAGGAGCCGCATTCGTCTAGTTTTTGGCGGAGGCGGCGAATGTGTACGTCGAGCGTTCGCGTGTCGCCGAAGTAGCTGTAGCCCCAGACGTTGTCGAGCAGCTGCTGGCGCGAGGCGACGCGGCCGGTGTTTTTGATGAGGTGTTCGAGCAGTGCAAATTCCTTACGCGTCAGCCGAACATCTCGGTCAGTACAGGTCACGCGCATGTCCGCAAAGTCGACCTTTAGCTGCTCGTCCTTATACTTCGGCGTCGAATCTGTCTCGACCCGCCGCAACACAGCCCGCACGCGTGCGATCACCTCTTTTATCGAGAACGGCTTGACGACATAATCGTCCGCACCGGTCTCGAGGCCCAGAATCTTATCGCCCTCTGCCGCCTTGGCGGTGAGCATGATGATCGGTGTTTTCTCGGTCAAGGTCTCTCGCCGCAAACGCCTGCACAGCTCCAAACCGCTCATGCCCGGCAGCATCAGATCGAGAATTATCAGCGAAGGCGTAGTCTTCTCATCAAGCGCCAGCCGCAAGCCCTTCTCGCCCGACTCAGCGATCACGGGCCGAAAACTCTCGCGTTTGAGGTTGTATTGCAGACTCTCCGCAATGTCCGCGTCATCCTCGACGATCAGAATGGTTTGCTGCATGGCATTTATCTGAATTGTATGTAAATTCGGCTCCGATTGCGATAAGTCTGACCGCCAAGGCTTAACGACGTATTAACAGGGTGTTACAAAGAAGTTAAATCTTTAGGAGTTTGTGGTTTCTGGTCGGAGTCACTTAGTTTCGTCCTTTTAAGGTTTGGGAATGCTACGGACACGGCGTTATCCCAATCCACATAATCGGACGAATCATGTCGCCACCAAAACTCGCGTTCCTCGTCCTCGGTTTTGAAGATCGGTAATTCTTTAGGTGGTTTCTTCATATCTTTCACTGCATTTCATCTCTTGGTCTTATCAAGTCTTTCAACTCGCCGCACCCATCATCAACCTCCGTCCAACGATCGACCTCAAGCTCGATCACTGCCAAAGCCGCAGTCGGCATCGGCTCTAATTTCCCGGTGAGATATCTGATAAACCCTTCGATGCCCGGGTTGTGGCCGACGAGGAGGGCAGTGGTAAATTCGTCGTCGATCGCAGCAACAGCCTGACGGAGATTGCCGGGACTGGCTTCGTAGATGTCGTGGTCAAATTTGATCTCGGCGTCGAAAGCACCAGCTTGCTGAACCAATTCCGCCGTCGTTCGGGCACGCATAGCCGGCGACGACAAGATCGTTTCGGGGATCAACTCACGCCGCCGCATCAGCCCGCCCACAAACAGAGCGGCTTTCAAACCACGCGCATTCAACGGACGTTCGAAATCGGAAAGGCTGGCATCGTCCCAACTAGACTTTGCATGGCGTAGGATGAGCAGAGTTTTCATAGACACGGCGATTTTAACCTAAGAAGGTGTGCCGGGAAAGGAGAAGAGTTTTTGCCCGCGAATAACGCGAATAGAACGAATAAAGAAAACTTCTGCCAGTTCTTTATTCGTCTTTATTCGCGTTATTCGCGGGCAAAACTCTTAAAAACTCTTTATCGGCGGATTGCTACATTATCGGCAAATAGCGACGTTATCGGAATTAGCGGCGGATAGGTATTTCAATTCGAGAGAAAATCAGTTACGTTGATCCCGTGCCAGTTTCTTCCACTATCAACTACCCACTAATAACTATTAACTGAATTGAACGAAACTCTTCACCTTCATCCTAAACGGCACATTTTTTTCTAACAGTTACCAATTGTTTAGTTATTAGTTATCAGTTTTTCTCCCGCCTATGACCGATCATGAACGCAACCTCGAGCGTATCGAGGCTTGTCGCGAGCTTTATATAAAATACAGAGGTAAAAAACACGAGCAGATCGAACGCGAAATGCGCTCCGCCGGCTACGACGATTTTCACCGCCGAATGCTCTACCGACGCTACGAGAACGGCCGAGCCGCCTCCGGCTGGATCGAACGCTACGGCTGGGACGGGCTGCTCAAAGAAGAGGGGGAGAAGGGGAGTGGGGGAGAAGGGGAGAACGAGAGTGTGGGAGATGGGGAAGCTGTGCAACCCGAGTTCGCAGTTCCTGCTCCCCAACTCCCCGTCTCCCCTACTCCCTGTCTTCCGCCAGATCCGGCGAAAGAAGAGTACGACGAGTTCAAACAATGGCTCATATCTGTTTCGCCGAATATGACATGGACGGCGAAGCATCAGCTTTATCTTTACAAGCGTTTGCGACGTATGACCGAGGGCGATCTGAAGCGGCTGATGATCTTCATGCCGCCGCGTCACGGCAAATCCGAACTCGTCACCGTCCGCTATGCCGCGTGGCGTTTGAAAAAGGATCCGGCGATGCGCACGATCATCGCGAGCTACGGCCAGAAGCTGGCGAACACATTCTCACGCGGCATCAAGAGCGTACTGATCGACGACGCAATGTTATCGCGGGAGCGTGAGGCGGCAGAAGAGATTTTGCCGCAGATAAACGCAGAAAGCGCAGATCAGAAACCTCTTAGATCTGCGTCATCTGCGCCCATCTGCGGCAAAAATTCTTCTCTTCCGGCAATTGCTGGTGAGTCCGGCTCGCCGTTCCCATTCGCACGTCCTCGATTTAAGAACACCGAGTCCGAATGGGAAACCACAATGGGCGGCGGGCTCAAGGCTGTTGGCGTCGGAGCGGGCATTACCGGATTCGGTGCGAATCTGATCGTCATTGACGACCCGGTCAAAAACCGCGAACAGGCCAATTCGCTCACCTATCGCGACAAGGTTTGGAATTGGTGGAACAACGACCTCTACACGCGTCTCGAACCCGGCGGCCAGGTCGTCCTCATCCAAACCCGCTGGCACGAAGACGACCTCGCCGGGAGATTGCTGCGGCAAATGGACGAAGGCGGCGAGCAGTGGGAAGTGGTTGATCTGCCGGCGCTCGCCGAAGCGGCGAACCAATTGAGAATTGAGAATGGAGAATTGAGAATGAAGGAAAGGGAAGACGGTAACGATCTTAGAGTCGAGAATGGAGAAATGTCCCTGAAGGGGACAAAGATAATCGCCCAGGGTAAGGCCGACGGCCGCAACCCTGGGTCTGCCGCCCAAGATGATCCCGACCCTGAAGGGGTCGCACTAGGCGCGGGGCGAGTTGCTCCCCTTCAGGGAGCGGAGGTCTCTGAACCTGATGTTCCTGGGGTTCCGCCGAAACGGCTTCACCCCAGGCTATTATCTCTGTCGCCTTCAGCGACAAAGAGCGGGATTGATGTACTCGGCCGACGTTTCGGCGATGCTCTTTGGCCTGAACGGTTTCCGGTTGCCGAACTCGAACGCACCCGCGAACAGATCGGCACGTGGTCATTCGCTTCGCTCTATCAGCAACGGCCTTCGCCGGCCGAGGGTGGGATATTTAAACGCGACTGGTTCAGGCAGGTGATCAATGCGCCGCCGCCGGGGTTGAAGTGGGTGCGGGCGTATGATCTGGCTTGTTCGGCGGGGGCGACTTCGGATTACACCGCAAGCTTTCGTGTGGCGGTCGATAAGGAGCAGAATATTTACATCGATGGCGGTTTTCGGCGAAAGATCGAGTATCCCGAGCAGCGGCGTTATATCCTGGGACGTATCGCCGCCGAGCCCGGCGCATCGCACATCGTCGAGCTGTCAGCCAACGGCCACGCCGTTCTCGCGGACCTCGGACGCGAAAAGCAAACTCTGGGACGTGCACTTCGCGGGATAAAACCGCGTGGCGACAAACACTCCCGGGCCATCGGCTGGATGGCCGCCGCCGAGGCCGGACGCGTCTTCCTCATCCGCGGCCATTGGAACCACGACCTCGTCGAAGAAGCCGCCGCCTTCCCAACCGGTACCCACGACGACCAGATCGACGCGATCTCGCTGGCGGTGCAGGGTTTATCCGAGCGAAAGGAATTCGTCGGCAGCTTTTGATTCCGAGACTTACGAACGACTTTCGAAAAAAGTGGGATAAACTAGACTATATGCTGGCGATCTATTTCGCGTACTAATATGCCACTCTACACCTTCATTCTGGAATACAAAGGCGGAACCTATCTGTCGCAAATATATTCCGGTTCGCCAGTCAGTGCACTTGTAAAAGGTGCTAAGGGTTTGCAAGTGGTAGAAGTTACTGGGTTAGGGAACAAGGGAAAGGCGTCACTCATCGAGCAGATGAAAACAAACGAGATTACACCGATAAATGGGATCACAAATGTGTGGTGCAAAACGGCGCTTATTAGCGGCCGACTTGCGATTGTTAACGTCATTCAGACGGAACAGACTTTAACACCGTAGAATCTCCTGAAAAGTTATGGAAATCAGCAGAGCAAGAAAACCTAATCCACAACTTAAGCGTGCGATGGGGCTGTTGTTTGTAACATGCGCTGTTGTCCTAACGCTAATCATAAAATTAGTAATCGCCGTTAAATTCGCCATTCCAATCTCTCTCCTGCTCTTATCGGTAATTTTGTACCCAGTGTATATACGAGGTCGTGAAAACAAATGGACTAAAGATAAAAGGCCGTGGACTTGGCAGGCCTATGCGCTCGTGGTTGTCTTATATAATTTCATTATCTTTGGTGTTCTAATTTTGATATTTCCTTAACACCGACTTTGAGACACTACCAAGCTACCGAGACTCCTGCTGCATTTGCGCTGAACCACGCTTACCGCTATTCTTATAGTTTTGTATCTTTCGGAGGAAATCGATGATTGAGAAGGGCGCGGGTGTTGCACCTGCGGAAGGAAAATTGGGTGTTTTGCTGGTTGGTCTTGGGGCCGTCAGCACGACGTTGGTAGCTGGTGTCGAGGCGGTCAAGCGTGGAATATCGCAGCCGGTCGGAAGCCTTACGCAGCTCGGCTCGATCCGTCTGGGCAAGCGCACGGATAACCGTTCGCCGCTTATTAAGGATTTTGTGCCGCTCGCGAGCCTCGACGACATCGTCTTTGGCGCGTGGGACATCTTTAACGACGGTGCCTACGACGCCGCGATGAACGCCGGTGTGCTCGACAAAGATCTGCTCAATCAGCTCTCCGAACCGCTCTCAAGCCTCAAGCCGATGAGCGCCGTTTTCGAACAGAATTACGTCAAGCGAATCACCGGCGAGAACGTCAAAACCGGCAAAAACAAGATGGACCTGGCGGAGCAGCTAATTGCTGATATCGCTAAGTTTAAGACGGACAACAACTGCTCACGTCTGGTCATGGTCTGGTGCGCTTCGACCGAGATATACATCGAGGAAACCGAGATACACCAGTCGGTCGCGTCGCTCGAAAAAGCGATGTACGACAGCGATCCGCTCGTCGCTCCGTCGATGATCTATGCCTACGCCGCTCTCAAATCGGGCGTCCCATTCGCCAACGGTGCCCCAAATCTGACAGTCGATATCCCGGCTCTCGTCGAGCTTGCCGACGAGACCAAGATGCCGATCTGCGGTAAAGATTTTAAGACCGGACAGACGCTGATGAAGACCATCCTCGCTCCCGGTTTGAAATCGAGAATGCTCGGACTCGACGGTTGGTACTCGACCAACATCCTGGGCAACCGCGACGGCGAAGTGCTTGACGACCCTGAGAATTTCAAATCGAAAGAAGTTTCGAAACTCTCAGTTCTCGAACACATCTTCCAGCCCGAGGTTTATCCTGACCTCTACGGAGACTTCAGCCACGTCGTCAAGATCAATTACTATCCGCCCCGCGGCGACAACAAAGAAGGCTGGGACAACATCGACATCTTCGGAGGGCTCGGCTACAAAATGCAGATCAAGGTCAACTTCCTCTGCCGCGACTCGATCCTCGCCGCCCCGCTGGCGTTAGATCTCGCACTCTTCATGGACCTCGCCCAGCGAGCCAACATGAAAGGCGTCCAGGAATGGCTGTCATTCTACTTCAAAGCCCCCCAAACCGCCCCGAGCCTCTATCCTGAACACGACATCTTCATCCAACTAATGAAGCTAAAAAACACCCTAAGACACCTAAAAGGCGAAGAGCTGATCACACATTTGGGGTTGGAGTATTACGACTAGTCGGACCTTCGGGCTTTGCCCGTCGATGTGCGGAACGGTTGCAGGTTTCGGCAAACCGTGTCCTTCCGGGCTTGCCCGTCTATTTGCGGTGAAGCTCTGCTTCACCGAAGACGCCTAGAAATTTCCTAGCGGCTACGCCGCCCTTCATCGACGCGTAAGAGCGGCGGCATAGCCGCGGGAAGTGGTTGCGGATGCGACGGAAAAGCACAGCTTTTCCGCAAAAAGAGCGGCGAGCCGCAAGAACCAACACTTTGTCTCCTTCAGCGACGAGGATTCACGGAAATGCCCCCAACCCCTTTTTCTGATAGAATTCTCATCTGAAACTGACAATCCCCCGAATACTGTTTCACTCAGCCCCCAAAGGCTTCTTTGTGAATATGCACACATTCGCATCTATTCAAAAACTCAAAACCGCGTTACCGCTGATAGGTCTGCTGTGTCTGACGACGCTCATTGCGGTTGGTCAGACACCGGAACTCATTGTTCGCCAGGGGCACAGGATCGTGGTTAATGCAGTTGCATTCAGTCCAGACGGCAGGATGCTGGCGAGCGGGAGTTGGGACGGTACTGTCAGACTCTGGGATGTCAATGAGGGTACAGAACTGAGAGTTTTCCACTTTGAAAAAACGATGGTCCTTTCGGTCGCCTTTAGCCCCGACGGTAATATTCTGGCTTGCGGTGGGCCAGGCGGAGTTTATTTATGGGATGTTGCCTCTGGGCAAAGGCTTAGTAATTTTGCAAAGGAATCTTTTGTTTTTTCGGTTGCTTTTAGCCCGGACGGAAAGCTAATAGCGATTCGAGCGTCGACACAGGACGAAAAAGGCTCGTCTAAGACCCATATTACTTTGCACGATGTCGTAACGGGGACCAAAGTCCTTGAGATCATCAACCCTGGAGCAGCAGGCGCCTATGTTGCGTTTACCCCAGATGGAAAGTCGCTCGTTTCGGGGGCACATGGTAATACGGTCAAGTTTTGGGACGTCGCCTCGGGTATTGAACTTCGGACTTATGGAAAGGCGTCGGAAGGCCTGGGGATGGTTCAGCCAGTCGCGATCAGTTCTGATGGGAATGAACTGGTAAGCGCTGATCCCGATGGCACCTTACACGTCTGGGCAATTGATAATGGAGAGGAAGTTGCCACATTTAAAGCCAAGGCTTTTACTTTCGGATCAATTGCCTTTAGCCCAGACAGCAAGAGTATTGCCATCGGAAGCGATGCGGAATCAGATATGACTAATCTGACTAGAATAGTTGGTGCAAAAACGGGCACTGAAGTCCGGCGGCTTGAAGACCCTCGGACCGGTAGTCTTTCGGTTACCTTTAGTCCAAACGGTCGGCTTATTGCGAGTGGGAGCCGTGGCGGAGAGGTTCATATATGGAACAGTGTTACTGGCAAGATTCTCCATTCACTTAAAGGGCTGGAATCTGGAGTAGAATCGAGAATGTTTACTTCAGATGGCAAGAGTTTGGTAACCGTGATTAGTGGCGTGAACGATATTAGAGGAAGCGTTATCGAGGGCAAATCGATTAAAACATGGGATCTATTAGATAACAGGGAGCCACGAACGGTTTCAATAAGTAAAAACGCGGACGCTATCACAGTCAGTTTCGACGGCAAACTTGCGGCACAATCAAACAACGATAAAACGGTTAGCATATTGGATGTTGAGTCCGGTGCGACGGTTCATACCCTCCAACTTGACCAACAAACAACCTCTCAAATAATTTTCAGTCCCAATGGCAAATTCTTGGCGACAATAGGTTCACCGGGGAATCAGGCATTGATGCAAATGGGAATGCAGCCAGGAGGTATTCCTGCGACTTTTTTTACAAATACAAAGGTTGAAATTTGGAATGTGACAACAGGAGCAAAAGTCAAGACTTTGTCAGAAGAGGGTTTTGCAATTGGAAGTGGAACCGCGATCTTTAGTCCAGACAGCAGGTATTGTGGCCTTATGGGCCAAAGTGGGTTGCCAATGCCGGGCTTCTCTCAAGTCAAGCTTTGGAATATTGCCAATGGAGAACTAGTTCGTACAATTGGGGACTTGTCGATTCCAATCAATCCCTTCATGCCGCTTGGGGTTGCATTTAGTCGTGACGGTAAATCTCTAGTTATCAGTACAATGGTTAACAGTGCAGCGAAAGAGAGCGAAGGCCAACTAGGTAAAACCGGCGGCGCGATATTTTTGTTCGATGTCGGTAACGGCCGCATACGGAGGAAATTAGACGTATTCTCAACAAATGTTGAGTTTAGCCCAGACAATAGACTGGTAGCGATATCAAGCGAAACCAATGATGCGGTGGAATTGTGGGATCTCGGCCGAGGGGTGAAACTGCGGGAGTTTGCCGGATCCTCGATGTTGCTTCGTTCAATGTCGTTTAGCCCAAACGGGAAGTTGCTGGTTACGAGTAATGGTCTCTGGGACGTTCGAACTGGTAAGAAAATGGCGAGGTTAATTACCTTTGGGCGTCACGATTGGTTAGTAATTTCACCGGAAGGTTTATTTGACGGAACTCCGGACGCTTTGAAGCAACTAAATTGGAGATTTGATAATAATACTTTTAGAAACGCACCCGTCGAAGCTTTTTTCAAAGAGTTTTATTTTCCAGGACTGCTACAGGAAATCTTTGCGGGACGTACACCGCAGCAGCCGTTAACGAACTTGTCGCAAGTTGATATTCGACAGCCAAGTGTTGAGATCACGGCAATCGATGGAAAACCAGCTACTTCTCCAAACGAAATTCCGACAGCGAGTCGAATCGTCAATATTACCGTCGAGATAACCAATAATCAGGACAGGGCTCGACAGGCTGATGTGAAAAGGCCTAGTGGGGCGCAGGATGTCCGAGTTTTTCGCAACGGTTCTCTGGTAAAGGTCTGGCATGGGGATGTTTTGAAAGGACAGCAGAGGGTCACGCTCGATGCTACTATTCCGATAGTTGCCGGAGAGAACAATTTGACGGCATACGCTTTTAACCGTGATAACGTGAAAAGTAGCGATGCTACGCTAATTGTTACCGGAGCCGATAGTCTCAAGCGAAAGGGCACGGCTTATGTTCTCGCGGTTGGTGTGAATGAGTATTCAAACACGCAATACAATTTGGCCTATGCCGTCGCTGACGCGAAAGATTTTGCGGGTGAATTTAAGCGGGAACAAGAGAAGCTCGGCAATTACGCACGCGTCGAAGTCATAGCGTTAAATGACGAGGATGCAACTAAAGGCAATATTCTAAAGGCACTAAACGACTTATCGGCAAAGGTTCAACCCGAAGACAGTTTGACGATATTCTTCGCCGGACACGGTACAGCCCAGCAAAATCGTTTTTACCTGATTCCGCATGATCTTGGTTACGCGGGCAGTCGCACACAACTGGATGCGGCTGGGCTGAAGAGTATTCTTGCTCACAGCATTTCTGACGAGGAGTTGGAAGCTGCGGTCGAGGGCATCGATGCGGGACAAATGTTGCTTGTGATCGACGCTTGTAACTCAGGGCAGGCACTTGAGGCTGACGAAAAACGTCGCGGGCCGATGAATAGCAAGGGCCTTGCGCAGCTTGCTTACGAAAAAGGAATGTACATTCTGACTGCGGCTCAGAGCTATCAGGCCGCAAAAGAGACTGCTAAACTCGGACACGGTTTTCTCACCTATGCACTTGTCGAAGAAGGGTTAAAAACGCCGGCCGCAGATCGGGAACCAAAAGACGGGCAAGTTCTGTTGCGTGAATGGCTCAACTTCGCCACCGAACGCGTCCCGCAGATGCAGCAGGACGATCTTGCGAAGAGACAGTTGACACAGTTGACTCAAGAAAAGAAAAAGACGGGCGATCCCGCCGGAAACGACAACATCCAGCGACCGCGAGTCTTCTACCGCCGCGAGACCGAGCCACGCCCTTTCGTAGTTGCAAGACCATAGGTGAGGACATCGCCCTGTGGTAAAATTGCGAAATTATGACTATAACCGAAAATATTCCGATTACCATCGACCCAGAAATAATGAGCGGCGTGCCGGTTTTTATTGGCACGAGAGTTCCCGTCTCCGCTCTGTTGGAAAATCTGGAAGCAGGCGTCTCTCTCGATGAGTTTCTGGAGAACTTCCCAACGGTTCGCCGACAGGACGCGATAAGTGTTCTCGCTTATTTTCGCGCTGAGCTTAACGACCTCAGTCTGGCCGCATGAGAATTATCATCGATGAATGTGTGCCCAACATCGTCAAGCGAATACCGGATCGCGATATTGTTTCCGTGCAAGACATGGGTTGGGCCGGTATCAAGAACGGCGAACTGCTGAAAAGGGTGGCAGCGGAATTCGACGTATTTATCACCTCCGACAAGAATCTCCGCTACCAACAAAATCTATCGGCCCTCGATCTCTCGATCGTTTTGTTGCCCAGCAATCAGGTGCCTGTCGTGAGATCTTTGCTCCCAAAGATAGACTCCGCATTGGGCGAGATACAACCGAATATGTTTATCGAAATCGAATCTTAAAGTCGAGATCGTTCGTTTCTTCCACAAAACCCGCAAAAAATATTCCGCCTTACCTATTGCGTCAATGTTTATATATATGTTAATTCTTATCTTGGCGTGGGCTTTCATACCCGCGGCCGCCATCTGGGCGTGAGTCCCACGCTGCTAAAGTCCAGCCAACGATACATCTTTTGAAATCATCATTACTGTCGGCGACGCGCATCCTGCGATTGCTGGCAAGTTTGAGGTAAAATTTACGTTCTAAGAGTTGAGAGCCAAACGCTCTCAGACGAGGGTAAAGAGATGAAACAGGAATCGGCAAAGAAGAAAGAGAACACGGATAAAGGAATCTTGCTCGACCCCGATCGCAAGAGCCCGCGTGCGGCTGAGTTTGAGGATAAGCTCACAGCCCAGATCGTCGGCCAGGAACGCGCCGTTCGCCGCATGAGCGGGCTGTTCCAGATATATCTCGCCGGGATGAATAACCCGTCGCGGCCGATCGGCACGATGCTTTTCCTCGGGCCAACCGGCTCGGGCAAAACGCGCGTTGTCGAGGCGGCCAGCGAAGTGCTGTTCATCGATCCGTTCGCGGTGGTCAAGATCGACTGTGCTGAGTTTCAACATTCGCACGAGATCGCCAAGCTGATCGGCTCGCCTCCGGGATATCTCGGTCATCGTGAGACGGCTCCGATGCTCACGCAGGAGAATCTCGACAAGGCCCACACTGACGATAACAAGCTGACGTTTGTGCTGTTCGACGAGATCGAGAAAGCGTCGGACTCGCTCTGGCAGCTTCTGCTGGGAATTTTGGACAAGGCAACGTTGACGCTGGGCGACAATCGGCGTGTAGATTTTTCGCGAACCGTTGTCATCATGACCTCCAATCTCGGAGCACGCGAAATGTCAGACATGATCTCAGGAGGCATCGGATTTGCCCCGACCAAGACCGATCAGGTCAAGGCCGACAACGAGATCGACACCAAAATTTACCGCACCGCACTCGAAGCCGCGAAACGTAAATTCTCACCGGAATTTATGAACCGCATCGACAAGGTGGTGGTGTTCAGAAGTCTCAAGGAACATCATCTGCGCCTGATACTCGATATCGAGCTTCGCAGCGTTCAGAATCGCATCACTGAGTCGGCCGGGACTAAATTTGTTTTCGAATGCACGACCGACGCCAAGGAATATTTGCTCGGCGAGGGTATCGATCTCAAATACGGAGCCCGCCACCTAAAGCGTGCGATCGAACGCTTCCTCGTCTATCCGCTGTCAAATCTCGTCGCCACCGAACAGGTCGAGACCGGCGACTATGTCATAGTCGATTTTGAGAACGAGATGCTTACCTTTACCAAGCAGTCGGGCAAGATGATAGTCGCTGATACGCTCGATGACCGAGAGGACGATGACACGCCTCTGGTAAGTGCAGACGGCATCGGCCTGCCATTGCCAACCGCTTCGGCGGCACCGGTGATGAGCAAATCCAAAGGCGAAGATCCACGGGAAAGCTAATGCCGGGAGCGCAGTCACCCTCGGCTGCAAACTGCAACGAACATTGAAGTTAGCTCTCCCACTTCAGCGACCGCCTGACAGCCTCGTGCCAACGCTCCATCAGACGACTCGCCGTGGACGCCGGCATCTGCGGCTCGAACCTTGTATCCACTTGCCAATGCTCAGCGATCTCAGCTTTGTCCTTCCAAAAGCCAACTGCTAGCCCGGCAAGATACGCCGCACCGAGAGCAGTCGTCTCAGCAGTCTTTGATCTAATGACAGGTATCTGCAAAATATCAGCCTGGAACTGCAACAGCGAATCATTCCGTGACGCTCCGCCATCAACCCGCAGTTCAGAAAGATCGACACGCGAATCGGCATTCATCGCGGTCAATAGGTCAGCCGTTTGAAAAGCTATTGACTCGACTGCGGCCCGTGCAATATGTTCTTTACCTGTACCGCGCGTCAATCCGACAATGACGCCGCGAGCATTCTGATCCCAATGCGGCGTTCCCAGACCGGCAAAAGCGGGCACAAAATAAACGCCGCCATTATCTGTCGCCGCCAACGCCTCAACGTCCTTAGACGTCTCAATTATACCCAGCGAATCTCTCAACCACTGTATGACCGCACCGCCAATGAACACGCTACCCTCAAGCGCATATTCAGTTCGCCCGTTGATCTGCCAGGCGACTGTCGACAGCAAACGATTGCTCGACGCAACTGGCTTGTCTCCAACATTCTGCAGCATAAAGCAGCCGGTGCCGTATGTGTTCTTAGTTGAACCAGCCTCGAAGCAAGCCTGCCCGAACAATGCAGCCTGCTGATCGCCAGCAATGCCCGCGATACGAGTGCCCTTAAGCTCGCTGGTCTCCACTTCGCAATAGATCTCAGTCGAAGACCGAACCGCAGGTAGTAACACATGTGGTATAGCACATATATCTAACAGCTCCTCATCCCACGCGAGAGTATTGATGTCGAAAAGCATCGTTCTCGACGCATTGGAGGCATCCGTAATGTGCGAGCTGCCATTCGTCAGCTTCCAAACAAGCCATGTATCGACCGTTCCAAATGCGAGCTCACCATCGTCCGCACGACGGCGTGCATCGGGAACATTGTCAAGCAGCCAATTGATCTTGCTAGCCGAAAAATACGCATCGACCTCAAGGCCCGTTTTGAAGCGTATCATTTTGCCATGCGTTTCACGGATAGAATCACACATCGCGGCCGTACGACGGTCTTGCCAGACAATGGCGTTGTGGATGGGCTCGCCTGTTTCACGATCCCAAATGATGGTGGTTTCGCGCTGGTTGGTGATGCCGAGCGCAACAATGTCCGATGCCGAAAGATTGGCTTTGCCAAGGGCCTCGGTAACCGTAGCCATTTGCGTTTCCCAGATCTCTCCAGGATCATGCTCGACCCATCCGGACGCAGGGTATATCTGCCGATGTTCCTGCTGGCCGACCGAGACAACGTTGCCGGAGTGGTCAAAGATGATCGAGCGGCTGCTGGTTGTGCCCTGGTCGAGTGCGAGTATGTACGACATATTACGATACACGGATATGTTAGATTGCGTCGAGAGCTTGGGTGATATCCTCGATCAGGTCGTCGACGTCTTCGATGCCGACCGAAAGGCGGATGAGGCCGTCTGTGACGCCTGCTTTAAGCCGATCTTCTCGTGGGAGCGTCGCATGAGTCATCGACGCCGAGTGCTGCAGGATAGTTTCGACGCCACCGAGCGACGTTGCGAGCGTACAGAGCCTGACAGCGTTGGCAAATGCCTTTCCGCGCTCAACCGTACCAAGATCAAAGCCGATCATACCGCCAAACCCCCCGGGCATCTGCCGCTTGGCGATCTCGTGGTTCTGATGAGACTCAAGGCCAGGATAAAAAACAGCCTCGACCTTCGGATGATCGCCCAACATATTCGCTATAGCGAATGCGTTTGCATTATGACGCTCCATTCTCAGTGCCAATGTCTTGATACCGCGTATCACGAGCCAGGCAACTTGCGGAGCGATGTTGCCGCCGTAGAATTTATTGGCACCTTGACGCGCGCCATCGACTACCTCGCTACTACCAACCAGAACACCCGCAGTAAGGTCGCCGTGGCCACCGAGATACTTGGTCGCACTATGGATGACAGCATCTACGCCAAGCTCGAGCGGCCGTTGATTGAATGGCGTCGCGAAGGTGTTGTCCGCAACGGTCTTGATCGAATGCTCGCGGGCGATTCGCACAACGGCATCGATATCGGTGATCAAGACAAGCGGATTCGTCGGCGTCTCGATCCAAAAGAGGCGAGTATTAGGCTGGACAGCCGTACGGTAATTCTCGGCATCGGTCGCGTCGACAAATGTGGTCTCGATTCCGAATCGCTCCTGAATGTGGTGAAAGAAATTGATCGCCGTGGCGTACATAGACTGCGGTGCGACGACGTGTTCGCCCGCTTTTACCAATGTAAATACGGCGGCAGAGATCGCGGCCATTCCCGATGCGAGTGCGAGTGCCTGCTCGCCATTCTCAAGTTCGGCGACCGCCGTTTCGAGGGCACCCTGCGTCGGGTTGCCGAGGCGACCGTAATAATAGCCGTCCTTCTCTTCGTTATGAATAGCCGCACCTTCGTCAGCATCCGGAAAGGCAAAGACCGACGCGCAGTAGATCGGAACCGACAGTGCTCCAAAATGGCTAGAATGGTCGTCGCCCGCATGGACTGATTTGGTGAAGAGAGATCGTTCGCTCATGGTGTTGTTAGCTAATAGCGTTAATCGTAAACGAGAGTTGCGGGCAAATCAATTCGGAGAGGAAAGTGTGAGTGAAATTCCCTGTTGCTTAATATATATGGATACAGTAATATAAAGATGCCGACACAGGAGGTCAGATGCACGAAACGACATTTGCACAACTGGAAACAATGTTTCTCGCTCTCGGAGATAAGACCAGGCTTCGGCTTTTGGCACTTATGGCCGACGGTCCCGTTGCCGTAGGATTTTTGGCAGACCGATTAAAAGAGAGTCAGCCAAAAGTGTCTAGACATCTGGCCTATCTACGCAATGCAGGAATGGTGACGACAAGTCGCGATGGCAAATGGGTCTACTACGGCATCAGATATCCACGCGATGCGGCTCAGCGACGAATATTGGAGAGTCTGATCTCGTCGATAGCTGTGATGAGGATGGACGGTATTGATGTCTACTTGGCGGACACTGACTTTATTGATGAGCCAACCGCTCATATATATGAAGACGCATATATAGATGATACGGAGTCTGGTAGTAGTACGAATAATGGGAATGATAATGGAGGCGACCGGACGAATGATGGCGACCTCGAGGTCTTTATGCTATGAACTTGCCGCAGATGCGATCGAGTACGGGCAATGGCGACAGCCTGTATCGCAGCAGGTGCCACGATCGAGCAGGTATTTGCGTGTGAGTACCATCAGGCCTTCGTCAAAATAGAAATCGAGCCCTTCGACAAAGGTCTGGTCTTTTTCGGTTTCAGTCGCGGTTTCCTTTTGCATATAGAGCCAAAAACTCCTTGTTTCCTTCTGCACCCAGTATTGGCGAATCTATCAGGCCACTCACTTTCAATCCCAGTCCGGTGGCAAACCCGTTGATCTCACTTACGACACGCTCATGTTTTTCACTGTCACGCACGATGCCGCCCTTGCCGACCTCGCCACGGCCGACCTCAAATTGCGGTTTGATCAGAACGATCAGTCGCCCATTTTCCACCAGCAATGGCAGGATCGCCGGTATAACTTTTGTCACCGAGATGAATGAAACGTCCATCACAGCAAGATCAAATAGAGTTTCAAAATCGGTCGGCACCAGATCGCGAGCATTGGTCTGCTCACGAACCTCGACGCGTTCATCGGTGCGGAGCGACCAGACGAGCTGGTTCGTTCCCGAATCGATGCAGACCACGCGGCTGGCTCCGTGCTGCAACAGGCAATCGGTAAAGCCGCCTGTCGACGAGCCGATGTCTATGCAATTTGATCCCTCGACATCGACATTATATTCCCGCAACGCTGCTTCTAATTTCAGACCGCCACGGCCGACGTATTTCAAGTCTATAGACGCACCTTTTACCCGAATGGTTGCGGTCGTCTCAAATTTATCTGACGGTTTTTCTGCTTTTCTTTCCCCGACAAGCACAATTCCGGCCATCACCATGGCCGCGGCCCGTGTGCGGGAATCTGCCAGGCCTTGCTCGACCAGTAACTTGTCGATGCGTTCCTTTGCCATTACAGATCGAGTTTTAGGCCGGTTTTTGCGACGCGAAAGCCCTTGAGCTGCACCTCGCGGATCTTCTTTGCATTACGCTGCACAAGCGGATTGCTGTGATTGAAATGAATAAAATGAACCTTACGTCGATCGCCAGAACTGAGCCCTTTGAGCAGATCCATCGTCTCGGTTACAAAAGGATGCGGCACCTCGCTCATCGGCCTCGTGATCTCGCCGTCAGCGTAGAAAGTGCCGTCGATGAGCAGAAAATCATTGGCCTTGACGACATCCGCAAGCGGCGTTTGCCACTTGCTCCACTTGTCGATATCGGGGATGAAGACGAGCGTTTTCGACGACGTTTTGATACGGTAGCCGACGGTTTCGGAGAACTCGTCACGGTGCGGGACGAGGAATGGCTTGACGGTGATGCGGCTATTAAGGCGAACTTCAGTTTTGTCAGCAAGCGGCTGGATCGCGATGTTTTTGAGGCTGACGAGTTGCGACCACGGAGCGTTTTGCTCGAGCATCTGCCGCATTCGCGGCATCGCAAAAACCTTGACGCCACTTGTATTCATCGACTCGCGGCCGAGGTACATCAAGCCGGTGTAATGGCCGATGTGAGCATGAGTGAGGAAGATGCCATCGATGCGGTTCGAGCGGTCGGCCGTCGATCGCTTGAGCATTTCGAACTGTTCGGGCAGATACGGCGTGGCGTCGAAGATCCAGCGTTCGCCGCTGTCCGGATCGACGAGAGCAATCGACGATACCATTTCGCGAAGTGTCTCGTCAGCCCACGCACGCTTGCAAAACGGCGTCTCGCAGCCCATCTGCGGCACGCCCGCATCCTGGCCCGTGCCGAGCACGAGAACATACGGCGACGCGGACAAAGCCGTGATCGACAGTGCAAGGAGAAGAGCGATAACTACAGCGAGAGGTTTCATTTTTTCGGAGCGACGAAAGTGCTATTCTAAGCAAAATGGGTGGTTTTACAAAGCTAAATAATTTTGCACGCTACGCGTGGCTGGTGGTGGCGTGGAACGTCATCGTCATTCTGTGGGGTGTTTTCCTCCGTGCGTCAAAGAGCGGCGACGGCTGCGGACAGCATTGGCTGACATGCGGCGGTGAAGTTGTTCCGTCGGCACCTGAAATAAAAACGTTGATCGAGTTCTCGCATCGGGTGACAAGCTCGATGGCCGGAGTCCTGATAGTTGTTTTAGTCATCTGGGCATTTGTGCGTTGGCGACGCCAAAAAGGAGAGCAAGATCGGCTGACGCTGCGGATGGCTGTGGGATCGTTTATTTTTGTCATTATCGAGGGCCTGCTTGGAGCCGGACTCGTATTGACAGGAAACACGGCAGAAAACCTGACACCTGAACGGCCGTTTTGGATGGCTGGTCATCTGATAAACACATTTATTTTGCTGGCGTTTCTAACGCTGACTGCGCGATACGCGAGTGGCGGGGCGAGACTAAGGTGGAATATCGATAAGAAGTATATTGCAGTGGTTGCGATCGGCGTGGCCGCAGTGTTTATTGTCGGCATCAGCGGTTCGATCGCGGCTCTCTCGCACATGATCTTTCCCGCCGGAACGATCGCCGCAGGAGTCGCACAGGATTTTTCACCAACGTCAAACATTCTGCTCCGGCTACGCCTGCTGCATCCGATCACGGCGATCCTGACAAGCGTGTTTTTGATATTCTTGACCAGCTGGCTCGCTAAGGAGAGCGGCAAAGAAAAGGGCGTGGTGCGGTGGTCAAACGTACTGTCGCTGCTCGTTTTGGCCCAACTAGCGGTTGGTTCTGCCACGCTTTTTATGCTCGCTCCGATAGTAATGCAGCTTGGGCATCTGTTGTTGGCTGATTCAATTTGGATCAGTTATGTGCTGTTGGCGGCGAATTTTTTGTCGGCGGAACCGGTTGAAACGATCGAGGATGCGATCGGTTAGGTCAGGCGTCCGCTCCACGCTTTGCCGCGCTCCACAAGATCATCGAGAGATGTTTGCAGTTCGCCAAGCTTTGCCTCTACCTCCGCGCTCGATGCGTCTTTAGCAACATAGATCGGCTGCCCGATGATGACGACAGCACGCGAAAGCGGTTTGGGTATCTGCATTCTGTCCCAGCTTTTTAATGTCCAAATCTTCTTCGGTTCGATTACAAACGGCAGTATCGGGTTTCCGGTCTTTTTAGCAAGACTGACTGAGCCGATCTTTGCCACGTATCGCGGTCCGCGGGGACCATCGACGGTCATCGACATTGGCAATCCGTTCTCCATAGCGCGAACCATGTCGGCCAGAGCTTGAGCTCCTCCGCGAGATGATGAGCCGCGGATCACACCATAGCCAAGTCTTTGAGACGAACGTGCGATAGCCTCGCCATCAGTGCTTTGCGAGATCAAGACACCGATACCACGCTTTTGCCAGAAGTATCCTGAGAGCAAAATGCGGTCGTGCCAAACGGCGAGGATCGGCAGCTTACCGTCAGAAATGATCGAGTCGAACCGCTCAAGCCCTTGTATCTCAAATCGAGACAGCCGTCCGAGAATTTTGATGAATGAAAAGAATGCAACATCGATGACCCGAATCAATACCCGTTTCTTAAATGAGTAGTTCGACAGCGAGACAAACTTATAAACTTGATCGTTTTGTTCTGGCACAGTTAGAAGATATCTACCAATTTGGGGTATTATTTGCAACAACGGTATTAGCTCAATCGTACTTGTCAGTAGCACTTTCCCTCGCTTTATGCAGCGACAAATCCTTATCATTGACGACCACGACGACCTCGCAACGGCGCTCGAAGAGGTTTTTATGCACGTCGGGCATACGGTCAATATCGTCGATAGCCGCCGTGCTGCGATGTCGATCAAGAACATGGAAGGTTACGACCTCGTCATCACCGACCTCGATGTGCGACACGGCGACGAGGCCTCGGTAAATATCGACGAGCCTGTTTGCCTGCCGGATTTTCCTGCGGTCTCGGCGAAGGAGCATGTAAAGGCTTTTAAGCTGTGTGCTTCAAACTATCGCCGTGATAATTTTGACGAAGAAGAGCTCAAGAATCTTGTCGCGACCGTGCTCGACTACAAGATACGCTTTGTCGATACGATCGAGACTGTTGCCGATCTCCACGAGTATATTGAGTTTGAGCTGCCGTCCGCGATCTCGACGATGCATATCGTGCTCGAGTATCTGATGAAACGGGTCGAAAAGCTCGGCGTTATCAAACCCGAGGAGTCAAACCTCTTTGTCGCCCTCGACGAAGCCTTTGTGAATGCGGTGAAACACGGCAATAAATTTGACGCTCAAAAACTGGTTCGCATCATCGCCGAGGTCTCAAAGGCTGAGGCCAAGTTCACCATCGAGGACGAGGGCGAGGGCTTCGACGTGAACAACATTCCTGATCCGCTCGACCCCGAAAACCTCTTCAAAACCAGCGGTCGCGGCGTTCTCTTCATCTACAACATCATGGACGAGGTTCAATACAACGAGCGCGGAAATCGGTTGACGATGGTGAAGCGAAGTGAAAACCGCAGAGACGCCGAGACGCAGAGCAAATGAGATTTTATTTGGTCTATTCCAGCGGTTTTGTTTTCCTCCGCGACTCTGCGTCTCTGCGGTAAATACTTTACTATGCGAGTCACTATCGCCCAGATCAACACGACCAACGGCGATATTGCCGGGAATGTTTCGAAGATCATCGCTGCTATTGAAAAAGCAAAGAGCGATGGTTCGGATCTGGTTGTTTTTCCTGAGGTTGTTACGCATGGGTATACTTCGCAGGATTGGTTTCAGGACCGCGATATTATTGAGCATGTGGGCGATCCGCTCAGGGAAATTATTCCGGCGACGATTGGTATAACGGCGGTCTTGGGGACGATCAGGCGGAACGACGACACGGACGGCAGGCGTTTATACAATTCGGCGGCGGTGATATCGAATGGAGAATTGCTTGGTTTTGCGGATAAGACTCTCCTGCCGGAATACGATGTTTTTGACGATCCGCGATATTTTGAGCCGAGCGACGGGCGGAACAGGCGTTTGTTTGAGGTCAATGGTGTAAAGCTTGGCGTGGTTGTCTGTGAGGATTTTTGGAACGACAAGACGTTCTGGAAGGAGCGTTTGTACGAGAGCGACCCGACCGACGAAGTTCTGGCGATGGGAGCCGACATTATCGTCTCGGTGAATGCTTCGCCCTATAACAAAGGCAAGATCCGACTACGCTGCGACATGGTCGCGCATCGTGCCAAGCTACAAAAGCGGCCGATCGTTTTTGTGAATCTGGTTGGTGGCAACGACGGCATTATCTTTGATGGAGCGAGTCTGATCGCGGACGAACAGGGCGATATCATCTTGCAGGCGGCGGCGTTTGAGGAGTTTGTCGAGACGGTCGAACTCGATGTGCGAAAGCCCGATGCCCGCGGAATTACGGGCGGCGAGGTCGATTCGATACACAAGGCGTTGGTGCTCGGGATACGCGATTATGCGGCTAAGAATGGGTTTAAGAAAGCTGTTCTCGGTTTGAGCGGTGGTATTGATTCAACACTCGTGGCCGCACTCGCCTGTGAAGCGATGGGTGCGGAAAACCTGGTATGCGTAATGATGCCATCGCCATTCTCATCCCAGGGCAGTATCAAGGACAGCGAAGAGCTGATCCGAAACCTCGGCTGCGAAAGCCGCATCGAGCCGATCTCAGATACGTTCGAAGTTCTGCTCAAACAGATGGAATTGCACAAGCCGACTAGGGGCGGCGAGTCGCTGGCGGCCGAAAATATGCAATCGCGGCTTCGCGGCGTGATCCTCATGGCGATATCAAATGCCGAGGGAAGATTGCTCCTTTCGACCGGCAACAAAAGCGAACTCGCCGTCGGCTACTGCACGCTCTACGGCGACACCAACGGAGGGCTCGCCGTGCTTGGCGATGTCCTAAAGACCGAAGTCTGGCAGATCGCCCGGCACATGAACGAAAAAGCCGGACGCGAGATCGTTCCAAACAAGATTATCGACAAAAAACCGTCTGCCGAGCTTGCCCCGAACCAATTCGACCAGGACAGCCTGCCGCCGTACGAAGTGATGGACCCGATCCTGCAAATGTACTTCGAACAAAAAGCCTCCCCCGCCGAAATAATCGCTGCCGGCCACGATGCCGAGCGAGTTTTTTGGATCCTGAACAAAGTCGAGCATCCAGCGAATGAGTTTAAAAGGCAGCAATTGCCGCCGACGTTGATCATTTCGAAGAACGCGATCGGGGTTGGCAGGCGTAGGCCGATCACGCATAAATATCGGAGGATTTTACCTTGAGTGGTATGATATTGGGCGATGGAATTGATCTTTGAATGGGATCTTAGCAAAGCTAGATCGAATCTACGAAAACACAAGGTAAGCTTCGAAGAGGCGAAATCCGTTTTTGAAGATGAGTCACTTGTCACATACGCTGACGAGTCCCATTCTGAACGCGAAGAGCGATATATCAGCATTGGTAAGTCATCAATTGATAGAATGTTGTTGGTTGTTCATACCGAAGTGGACGACGCGGACTCGAGAATTATCATCAGAATAATTAGTAGTCGAAGGGCAACGGCTAAAGAGCGATTAGTTTATGAAGAACAAAGACGATGAAATGTTGGCTGAGTACGATTTCACTGACAAAGCAGCAATTAAGGGGAGGTACGCCACGGCTTACAAGGCAGGTCATTCGGTACGTATTTTCGACGGCGACCGTTTGGTAAGTGATGACTACTTTGCCGCGATCGAACCCGACGTTCGTGAGCACTTCCCTGACTCCATCTCTATTAATAAGGCACTCCGGCGACTGATCCCGATCATTTCGGACACCCCTCAGACTGTTAGAAAGTAATTTAGCTTAACTATAGTGCAAGTTTTTCCTTCAGACCTCGTTCAATACTCAACAGCAAACGCTGCATTTTATTGAACGGAGTTCTTATATGCCTAGATTCGACAGTCCTTTGAATAATTTATCGGTCGCGAGTCCGTGTAGTGCGGATTGGAATGAGATGTATGGCGATGACCGCAAGCGGTTTTGCGGCGATTGCAAACTCAACGTTTACAACCTCTCTGGCATGACGCGGGATGAGGCTGAGAAGTTGGTGATGAACGCCGAGGGGCGGCTTTGCGTGCGGTTTTACAAGCGTACCGATGGCAGCGTGATCACGGCGGATTGTCCGGTTGGTTGGGCCAAGGTTAAACAGCGAACCAAGCTGTGGGCGACGGCTGTGGCCTCGCTTTTGATGGCTTTGTTTACGGGCGTGTTGTTTGTTTCGGCTTTTTCGAAGCAGAAGACGATCGTAGGAAAACTCGTAGCTATCCCCTTTGCCACCCCGACGCCTGAGATGCACACGATGGGAGCGATAGCAGCCCCGACGCCAAGGAACACAAATTCAAAGGCGAACAGCAATACCAAACCCATGGGAGTTCAGGGCGAAGTCGCACCGCAACGCCAGCCATCAAATTTTGAAATGGGCAAGATGAAAGTAATGGCCGGCGAAAGCAGTGACAGCTAGTTCTTGACGTAATAGCCCTGTCGCGAACGCACACGCACGTTGCCGCGGCCGGGTACGGCGACATCCAGTTTGACGAATTTGTTTGCAGGAAACCCGGACTCCGAATAATACTGGATCAGATACTGCGACCGTAGCTCGTTGGCTAGCTGGCGAAAGATACGTTCGAGTGTCTCCGAGTTTTGGCGACGGTTATTGCTATTTTGATATTGATCCTTCGTGTCTACGGGCAGGAATTTTGGCAGAAACGCGGTTCCGCCGGTCTCAGTGGAAAATCGCTGCATATTTTCCTGGCCAAACACGCTGATCTTGTTTAGAAGATAAGAACTACCCGCAGGGTTTATGGAATAGTGAACAATATCCGCGTCCTGTAGCGAGCGTAATACTCGTTGCCGCTCCTCAGTCTTTGCCATCTCCTGAGCCTGAACGATGATCTTTCCCAGCTTCTTAAATTCGGGATCCGGCCCCTTTTCGACCAGACGGCTTTCTGCCGCACGCTGTGCCTTTTGAACACCGACACTAAAATTGTCTTCACCGTCCGAGATGATTACAATGACACGCCGGCGGCCTTCGGGCGAGTTTTTTCGCAGGTGATCGGCTGCAAACTTAACGGTATCGAAGAACGCAGTAGCTCCCTTGGTTGTCTCTAGCCGGAAGATGCTGTCGATCGCCTTTTCGGCCGTCTCGCGGCTCTGGACCAAAGATGGTGTCTGGCCGATAGTAAATATGGTCGCTCTATCGTCGGCACGCATCACCTCGCGGAGAAACTTTGCGGCCGTCTCTTGCTCAAACCGAAACATCGGGTCGGTGCTCGCCGAGACATCGAATAGCAGGGCGATCTCGAGCGGCACGATATCTGCACTGCCTAGGCTCTCGATCGACTGCTGACGGCCTTCTTCGGCGATCCGAAAATCAGCAGCTGTAAGACCCGTAACGGCTTGGCCGTTTGCATCTGTAACAGACACGGGCACAACGATCAGCCGCGAATCGACCTTGATCACCTCGTCATCGGGTGTCGGCTTTGGAGTAGGAGTTTGCCCAAATGCGGCCGACATGCAGGTAAGTATCACGACACCGACTATTCCGAATCTGAAAGGCTGACTTGGCATGGCAATATTATACGAACTGGCGACAAAAAGAATGAGGGCTTGGCGTGGCTGAGTAAATAGATCTCAGCCACGCGTTACGCCCTCGTTTCACGGATGAACAAGTTAGTTCGAGGTTTTGATCTCAACGTTTGTGTTGAGACCTCGGTTGATAAGCAATTTGACCTCGACGCGGCGGTTCTGCTCGCGGCCTTCGCGGGTGGTGTTGTCGGCTACGGCCTTCATTTCACCAAAGCCATACGATTCCGGGAATCTGCGAAGATCGATGTCGTGATTCTCGATCAGGTATTCTTTGACCGCAAGAGCACGCCTTTGGCTGAGAGCCTTGTTTTTCTTAGCGTCGCCCTCAGCAGAGGCGTAACCGGTAACGTCTATCACATAGCCCTTGAGCGTCTTGGCGGTGGCGGCTACCTGATCAAGCGAAGATTTTGCTTCAGCGGAAAGAACAGCACTGTTTACCTTAAAATTTACCGTCGCGGTCGATTGAATGACGTAATCATCCATGGTTGAGATGCGCTTATTTGTCTCGTTAACGCCGGCTACAGCGGCATCGGCCGTGTCCTGAGCAGCTTTCGCACCGCCCTTTGCAGCGTTTGAGATTGCCATCAGTTCGTCTATCTGGCCAGAAATACGCTGGGCGTTCTGCTCAGCGGCGGTGACCCGCTCCTCGACTGGCGCCACGCGTTTGTCGAGCGCCTGAGCAGCGACCAGGTTGGCTTTTTCAAAGCGAACCTTGTTTACCATTACGCTACCCGAGCTATCACCAACACCTTCGACCTCCATGGTCAAGCCCTTTACCAGAGCCGAGACAGGATATTTATCGCCGCCAAAAAAGCCATTGTGCTTAATGCTGGCACCTGGCGATACTACGATCTTGGTGTCGACGCCGACCGAATCATTGATAATGTAGGTGGTGTCATCTATTTTGCTAACGACGACGCCCTTGATCTTGTATTTCTGGCCTGCAACGGCCGAGCGAAGCTGAGCATTCTGGGCAAAAACGCCAACCGCACCGATGGCGAGTGACAACACTAAAATTGAGATTTTTTTGAACATGATCAACTCCTGTATGAAAGCTTTAGGATCGAAAAGACTCCGGCAGATTTGACGCGGCTAATGCCGCGAAGGTTGTAGCCGAATGTTGTCCTCAATGCCGAAGTCATTGGTGAACCTCACCGGAAAAAGCAAATGGCGGCAATACGTCGCCAACCACAAACGGAAGAAACGGCCTAATATGGGAGCGGCCAAACGAACTCAATATCTATAGGATACAGCAAAACCGAACCTTTTCCAACAACATTTATTTACGCAAAAAGCCGATAAAAGCAGGCTTGTCTCAGATCGCGAACGGTGCTTGTTCAAGATAAGTCTTGAGATAAGCCAAAAACCTTTCGGCATCCGCACCGTCAACAACCCGATGATCGTATGTCAATGCGAAATACGCCATCTGACGGATCGCGATGTAATCGTCGCCGTCGGCTGAGGTCATTACTTTCGCCCGCTTTTCGATCGTGCCAACGCAGAGGATCGCGACCTGCGGCTGATTAATGATCGGTGTGCCGTAAAGGCCACCGAAAACGCCGGGATTAGTGATTGTAAATGTCCCGCCCTGAACTTCGTCGGGGCTGAGTTTCTTGGTACGGGCACGATCGGCAAGGTCGTTTGCCTTGACCGCAATTTCGGCGAGTGACAGCGTCTCGGCATTGCGAATCACAGGTACGATCAGGCCCCAGTCGAGAGCGACGGCCATGCCGAGATTGATATCGCCCTTGTAAACGATATTGTCACCATCGACCTGCGAATTGACAATGCGATGCTCGCGGATCGCCGCCGTTACGGCCTGAAAGATGAACGGCATAAAGGTCAGCTTGGTGCCAAATTTGGCCTGAAACACAGCCTGATTCGCTGTGCGGAATTTCGCGACATTGGTCATGTCGATCTCATAAACGCTCGTCACATGGGCCGAAGTTTGTTTGGAGAAAGTCATGTGCTCAGCGATCTTCTTACGCATCACCGACATTTTCTCGATGCGGTCTTCTGTCTGGATCGGGCCTTTCGGCGGTGTGAATACCGGTGTGGGTTTCGTCGCCGACGCTGAGACGTTAGTCATCGTTGGAGCACCTTTTACCAGCAGATCTTGCGGCCTAAGAGCTGCACCAGTTTCGAGGAACGAAAGGATGTCGTCCTTTGTCACACGTCCACTTATTCCGCTGCCCGGGATACGTGTGATGTCGATGCCATGTTCTTTTGCGATGTTGCGGACCAATGGGCTCGACTTTGTTCGGCGAAGTTCATCTAACGAGTGCGGAGTGCGGAGTGCGGAGTGCGGAGTCGCGACTGCTGCCGCCATAGCTTTCTCATCTCCACTTCCATTGGGTGACTCCGCCGCGGCAGCCATTTGCTGCGGCTCGGTTTTCGCGACAGCCGGACCGCCAACCGTGCCCTCGGCGCCAACCAATGCCAAAACCGAACCGACCTCGACCGTTTCGCCTTCCTGAACATTGATCGCGAGCAGCGTTCCGGCCGCAGGTGAAGGAACTTCAGCATCAACTTTGTCGGTCGATATTTCAAGCAGCGGCTCGTCCTTTTCGATCTTGTCGCCTACGGCTTTGAGCCATTTTGAGACGGTGCCTTCGGTGATGGATTCGCCCATTTGGGGCATGACGACCTCAGCGGCTGAACCAGTAGCAGTAGCAGCGGCAGAAGCAGTAGCAGGAGGAGCAGTCGGTCCAACAGGCGTTTCTGCCACTGCCGGTGCTGCTACGACCGGTTCCACTGGAATCGCTTCGGGTTCTGGTTCTGATGCGGTGGTCATTTCGACCTCGGCGACTGCCGGTGCTGCTGCATCTGCCGCTGAGACCTCGCCTTCTTCGCCGACGATCGCGACAACAGTGCCGACCTCGACGGTTTCGCCTTCCTGCGTGCGAATCTCAAGCAGCACCCCGGCGCCGGGGCTCGGCACCTCGGCGTCGACTTTGTCGGTCGAGATCTCGAGGATCGCCTCATCTTTTTCGATACGCTCACCGAGGCGTTTCAGCCATTTCGAAACGGTTCCCTCGGTGATCGACTCACCCATCTGCGGCATCACGAC
>JANPDK010000095.1:0-45111 GCA_031431415.1 Acidobacteriota bacterium | reverse complement strand
TGATACAGAGGCTCAGTTCGATGAAAGGATTTATTGTTCGACCTCTGAGCGCTACTCGTAAATATGCAGAAATTGAACAAGACGCGTTAGCGGCGGGAAAAGAGCAGCAGGTAGATTACGTTCTCTCGTCGAACTATCAATTAGCGGAAGGAAAGATAAAAATCACCTCGCAACTTTTCAATGTAGCCAACGGTCAGATCGAGTGGACGTATAAGAGTGAAAAGGATGCTGCGAGTGTCTTTGCGATACAAGACGCATTCGCCGGCGAGGTTGGAGACAAATTGTTGGCGCGGTTTGCGACTACGTCGAGCGGCCAGACGGCGAAACGCGGGACAGACAATGAGGAAGCCTATCGGCTCTATCTGCAAGGCATGATTTTATACGATCAGCGGGGAGAAAAAGTAGAAAGAGCGCGTGAAAATTTTGAGCAAGCGGTCACGCTGGATCCGAATTACGCGCGTGCCTGGGCGGGCATTGCTCACAGCGCAGACTATCAAAAATCGATCGAAGCAGCCAATAAAGCGTTGGCTCTGGACCCTAATCTTTCTGAGGGGTATAGCGCGTTGTGCTGGAAAAAATTCTCCTATGAATATGATTTTGCCGGAGCGGAGCGCGATTGCAAGCGTGCCCTCGAACTGGATCCTAACTCGCCGGTGGCGCATCATGCCTATTCGAGTTATCTTGCGACTCGCGGGCGGTTTGACGAGGCTATTGCCGACATCAAGACGGCAATAGACCGTGATCCGACATCGTTTTTTAATCAGCGGATTTACGCGAATGTCTTGTATTTTGCCCGGCGCTATGACGAAGCCGTCGCACAATACAAACGAATGATCGAAGCGAAGGAGGAAGACCCCGGCTCTTACAATTGGCTCATTAGAACATTGGAAGCGCAGGGAAACGAATCTGAAACATTTGAGTGGTTTCTTAAATCTCTAACACTTCAGAAAGAAGATGATGAGACCATCGGGCGGTTCAAGACGGCATATCAAAGATCCGGCTGGCGTGGCGTTTTGCTTGAGAGAGAACGTGAGGTTGAGGGTGAGGCTGAGGGGGGCGTCCGCCGCGCGGGCTTGTATGCCAGACTAGGTAACAAAGATAAAGCATTCGAATATCTGGAAAGAAGTTATCGACAACATGGGTTTTGGATCGCATTTCTTCAGGTAGAGCCGCAGTTTGATCCACTTCGCGACGACCCGCGATTCGATGATCTGGTCAGCCGCGTCGGTCTAAAATAAGCCAGATTCATCAACTTACATCCTGCCGCTCGACGCCTGCGATTTCCAACACCAGACCGGCTCCATAGGCTTTTGCCGGTGTTTGATAGCCGGGTGTGAAGTTGCCGCTCGTGATCTTTTCGGCGATGTTTAGGGCGACGATGGCGGTTAGGGTGTAGCCTTCGGGACCTTGTTGGTGGGCTTCGGCTGTGTTGCCATCGGGGTCAGTGGCTTTGCCCCACATTAGGGTTTTGCCTTTTTCCCGTTCAGTGTCGGATGGGCCGCCGGCGGGAATTTTAGATTGCAGATACTTCTGTACAGGCCCGGTCGCGAGGAGCCAGCCGAGGTAGCGGGACATCTTCATCATCTTGAGACTGGACGGCGGCACGACGGTGAAGACCTCGATGTTTGGAATGCCGGTCGAGTAAAAGGCTGTCGAGACGTCGCCCCAGGGGATGGTCACGCCTTGCTTACTCACCCGGTCGCTACCGCTCGCGGTTCTGACTTCGCCGAAGTCGATCTCCTGTGTTTTCCACGCGGCTGGAACGCTCGTGATTTTGCCATCTTTGCGGATCGCTCCGCCCTTGCCGACGTTCATCGTCATCGTCGCCTGCGTCCCGTGCGAGATGCGTCCCATACCGTAGAATGCGAGCGAAAGATGCGTCGCAGTCGGCAGGCGATCTTTCAAATGCACGGCGAGACAATCGCTCGGCACGACATCAAACCCGACGCCCGGCATCACCATCACACCGGCCTCGACAGCCTTTTTATCCATCGCCGCACACGTTTCAAAAACACTGATCTCGCCCGTGATGTCGGTGTAGTGCTTGCCGTTTCGCAAACAAGCCTTGACCATCGGCCGCGATGTGATCGAAAACGGACCGGCACAATGCAGCACCATATCGACCTCTTGCAAAGCCGCATCGAGCTTTGCCGTGTCATCGAGCGAGAACGCACGATGCTCAAAGCCATACTTCGCCGCAAGCTCCGAGACCTTCGCTTCGTTGCGTCCCGCGAGAATCGGTTTCAAGCCCCGCTCAGCGGCCATTCGCGTGATAAGTTCGCCGGTGTAGCCGTTGGCTCCGTAGATGAGAAATTTTCCATTCATAGATAATCAAACAGGATAGACAGGATATGCAGGATAAGCAATTCAGCGATGAATCCTGTGTATCCTGTTTGAATAAATTAAAAAATGCGATTGCCCGACCGTTGGGACGAACGGAGTTTATCCAGAAACTCCAAACGGTCGATCCCCTTTGCCCCCAGAGCTTCCATATGCGGCGTCGACACCTGTGCGTCGAGCCAGGTCGAACCTTGTTGTTTTAAGTGATCGATCAAGTGGAGAAGGGCGAGTTTTGAGGCATTTGGGGCTTTGTAGAACATCGATTCGCCGCAGAAAACGCCACCGGCATCAATGCCGTAGAGGCCGCCGACCAGGTTGCCACCGCGGTCCCACGCCTCGACGCTGTGGGCATCGCCTTCGTGGTGAAGCTCGGAATAAACCCTTTCAAAATCCGACGTGATCCACGTCCCGCCCTGACCGGGACGATAGGCGCGCGAGCATTCGCGTATTACTTCGGTGAACGCCTGGTCGATGGTGAAAGTAAACTCTGCCTTTCGCCGTTCTTTTGTAAGGCTGCGCGGAATGCGCAGGTCGGCAAATTCGAGTACGGCGCGCAACTCAGGGCAATGCCATGGCAGCGGCATTCCCTCGGTGTACCAAGGGAAAATGCCCTTCTCATAAGCCTCGCGAACATTTTCGACCGTCAGCGGCGTACCGTACGCGACCACGTCATCCGAACGATACACGTACGGTCCGATCTGCACCCACTCGGGATAATCGTAGGTCAGCGGATCGGGAAAGACGTGGTTGGGCATAAGGCATTTTACCGCAGAGACGCCGAGACGCAGAGAAGACCATAAAATTTTTGACTGCAAATAAACTCCGATGCCACGGATAAGCCTATTCGATCATCTGCGGCCAAATCTTCCTTTGCGTCTCAGCGACTCTGCGGTTCCATCCTACACCGTCTTCAGCTTCCACTTACCTCGTCTAAATAGCAATCCGCTGGCGATCGCCAATAGCGAAAATGCAAGTGTGATCGCCCAGAATACGCCGTCGGGACCCATTTCGAATTTGTAAGCGAGCGCATACGCTAACGGTATCTCGAAGGCCCAGAAGATCAGCAGATTGAGATACGTCGGCGTCCAAGTATCGCCGGCACCGTTAAATGCCGTTTCGAGCACCATCCCGAGGCCATAGAACGCAAAGCCGTACGCGATGATGTGCAGCGCCGACGTGCCGTATCGCAAAACCTCGGGTTCCTGCGTAAAGATACCGATGATCTGATTCGAAAACAGCCAAAACACGACGCCAATGCCGAAATAGAACGCGGCATTGAACCACGCTGCTTTCCATACCGCCGCCTCGGAGCGTTCGGGTTTTCCGGCACCGAGATTCTGCCCGACCATCGTTGCCGCAGCATTGCTCAGGCCCAAAGCCGGGAGCAGAGCAAACATCACGACCCGAAGTGCGATTACATAACCAGCGATCGCGACTTCGCCAAACCCAGCCATGATCGGCATCAGGGCGGTCCAGCTTGCGGTTGCGATGAGTAGCTGGAAAACGCCGGTGGACGAGAGTTTGACCAGCTTTACGAGAAGCGTCGGGTCAAATTTCCATGCCTCGCGGCCAACGTGGATGCGACCTTTGCCGCCGAATAATTTCCACGCCGCGTACATTACGCCGAGACTGCGGCCGATCGTCGTGCCGACTGCGGCTCCGGTTACGCCAAGCTCCGGAAAGAACGCGACACCAAAGATGAAACACGGCGAAAGCACCATATTCAGGCCGTTAGCCAGTATCAAAACACGCATCGCGATCGCCGCGTCACCGGCTCCGCGAAAGATGGCGTTGAGCAAAAAGATGAACAGCACAGCCGCGTTGCCGCCGAGCATTATTCGCATGAACCGCGAACCTTCCTCGATAATGTGTGCCTTGGCGCCGAGCAAAGCGAGGATATTCGGAGCGAAAACGATACCTATCGCGCTGATGACCAGCGATACGATGACGCCGAGATAGATCACGTGGGCGGCGGACCTGGCGGCACCGGCGGCGTCTTTCTCACCGGTCCGACGAGCAACCGTCGCCGTCGCTGCAATTGCCAATCCGAAGGCGACTGCGTAGATCAGAGCCATCACAGATTCGGTCAGCCCGACGATCGCTACGGCGTCGGCACCAAGCTTTGCCACGAAGAAAATATCGACGACGGCAAACAGGCTCTCCATACTCATCTCGAGTATCATCGGCACCGCCAGCAGAAATATCGCAAGCCCGATCGGCCCCGTTGTAAAATCACGCTCCGACCCGCGAACCGCCTCACGGATCACCGCCCAAAACGAATTATCGACCGCCCCCAAAGGTGGGGTTTCAGAATTAAAAGACATAAATTTAACCTGCGTAAAATTGGTGAATAGACACGGACGTGTCCGGAAAACTCGCCCGACGCACCTGGCGGCGCACGGTTGAGCACTAATTCTGAGGTTTACTTAGCGGATGGTCGGCTTCATAGTTTTTCGAATATAGCACAAAGGTTTAGATTTATGAAAATTTCCATCAACGAAAAACATAACGCGAAAATATATCCTATTTTAATTGGATCCACGCCAAAGGCGAATGTGGCGTTGCCTGCCCCTGGCAGCTCGACGTTGATCAGGTGACTAGCAAATAAACAGAGATTAATTCAGAGGATCTGAGCGCCACAGCTTGATCGTTCCGTCGCTGACGGTTGCGATGATCTTGCCGTTGGGCGACAACGCGATCGAGCCGATCTCCTTGATGCCGGTCTTTATGGTCAGTAATACTTGGCCGTTCGCGATATCCCATACCTTTATCAGCCCCGCCTTGTCGTAGGTGATCAAACGTTTTCCATTCGGCGAGATATCCGCAAAGTCCAATTGTTCATCGTGGCCGCTGAACGTTGCTAGCTCCTTACCGGATTCTGTATCAATCATTTTCAGGCTCCGGTCGCTATTGATTATTTGAAAAGCGATCAGCCTGTCGTCGGGCGTGAATACCGCTAAATAATTGAACTCAGACTCTATGTTGAATACCCACGTTTCCGCGCAGTTGGCGGTGTCCCAAAGTTTTACCGTTTTGTAGTCACCGGGGGCCGTAACCCGACTTCCGTCCTTTGAAAACCGAACACCCCAAGGCGATTTGATGGGAAATGAACAACGCAGATCTCCGGTTGCCGCGTCCCATAAACTCACATCTTTGCCGTCCCAGAAATTTGCGGTGGCAATAAGCTTGCCATTTGGCGAATAAAAAAGGTCCCCACCGTGGTTAAGGCTGTCGAAGCTAAGAAGCTGCTTTCCGGTGGCAATGTCCCAAATCTTGATCATTCCGTCTTTGGCGATGGTCGCTACGGTGCGTTCGTCGGGTGAAAATGCTGTAAAAACGACAACATCGCTGTGGCCGCCCAAGGGACGTCTGACTTGTTCCATTTCGACATCCCATATTCTGGCTGTTTTATCTTCACTCGCCGACGCTAACAATTTGCTATCTGGCGAAAAAGAAATGTTACTAATTGCCTTGGTATGCCCACGCAATATACCTCGGGTCTCGGCCGTAGGCACATTCCATATCTTCGCGGTATTGTCGAAGCCGCCTGAAGCCAGTTTCAATCCATCCAGCGAGAACGCGACGGTGAACACGTCGTTAGCATGCCCGCGGAGAATGGCGATATCGTAACCTTTTTCTACATCCCAAAGCTTGATCGTGTCCTTGATGCACATCGCGATCGTCTTGCCGTTGGGAGAAAATGCCAGGCCGCCAGTTACATCCTTAAAAGTCCCTACTTCCTTTCCTGACGGCAGGCTCCACAGCTTGGCGATCTTCTCCGATCCAGCAATAAGAAGCGACTTCGAGTCCGGTGCAAAAACCACCTCTTTAACGAAGCCGATCGCATCAATGGATAGCATCTTTCGCCCGCTGGCAATGTCAAAAACGGTGACAAAAAACGCCCCGGTTTGTGCAGCCAGAAGCTTTCCGTCGGGCGATACTGCAAACTGGTGACCGATCTTGCCGAATTTTAGGTACGGGGTAGTCTCCGTCGCGGTTGAAACGTTCCAGACCATGATCTTGCGATCGTCATCTTCGCCAGAAAGCGTGTTACCGTCCGGAGAAAATACTAATCCCCCGACGGCAAGCCCGGTACCCGTGCTCGCAATTGTCGTCCATAGAATCTGCCCTGTTGGGATGTCCCACAGTTTTGCCGTCTTATCGAAACTTCCGGTTGCGAGTTTGGTCCCATCCGGTGAGATAGCAACGGAAACAAGGCCTTTCGTATGGCCCTTGAATTCGGCAGTCTGCTGCCCGGTCGACACGTCCCACAATCGGGCGTTGTCGCTTCCGGTGGCGAGCGTTTTGCCATCCGCCGAGAACGCTACGCTGTTTACCCAGCCCTCGTTTTTCAGCGTGATAGGCTGCGACGCCATTCTCTCTGCGTGCAGCCGAGCTAAATAGCCCCATTCAAAATCACGCAGGTCTTCTTCACCTTTCTTCGGCCTGGTTGCATCCAATAATTTTTTTGCTGACTCAAGGTTGGAAGTTTCCAATGCCTCGGCGGCCAGCCTGATGTCGGTCGCATACGCAAAACGCGCTTCATTCGGATCACTGATCCGCCAGTACTTGCGTGCTAAATAGGCCGATGTTAGGAGAAGGGCCGCGATGATCCCGAAAATGGCGAACGTTGTACCTCGGTGCAATTTAACTCCGGCACGTATGTATTGAATGCTGGAGGCCTCCCGGGTTTTCTTCTTTGACGTAGCAACTGAATTGGGATCTCTGACGGTTCCGTCGCTCAACGGTTGATTCGAACGCTGCATCTCTGTTTCGAGTTCGAGCTTGCGCTTTAACCGTTTTAGATCGATGAGCAGGTCCTTTGCCGATTGATAGCGCTCGTCCGGGTTTTTCTCAAGCGTTTTGGTGACGATCTCCTCGAGCCTTTCAGGGACATCTGTAACAAAATGCGACAGCGGTATCGGATGAGTCTTTACTATCTCCGCGATGAGATCCGCGCTGTTTCCACCGGCGAATGGTGGTTTACCAGCGAGCATTTCGTATAACACCACCCCGAAGCTCCAGATATCGGTGCGGGCGTCGGTCGCGTGGCCGCGGGTCTGTTCGGGGGACATGTATTGGACGGTGCCCATTATCATGCCCGGCGTCGTTAGTTGTTTACGAGTCGGCGAATCGGCTGACGCCATGTCCGCGTCGAGCGCATGATCGATAAATTTTGCGAGTCCGAAGTCGAGTACTTTTACTAAACCGTCATCCCGAAGCATAATATTTTCGGGCTTTATGTCCCTGTGAATAATGCCGTTTCGATGCGCGGCATCGAGGGCCGCAGCTATCTGCGAAATGATATCCAGCGACTCGATTACGCCGAGGGCCCCGCCGTTCATCATCTGCCGCAGTGTTTGGCCGCTGACATATTCCGCAGCGAGATAATGCGTTTTGCCTTCCGCAGCAAATTCATAGATTGTAAGGATGTTTGGATGGTTCAGGGCAGACGCGGCTTGGGCCTCCTGTTCAAACCGCCGCAGTCGCTCGCCGTCCGCCGCAAAATCGTCAGGCAAAACCTTTAATGCCACCTGACGGCCGAGTTTACCGTCCTCTGCCAAATACACCTCGCCCATACCGCCCTTGCCGATACTCGTTAGGATCGTATAATGCCCGATCTGTCGCCCGACCCCTAACCCGTCTGGAACAAGGAGTTCGGCAACCTCCCCGACCGCCGGCTGTTCCAGATACTCACTGTCATACGATCCCAATAGCCGCTCAACCTCACCGCGCACCGAACCGTCACCCGAGCATTTTTCATCAAGAAACGCACCCCGGCCCTCCGGCTCGATCTCAACGGCCGATTGGAATAGCTCCTTTACTTTTTGGTACTCTTCAGCGTTCATCAACTTCAGAGCCACGCAAACTCAGCTTTCGTCCCATTTCGCTCGGATTCGCATGCGATTAGATTCGTCCTAATAGTTCAGTAAACCGCGTATCGTCTCGTAAGCTATCCAAAGTCTTGTCAGTTTGAATCCAGATTTTGTCCTCTAGGCCGAGGTTTACGGCACGTTCGAGCCATTCAAGGGCTGCATCTTTCTCTCGCAACAAAGCATATGCAGATGCGGTCCAGTACGCAACGTCACAATCAACATACGCTAGCCTTAATGTGTTTTCCGATAGATTTTCATAGGCTTCATCTCTTCTGTTCTGTGCCGCAAGAAGGAGTGCGAGCAGCGGGCGCACCCCGTCTATGCGTGGATTTTCGTCCAATAATAAATTCATTAACCTGAATGCTTCGCTAACCTTACCGGAATAAAAAAGGACCTCTACGCGAAACAGCTTTACCAACGGGTGATTCGGTTCAGCCGCTGCCGCGATCTCAAGCTCTTTCAATGCTCGTTCGTGGTTTCCCTGCAAAGAGTAGATACGCGCGCGGGCACTGCTCGAAAGAGCGATAGAGGCTGGGTCGAGCCGTTCGAGTTTGGTCCAGCTCTCCAAAGATTCGTCGTATTCGCCATCAAGGCGATGCACAAACCCTTTCAGAAAATATGTTGCCGCGTTGTCCGGATATTCTTTTTGCACATAATTAAGTTCGGCACGGGCATTTTTCTTGTCCCCATTAGCCAGGTGAAGATAACCCATCAATACGTGTGCTTCGGCAATATCCGGATTAAGGGACAGCGCCTTCTCCAAGGCAGTTCTGGCCTGAAGAACTTCCTCCCGTCCTCCAATTCCTTTAGATGTCTTATTCGCGAAACATGCACCCAAACCACTCCAAGCCAATGCAAATTCCGGATCTAGATCGGTCGCCCGCTTGAAACACTCAATAGCTGCGTCGCAATCAGTGAGTAACAATGTGCGAAACATAAAACGTCCCAGTTTGTCGCGACCGCGCAAGTACTCTTCGTAAGCTTCGTTGTTCTTTGTTGGTCTCTGTCCGAGAAATTCTTGCTCATTCAGTGGCAAATCGAAATCCAATCCGTCGAGAATTCTTCGAGTTATCGTGTCCTGGAGCGCAAAAATATCCCTTGCATCCGAATCTATACGGTCACTCCAAACGATATCGCCGGTCGAAACGTTTACAAGCTGGGCCGTAACCCGAACTCGCGACTCTGAATAAATAAACCCTGCTGATAAAACTGAGTCAACCATCATTTCCCTTCCGGCGTCACGCGGGTCGATGTTCTGTCCCAGATATTTCGCTATTGCTGATGAAGGCCGAACGATCAATGATCGCAAACAAGCAAGTTCTGTGATCACCGCATCTGCAAGGGAGAATTCGTAAAATTGAGAAGTTGCGTCACCGGTCAGATTTTTGAAAGGCAATATCGCAATTGTTTTCTTTTCGCTGAGGGCAAACTTACCGGCCGGAGTTTTGGTCTTCAAATTCTTATCTTGCCAGGGTTGCCCCGGGTCGAGGTCGAGTTTTCGCCTGACCTGCTGCAGGTCAAAAAGAACGTTCTTCACAGCCGGGTATCTTTCTTCCGCGTTTTTTTCGAGAGAAGCTTCAATGATCGCCTCCAGCCCCGCCGGACCGCCCGGCATAATTTGGGACAGCGGTACGGGCTCCGTTTTTACGATCTCTGCGATGAGGTCAGCCGAGGTTTGGCCTGCAAACGGAGGCCGGCCGGCGACCATTTCGTAGATGACAACGCCCAGACTCCAGATGTCGGTTCGTTCGTCGGTCTCGTGCCCGCGGGCCTGTTCGGGCGACATATACTGGACGGTGCCCATTATCATCCCGGGAGCGGTGTTAAAGTGGCGCTCGGTCGGAGCCTCTTGACTAACCCTGCCATTTGCAGCAGGCTGTACTATCAGTTTTGCGAGGCCAAAGTCGAGCACTTTCACCAGATTGTCACGCCGAAGCATAATATTCTCCGGCTTTATGTCGCGGTGGATGATCCCGCTCTCGTGTGCGGCGGCAAGGGCGGAGGCACATTGGACGGCTATGTCGAGCGCCTCGCCGACGGGCAGTTTCCCGCGATTCAGTTTTGAGCGGAGCGTTTCGCCGTCGATGTATTCAGTCGCGATGTAGCGGGTGCTGCCGGTTTCCCCGATCTCAAACACGGTGAGAATGTTCGGATGATTCAATGCAGAAGCCGTCCGGGCCTCTTGCTCAAAGCGGCGCAGCCTGTCTGCATCTTCGGTAAATGCTTCAGGCAGCAGCTTGATCGCTACCTGACGCCCGAGCTTTCCATCTTCGGCCAGATACACCTCGCCCATCCCGCCCGAACCGATCTTTTCGAGGATGGTATAATGCCCGATTTGCTCGCCCGGTCTCAAGGCGTCGCTTCCGAGGCTGTTGGCTAGTTTCGCGACGGCAGGTTGTTCGAGGTACCCGCTTTCATACGAATCAAGCAGCCTTTCCACCTCAAGGCGGATTGCTGGATCGGCCGCGCACTTTTCATCGAGATGTGCGGCTCGTTCGTCTTCGGAAACTTCCAGTACAGACTGAAAGATCTCTTTTACTTTTTGATAGTCGCCGGGATTCATCGCGATCTATTTACCACTTAGCTCGGCTCGAAGCCAGGCTTTTGCCATGCCCCATTCACGCTTGACCGTAGCAGGAGAGATCTCTAGGGCCTCCGCAGTTTCCTCAATATTCAAGCCGCTAAAAAATCTCAGCTCGACGACCCGTGCCTGACGTTCGTCCAATCCTTCGAGCCGTGTCAACGCCTGATCGAGTTCGAGCAGGTCAACCTCGCTGTTATCGTTGACAATGAGTAATGCCTCATCCAGCTCGACGTGTTCATTCGGGCCACCCCGCTTTTCCCTGTTTCGGCTAACGGCATAATTGACCAGAATTCGCCGCATCATTTGAGCCGCCAAACCGAGAAAGTGTGATCGATTTTGCCATGGCACATGTCTCTGATCGACAAGGCGAAGATACGCTTCGTGTACGAGCGCCGTTGTCTGAAGTGTATGGTTTGGGCGTTCGCGGTTTAGATAACGATGGGCCTGATGCCGCAACTCGTCATAGATCAGTGGCATAAAACGTTCGGCTGCTTCGAGGTCGCCGCCGCCCCAGGCTTTGAGCAATTCCGATATCTCTTGACGCTTAAGTGGAACGCTTTCCATAAAGTGGACTTGTAGTTCGTACCCGCAATAGTAGATACAAACCCAAACCTAGTCAATAGAATTTATCGTCTCCGTGAGCCGATATCGCGCGAAACGTTGCGTTTGATATCAGAGGCACAAAAATCGAATCACAAAAATAAGGAGAAATTTATGTTCAGGAAATATTTTGTACTTACGCTTGTCGGCTTAATGCTCTACGGAGTCCATCCTCAAACCACGTTAGGGCGAACAAGGACTGATAACGAGTTAGAAAAAGTCAAAACTGAGGTTCGCAAACGCGGCACCGGCCCTGAGTCGAAAGTTGTGGTGACCTTGAAGGACGGTAGAAAGGTGCAGGGATACATCAGCCAGATCCTGGACGATTCATTTGATCTTACGGATCCAAAAACCAAACAGCCAAACACCATTCCTTACCGCGATGTCGCGAAGGTTAAGCGACAAGGCTGGTCGAACGGTGCGAAGGTCGCGCTCGGTATCGGAATCGGGGCTGCGGTAGTAACCGCGGTTGTATTGGGCGCGGTCGCAAAAAAAGGACTAAGCGGATTCTGTCCGTTCGGATGCACGCGGGTGCCGTAGGGGTCGATCGTACAGAAAATAAATCGGGGGAATTACTATGAAAAACATACCAAAGTTATTAATTCTTAGTTTGCTGTTAACGCTTACAGGTTGTGTTCAGTCACTAAACCCATTATATACGGATCAAGACCTCATATATGACAATTCGCTGGTCGGCGTGTGGTTAGACCAGGAAAGTGGCGAGACCTGGGCCTTTTCAAATGGCGGCAAGCTTGAATATAAGCTCTTGCATACCGAAGAGGATGGCCGGAGCGGCGAATTCAGCGCCAGACTCGTCCGTGTAGAGGAAAAGACTTTCCTCGACATCGTTCCCGTGAAAACGGGTTTTCCCCAGAGCGATTTTTACCAGAGTCATTTATTGACAACGCATACATTCATGCATGTCGTGCGAAATGGACCTACGGTAGAGATCAGAGTGCTTGAGCTGCGATGGGTGAAGGACCTCTTGGCCGATAACCCCGAAGCGATCCGTCACGAAAAGATAAACGGCGAGATCATTCTCACATCCCAGCCAAAGGAAACCCAGAAATTTCTGCTCGCAAATTTGAATGCAAAAGAAGCGTTCTCAGAGCCATTAGAACTGACGCGAAAAAAAGGAACCCAATGATGTAGGTGTCTAAATGCCTATAAACATGAGGAAGGAGGTATGTTGAAATGAAAGAGTTTTCAAGCTTTCAATTTGGTAAGCAGATCGTTACGAGCATATTGTTTACAGCGCTAGGCTTGTTATCATTATTCAGCACTGCTTTTGCTCAAGATCAGTCTCCGTTTGAAATACTCGTTGTCGGCGATTCTCATGTTTCCGGACAGGGCCTGCGGGAACAGAATAAATTCTATTTTTTGGTTAAGGAATGGCTGCAGAGCGAAGTTTTTGGCACATCCCGAAAGGTAAATCTAAAAGTCAAAGCGCACGCCGGGTCAAGGATAAACATTCATAGGGAAGAGCTTGAAGCAATGCAAAAGTCAGGCGACGATATTTACAAATTTCACTATGTAGAGGCCAATATTTCCTCGCCGAGCATCCGGAACCAAATTGATGTCGCCAGCAAAGAATATGAGCGTCCTGAAGCCGTCAACCTTGTGATGCTTTCGGGCTGCATTACTGATGTTCTAGTGGCGGACATAATCAATCCGTTTTACCCGGAAAAGAAATTGCGCAAGCGGATCAGCAGATTCTGCGGCGAATCGATGACCGGGCTGCTTGAGCACGTGACAGCCACGTTTCCAAATGCTCAGGTGGTCGTTGTCGGATATTTCCCCATCGCTTCAGGCAAGAGTGATGTAAAAACAATGGCGCGCTATTTTTTGAAAATTATCAGCTATCCGCCTAAACTGCAGTTTTTCTTTACTAATCCTCTTAGCGGCCTATTTCTAAAAATTCTTCGCAACAAGATCGCGAAGCGATCCAGGATTTGGCTTCGGGAATCAAACCGTGAGATGCAAAACGCAATCGCAAAAATTAATAAGGACCGCGACACGCCCACGGTACTTTTTATCGAGTCTCCGATAACTGAGGAATATAGTTATGCGACGAAAAACCCATTGCTTTGGGAAATCGGCAAAAACAACCTTCCCAACGATGAGACCTATGGTGAACGACTGGTCGGATGCGCACAGGTATTTAGCGAGATGAAGTATCAACATTACGGACGCCTTTCGACAAGAATGTGTGAACTGTCGTCAGTCGCCCATCCTAATGTGGAAGGCTCAAAGGCTTTTGCCGAAGCCATCAAGGCTAAGTTAGAATCATCCTATTTACTAGCATTACGAAAATAATATGTACGAACCGGACCGACGATATGTAGCTCCCTCATCTATCAGCCTTTACTGGCGTCATCTTGTAATTGTGGCAATTGTCGTAGGCTCATTTGCGGCGATGTTTTCGCAGCCGCCGTTTGGCCAGGATCAGAACTATCACGCTTTTGCCGACAACCGGGCATTCCTCGGTATTCCGAATTTTGGCGATGTTGCATCTAATCTCGGCTTTCTTATTGTGGGTCTGTTCGGGTTAAAAGTTTGCCTCGGCAAGCGTTTGGGCAGTCTGCAAAGCGCGTGGATCGTCATGTTTGGGGGCATAACGTTGCTAGGGGTGGCTTCGGCGTATTATCACTGGAATCCAAATGATTGGACGCTCGTCTGGGACAGGATGGCGTTGACGATAGGCTTTATGGGGCTCTTTGTCGGTTTGCTGGGCGAATATATTAGTGAGCGATTTCGTTTGTTTCTTTTACCCGCAGTACTGCTCGGCGCGTCCAGTGTTCTCTATTGGTACTTGTTTCAGGATCTGCGCTTTTATTACTGGATCCAACTGATCCCTCTCCTGATCCTTCCGTTCATAATGGCGTTGTATCCGGCCAAATATTCACATAAATGGCTGCTGCTTGCAGGCGTCGGCTGGTACGTGCTTGCAAAACTTGCCGAGCTTGGGGATAAAGCGGTTTTTGCCGCTACCCAAAGTATTATCAGTGGGCATACGATGAAACATCTTCTCGCGGCCGCAGGGTGTTTTTCAATTCTCTGGGCGCTCAAAAAGCGGGAATCGCTTATCTCCTAAACGAAATCAAACCTCTTACTCTTTCTTCCGGTTTGTAAACACCGAACCTCCGTTTTCAACATCAAGCCGAACAGTTATACTTTAATGCTGCGGTCAGGATGAAAATAGCGGTAGCAATGAGCGGCGGGGTCGATAGTTCGGCGGCCGCAGCGCTTCTCAAGGAGCAGGGGCATGAGCTGGTCGGCTTTACTATGCAGCTGTGGAATCAGCGGCGTGGGATAAGTGTCGATGAGAACGGCGACCCTTTGCCGTCGCGTTGCTGCTCGCTCGACGATGTGTACGACGCGCGGCGAGTGGCCGAGTCGCTCGGGTTTCCATTCTATGTTTTAAATCTCGAGAAAGATTTTGAACGCGATGTAGTCGAGCCCTTTGTGGCGAGCTATCTAAGCGGCGAGACGCCGATACCGTGTGTGGCGTGTAATTCGCGTTTGAAATTTGCGTCGCTCGACCGGATGGCGGTGTCTCTGGGTTGTGATAAGGTCGCGACCGGGCATTTTGCTCGTGTCGAGTACGACGAAGATGCCGATCGCTATCGACTGTTTCGCGGGCGGAATCACTGGAAGGATCAGAGCTACTTCTTGTGGGAATTGACTCAGGATCAGCTCTCGCGTTCCTATTTTCCACTTGGCGAGATGGCAAAGGAAGAGGTTCGCGACATTGCACGCGGAGCGAAGCTGTACACGGCGGAGAAGCAGGAGTCGCAGGAAATATGCTTCGTGCCGGACGGGAAATATAGCGAGTTCATCGACCGATATCTCGATCACGAAGGCCGCGAGGCCGAGTTGCCTGAGAGCGGCGAGATCGTGAATACCGCAGGTGCGGTAGTCGGCTCGCACACCGGTATCCACCGCTACACGATCGGACAGCGACGCGGTCTCGGCATCGCAAATGAAAAACCGCTCTACGTCGTGCAGATCGAGCGTGCACGCAATCAGATCATTGTCGGCGAGGAAAGTGAACTTGATGCCGTCGAGTTTATCGCAAAGGGCGTAAACTGGGTAGCGTACGATACGCCGACCGAAGCCGTTCGTGCGCTCGTCAAGATCAGATATCGCCACGACCCACAGCCTGCGACGATACATGCTCTACCCGACGCCCAAGCACGCATCGTTTTCGACGAACCGCAGCGTGCTATCACGCCCGGACAGGCAACGATATTTTACGACACGGCGACCAGCGAAGAAGTTGTCGGCGGCGGTTGGATAGTTAAGAATTAGTGAGGAAATAGTTATGCCAAAAGAGAAAAAACGTCTAAGCAAAAACGCAAAAGCCGCGCTAAAGGCGATAAATGACTCAAAGCTGCTCGCCGCAAAAGCCGCCGTCGGAACAAATGCCGGCCAGGAATTTCGCGCCGCTCAGGTGACCCCAAGGACCACGGGCGCCAATAAACTGCGGCCTGAGAAGAAGAAAGGTTAGAAACGGTGAATTGAAGCTGGGTCGTTACAAAAACGGAGCAAGTGACAAAATCTGATCTGCGAAAACTCTTCCTTGAAAAGCGTGCTTCGCTTGCTTCTGGCGACAGGACAACGGCGAGCGAGCAGATCGCCGAGCGGTTTTTTGACAGCGTCGGTATTTCCGCCGCTGTAACGTTGCACACCTTCATCCGGATTGGCAAATTCAACGAGATCGATACGTCGATCATCTATCATAAGATATGGCGTGATCACCCCGACATCATGACCGTTGCACCGCGTGCTGAACTCACGATTGGCGACTTGGTGGGTGTAGCGTTTGACAGAGAGGCCGATTGGAGTGAGAACGCGTGGGGAATCAGTGAACCTGTGGGCGGCCAAGTGATCGAACCCTCGCAATTGGATGTTGTACTCGTGCCTCTGCTCTGCTTCGACGAACAAGGCTACCGCGTAGGGTACGGCAAGGGAATGTACGACAGGTTTCTTGCGAGATGCCGGCCGGATTGCATTAAAGTCGGGTTGAGTTATTTTCCGCCGGTCGAGGCCATCGATGACATCGGCGAATATGACGACAAGCTTGATATGTGTATTACTCCCGGCGAAGTTTACAGTTGGGGAAAAGTTGAAGCGAGCCAGACTGTAACGCCTTCCCTCGCATCCTGATCTATGAAAATTTAACAGGTTACTTGGCTTTTAGACTGTCGCGTAACTACGATCCCAAATGCACGCTGAGACAAACAAAAAAGCGGTTCGAAGCCGCTCTTTCGTAAGGAGATTGTTTCGTTAGTTACACGGTCGCGGCCTCGGCCGATTCTTCCTCGTCCTCGTCGTCAGCGAGTAAAGCGGTTTCGTCTTCGTCATCCGCTTCGTCGTCAGCTATGAGCGGAAGTGGTGCTGGTGCCGGTTGGTATTGCGTCGCGGCGGCCACGGCCTCTTCCTCCTGCACCTCGCGTGCCTTGAGCATACTGCAGCTGCCTTCGAGAATCGCGCCCTCCTCGACGATAAGACGGGGGCTGTGAATATTGCCCATCACGCGGGCTGTTCTGCCGAGCTGAAGCTTTTCGCTGGCTATCACATCACCATTGACCGTTCCATTGATCATTGCGGCGGCTACCATTACGTTCGCATCGACCTGGCCATTAGTTCCGATTATCAGAGTGCCCGATTCTGAGGTGACGGTTCCGATGAGATGGCCGTCGACGCGGAGCATGGCGTGAAACTCTGTCTCGCCGGTCAGCGTCGTGCCGTGGCCGACGAAGCCGCTTAGACGCCCTTCCTTAATATCGCGCGCCATCGAATCGCTCTCGGATATCGCACGCGAACCTGGCGTCGGCTGAGGCTCGCTGGCGTAGTTGTAGTTTGTTGGTTGTGCCGGTTCCGGAGTGCTGGCGTCGTCCCTGTTTCCGCGTCCCATTCTGATCATCGTGATTTACCTCGCAAAAAATGTGTATTAGACAAGACTAGAGGCTCGAAAAACCGCCGTTCGACCGAAAGGCCCGTAGCCCAAGCAAATGCCTCGTGTTCTCTATCAAATAGATAATAGGTCACTTATTGCAGAGTGTCTAGTGATTTATTGAGGTTGTAAAATGCGGCTCAAAGTGGCAGAATTCATACCTTTCGATAGGCGCCGAGGTATAAATTGCAGACTGAGACCAAAACCAAACACAAATTGCTCAAAAAAATGGGCAATGCGATCGCTGATTTCTCGATGATCGAGGAAGGCGACAAAGTAATGGTCTGTCTCTCGGGCGGCAAAGATAGCTACACGATGCTCGACCTTTTGCTCGATGTGCAGCGGCGTGCACCGATCAATTTCGAGCTAGTCGCGGTCAATCTCGATCAGAAACAGCCTGATTTTCCAGAGCACGTGTTGCCCGATTATCTGAAAGAACGCAACGTCCCATACCGCATCGTCGAGGAAGACACCTTCTCGATCGTCACCGCCCACATTCCGGAGGGCAAAACGTACTGCTCGCTCTGCTCACGTTTAAGGCGCGGGATCTTGTACACCACAGCCGTCGAAATGGGCTGTACAAAGATCGCTCTCGGCCATCACGGCGACGATATCATCGCGACTTTTCTGATGAATCTCTTCTACGTCGGCCAGCTAAAGGCAATGCCGCCAATACTTCGCTCAGATGATGGCCGCAATACGATCATCCGCCCGCTCGCGTATTGTCAGGAGAGCGAGATCCAAAAATACTCGGACGAGCAACAGTTCCCTATCATCCCCTGCAACCTCTGCGGTTCGCAGCCCAACTTAAAACGGACGCGCATCAAACGCCTCATCAACGAGCTCGAAAAGGAAACGCCCTTCATCCGCCAAACCATGATGACCGCCATGACCAACGTCACCGGCAGCCACCTGCTCGACAATAAACTCTATGATTTCAAGAGTTTCGAGCCCATGATAAAGGCCATTCCGGCGGGCCACGGCTCGGTTGAAAAAGAACTCGACGAAGTCTTCGATCACTCAGAATCGGAATTCGTTGCGCGGAATTCAGACTTCAAAGCCGCCGCCGCTGAGCTTCTAAATTAGTTGCTGGTTCGGCTGGCAATCAGATCGCGCAGCTCTCGCACCACCGGATCGCTTTGCCCGAATCGCGACTCCGACCGCATCCGCGGCATAAACCGCACAACCTTCCCGATCCTTGTTGGACGCGCAAGATTAAGCTCGACAAAATTACTCCGGGTATGGATTATCTCCGACACGCTTTCGACATCACCGATCGTGATCGTGATCTCTTTGAGCAGATAATTCGAGACGTAGAAATTTTCATCGTCCATGACCACTCGGCGCGAACGATGCCAAACGAAGCTTATCCAGCAGATCGCACCAATAATACAGCACAACCCGATGACTACCGGAATATTTGAACTCGTCTGCGATTGCGGCAGCAGATAGTAATAAACCACTAGCAGCGCCGAGACCGTCAACAGCAGTGGCCCGATAAACATTGCCGGAAACGTAAAAGGAAAGCCGACGACGCATGAGCACCAGTATAGCTCATTGCGCTACTCAGAAGCGGAAGGCCATCCCCGCCGGTCACGGCTCGGTCGAGAAGGAGCTCGGCGAGGTCTTCGACCACTCGGAATCTGTTTTCGCCCCAAATCTGATGACAGCCGCCGGCCTGTCCGAACCCGGAACGGTTGCGACTGCGTAAAACGTGTATCAGATCGTCACAGCAGAGCCTTCCCGCTCACCATCGGGCCGAAGGCCCAAAGACCTGCGAGCTGACTACTTCAACTTCCTCGGAGCAAACACCTTGTCATCGACCGCGACGTTGTGTTTTACCGATTTGGTGATCGAGACTATGTCGCCGTTGCCGGGGTTGTTGTTTACTGTCCGATACGGCAGGTTTATGCCGTCGATCTCGCGATAGTCGGCGAAGGTGACGGTGAAGGGGACGGTTTGGGAGCTGGTGCTGGAGGTGACGAGGCCGTCGTGCTTTAGGAGCAGGAAGGTCGTCGTCGAGTAGTATTGTTTGAAAGGTGTGCCGGATTTCGGTTCGAATGAGACAGCGTAGGCGTCCTCACCTGCGACTTTTTGAATCCCTGTAACCTCGACCTTCTTATAGTTGGTCGTCCAATCGAGCAGCGAGTAAAAATCGTATGCGAGACGGATGTCGTCGAGGCGACGGCCCTCGAATTTTTCGCCCGGGGCAAAGCTGTACGCCTCATAGCCGCCGGTCCCGTCGAAATATTCCCAGCCGGTCGCGATCTTTTTGCCGAGGGCCGTCATGGTTGTCTCGGTCGCATTTTTATTCGGGGCCTTTGACCAAGACGTGACCTTGGCTTGTACGCCCTGATGGATCAGATCGACGTCGGTCTCGGTGACGCGGGTGGTGATCTTTCGCCAGTTTGCCTCGCCGCCGACGGCATCGACGGCCTTTTTCTGCAACTCGGCGACGGTGATCCCCGGCAGGCTGGCAGCCTGCGGTCCGGCGAGTTTGAATTCAAAGATGCCTTCGGGTTGGGTGACGGCGACGGCGGTGAGCTTGCCCGCAGCATCGTGTTTGGCATTGAGCCAATATGTTTCGGGCAGCGGGGCCAGTGAGAAACTGCCGTCCGGTTTCGGCGACAACGCGTACGGCGGCTGGCCGGGCATGTTAAACGTGATCTTACCGTCAGATTCTTTGATCTCGATGATCGCATCGTTGCTGCCGGGCGGTGTGTATTTGCCGATCAGATCTTTTGCGGCGGTCGGGGTCACGGCCGGCGTCGAAGCGGCCGGTTTGACAACGTTGCCGTCCGCTCGAACGCGTGGCAGCGTGTGATTGCCCTGCGGCTGTTGAAGAAACATCTCCGTCGCATCGCCCTGTTCCGGGGTGAACTTGACCGCGAAACCTTCCGGAGCACCTTCCATCTTGAACTGTCGCGGTGCGGTGCGAACGAGCTTATGATCCGGCTGCCCCGGCACGGATAGGAACATATCATCGCCGACGATCTTGACCTCCATATCCATATTCGCTGCGGCAAGGCGATACTTACCCGCCATAAACTGCAATGTTCTGAGCGGCAATTTTACGGCCTCGTTCTTTGGCTGTTCGATCAGATTTGACCAGATGATCGGCATGATGTCGTTTCCGAGGCTCGATCCCGTCACGTTGGTGAGCATGACGAACCCGAGTTTTTTCTCCGGGATCATCGCCACCAGCGAATTAAAGCCGTCGATATTACCGCCGTGCTCGACGACCTTGAGGCCGTTCCACATGCGGAGCATCCAGCCGAGGCCGTAGTTGACGGTGCCGGTCGGGTTCATTTTCATCTGCGTTTTGAGCCATTCGTCATAGCCCTTTTCCGAGACGAGACGTTTGCCGTTCGCCATGCCGCCGTTCATTACGAACTTGATCCACTCGGCCATATCGCGTGCCGACGAATTGATCGAGCCTGCCGGTGCGACCTGTCCGATCTCGCGAAATGGGCGCTTTTGCGTCTCTTTGGTGTCGAAGTTGTAGTCGTAGCCGAGCGAGAAATCCTTTGCCTTCTCCATCTGTTTGATGGACATATTGCTGTTTGTCATGCCGAGCGGAGCGAAGATGCGCTCGGGAACGAATTTCTCCCACGGCATCTTCTGCGCCTGAGTGACAAGTTCTCCGGCAGCGGCGAACATGATGTTTTGATATTGAAATTTCTCGCGAAGCTTCGCCGTGGGCTTGGCCTGAGCAGCGACCTGGATCAATTCAGAGCGATTCAATTTCCCGGTGATCATCGCAAGATCGGTGCGATTAAGGCCCGACGAATGGCACATCAGGTCGCGAATGGTGATGTTCTTGTCCGTTTCCGGATCGTACATTTTGAAATACGGCAGGAGCTTTTTCGGGCTGTCCTCGAGCGACAATTTGCCCTCGTCCTGCGTCATCAACACGCTAAGTGCAGTAAATGCTTTAGTTGCGGAGCCGATCGCAAACTGCGTATCGGGCGTGACCGCGACCTTGTTCTCAAAGTCCTTGTAGCCGAGCCCTTTCATAAAGATGACTTGTCCGTCCTTGACGATCACGAGCGACATGCCGGGAATGCCAAGCTCTTTGCGGCGTGCATCGACCTTTGCCTCGATCTCGGCAAGGCCTTTTTCGTATTGGCGGGTTTGAACGGTCGAAGCGGTTTGAGCGTAGCCGGCTTGCGGCAGCGACACGGTGATGAACGCCAGGATCAGAAGGAACGAGAAGAGATAGCTCGATGCACGATTTTTCATGTTTTGTCTCCGAAATTTGATCAAGACAATGATACGCCCGTTCGCAGCAAAATGTTCTGTTTGATAAAAGAGAAAGTGAGCCTACAATCTAAAATAATTGTTACCCGAAAACGGAGGATGAAACGATGAGAAAAGTGACATTCGGCGGAGCGAACAGTCTCGACAATTTCTTCGCACGCAAAGACGGCGGGATGGACTGGCTGATGTGGAGCGATGAGGTGATGCAACTGATGAACGACTTTTGGCCGAAGATCGATTGCATCATCATGGGCCGGAAGACGTACGAAGTCGCGATGGCGGAGCGCACGGAAGATGGGGAGAAGGGGAGTGGGGGAGAAGGGGAGAAAGATGCGGAAGCGGCGAATCCGTATGGTGATATCAAGACATTTGTTTTCTCAAGGACTCTGCCCGCAGGCAAGACGATTAGCGGGGCCGAGGTCGTTTCTTCAGATCCGGGCGAATTTGTTCGTGAACTGAAGTCGCAGGACGGCAAGGATATCTGCATAATGGGCGGCGGCGATCTGGCTCGCACACTGCTCGAAGCTGGTGTGATCGATGAGATCGGGTTTAACATTCATCCCGTTTTACTCGGCTCGGGCGTGCCGTTGTTCTATGAAATGTCGCGGCAGATCGATCTGGAGTTGATCGAGTGTAAGGCGCTCGAGAACGGTTGTGTTTATGTTTTGTACCGAGTCAAGAACTGATCTTTATGACAACTGACAATTTACAGACCGACCTGACGATGAAGGCGGAGCTGAGCCTTTATTGGGATCTATACGTTCCGGATGGATTAGCGGCGCCGGCTCCGCTACTAATTGCCGTCCACGGCTACGGTGCGCATAAGAGGTATATGATGCGTGAGGCGAAATTGGTCGCTGGTGACAAATATGTCATAGCGGCGATCGAGGCGCCGCATCCGCATTACCGGCCGACATCGGACGGCTATCGGATCGGTTACGGATGGCTTTCGGATCAGAAGCCGGAGCAGCATATCCGGCTTCATCACAAGTTTGTGCTCGACGTGATCGACAAACTCGACGCCGACGGCGTCATCGCCCGCTCACGGATATTCATGTACGGATTTTCACAGGCGTGCGCTCTCAATTTCCGTTTCGCATTTACGTATCCTGATGTCCTGAAAGGCATCATCGGAGTGTGCGGCGGCATTCCAGGTGATCTGGAAACAAATGAGACATACAAACCATTCGGGGCGGATACGTTTTATCTATACGGCGATGACGATGAGTTTTACACGCAGGCACAGTTTGCGGGATTCAACGGAAAGCTTGCCACAACGCTGCCAAATTATCGATCAAAACACTACGGAGCAAAGCACGAGATCACGGAGGACATGCGGGTCGATATCAAGGAATTTCTACAAAGCCGCTAGTTGATCTTGAGCTTTCTGATCTCAACAGTCTCTTGAAGTTCGTCCTGAACGACGACCCGCGGAGATTCTTCGCCTTGATCGTCCAAATAGATTTCGATCTTAAAATCATCGGCGTGAGCCTTTGAAAGTAGACTTCGCGGGCCGTAGGCGACGAAGCTTGCGGTTTTGCCAGGCATTCCGGGAACCGGGAGCGAGAAGGTGCGTTCGATGCGCTTTTCGCCGATTCGCAAATCCACATCGACGACTGTGTTGAGCACGGCGGCCTTTGGGTTGGGGGAGGTGACGGCGACCTGACGGGCGGTGAAGGCTTCTTTTTTGCCATCGATGTCGATGCGTTCGGTCTGGACGTATTCGAGAATGCGGATGACGCTAGCCGGGCCGCGAACGCGGATACGCGCCGGCAAAACGGTGGAATTGTAGATCTCAAATCCGGCTGCGACGGTGCCGGTCGTCTCGGCCTTGACCTCAAGTTCTTTCTCCTCGACGGCCTCTATATTGATGCCGATGCGTCCGGGAACTACGTCAACAAGCTTTACGCCTTGCGGCAGCGGGACATAAACGTTGTCGGGTGAGAGTGAGACGACCCAGTCGCCGGGCTTCATTTCGGTAAGGTCTCTAAAAGCGGTCAGTTCACCACGAGCGATTTGATCGACCTTACGTTTGTCACCGCTGATCTCGATCTCGACTTGCTGCTGCGGAACATTGGTCAACTGCGCATCGCTCGATACGCTGAGATTTAGAGGCACGTTTATGCGCGTTTTGGTCGGAGTACTCAGCCCCGTCACACCGAGCCACAGCGCGAATGTGATAATGAGCGCAAGCAGCTTTAACGCCCAGTCTTCGAGAAATATCTTTCGGAGAATGTGCTTTAGGAACAATTTCCTTGCAGCCTGTGGTTTTGAAACGCTCGCGTCCATTAAGAATCAATTACAAATTAACAATTACGAATTTAGCCGATCGTTACGTCGGTTTCGACCTCTTTTATTGCCGGCTCGCGACGCGGTTCGACTAGCGGTATTTCGAGGGCGTCGAGCAACAGTTTGCGGAGCTGTGTCGCGTCGATGTTTCGTCGGACGCTGCCCGCTTCGACGTACGTGATCAGGCCGGTCTCTTCTGAAACGACCAGCGAGATGGCGTCTGAGCCCTCGGTGATGCCGATCGCGGCCCGGTGGCGCGTGCCGAGTTCTCGCGAGACTTCGGGATTCTTCGTCAGCGGCAGAAAGACGGACGCGGCGGCGATGCGTTCGTTTTGGATAACGATGGCACCATCATGGAGCGGCGTTTCCGGATGAAAGATCGAGACCAGCAGGTCATAGCTGATCCGCGCGTCTAGCTGTACACCGGCGTCAATGAAATTTCTCAGGCCGACATTTCGCTCGATGACGATCAGAGCACCTGTCTTTTCCGAGGCGAGGGTCGTCACGGCGAGTACGATCTCGTCATAGACGCTGCCGCCAAATTGTCCGCGTTGATTCTTCAGGATCGGAAACCGCAAACGGTTGGCAAAATACATTAATGCCTGACGGATCTCGGACTGAAACAAAACGATGATCGCTATACCAATAAATCCGACCGCGTAACGTAGTACAAACTCAAGCGTCGAAAGCTCCTGCACGACCGCCAGCCAATACAGCAAAGCCAGAATGACCATCCCGACCAGCGTCGGCACCGCACGCGTCCCGCGAAACAGTTTTAAAACGACGTATACGATGATAAAGACCAACGCAATATCAAGTACGCTGCGAAGGTTCCCAATCGTCGGAATGTAGTCGGTAAACTGCATCACAAATGCTTAGGATAACACAAGAATTGAGTGGAGAAACGAGGAAAAGCCGTTCACGACGAGCAAATCAAGCCTCAAACGGTATCTCGGCATTTTGCAGGACGCCGAGTTCGTTGCGGGAGACGCGTTCGAGGAGTTTTTCGTCGTCAAACATTTTCACGAGGCCGTTGACGGTGGCATAGCGCGGTTCGTCGGCCATTGTGACGGGGAGATTGATAAAGGAACGCACGTACTGGTCGATGCCCTCGAGCAGAGCGCCGCCGCCGGTCAGGATAACGCCGCGGTCGTAGATGTCGGCCGCGACCTCGGGCCGAAGCTCGGTGAGCGTGTCTTTTACGCGAACAGCAATGCGGCGAACAATGGCCTCGACAATCGGGTAAAGCTCACCGGCATCGATTACAACCGCTGCCGGGCTTCCGGTCTGGACGTCACGGCCGCGAACCTCGATAGACTTTTCAAGATCGGCGGGCAGGAAAGCCGAGGCAAATGTCGTCTTGAGATGCTCGACCGTCTCATCGCCGACCTGTAGCCCGCGATGGCGTCGGAGATGCGTGGCGAGTGCCTCGTTGATAGAGTTGCTGCCGTAACGGACGGACGTAGAGTGAACGACCGAGCCTTTTGCAATGATCGCGAAATTTGTCGTGCCTGCACCGATATCGACGATGGCCGAGGCACGCTTGTCGGTGGGCAAAACGCCCGCTCCAAAAGCTGCGGCGAGCCCTTCTTCCATCATGAAAACCTTGCCGATATGAGCCTCGTCAGCGGCATTTATGAGAGCACGCTGCTCGACGTGCGTCACGTCCGAGACCATGCTCATTACGGCCTGGAGCGAGATGTTCGAGCCGCCGGTCTTTGCCTTTTTTACAAAATGGGCGAGCATTTTTTTGGTTCGTTCGAAGTCGGCGACGACACCGCCGATCAGCGGAGCCTTGACCGTCACATCGCGGCCTTCGCGGCCGCTCATCTCGGCCGCCTCGAAGCCAAACGCGACGATCTCCTCGGTCATCTCATTGATCGCGACGAGCGAAGGTTCGTCGAGCACGACGCCGCGGCCCTTGACCGCGATGATGGTGCTCGCGGTGCCGAGGTCGATCGCCATCGAATCGGTAACTAATTTTTTTAATGAAGAGATCTTCAGCATAAAAACGTCTCGTCGAGATACTCGCCCTACACCTTAAATTATAAGCCCAATGTGCCGACGCTTCCAAGAGCGGCTAATCCCATTTTACTTCAAAAAGGTCGACCGGTTGTTTACGATTTTTTACCGTCAGCGGCTCACGTTTGATCATTGGAAAGATGTTGCCTGCAGCCGAAGCAGTTGCCTCGCTGATGAGTATTTGTCCGCCAATTGTGTTTGATTCGAGACGCGAGGCAAGATTGACGGTGTCGCCGATGGCTGTGTATTCCGAACGCCTTTCAGACCCGATATAGCCGATCGTTGCAACGCCTGTATGGAGACCGATGCCGATCTCGACACGGGCGAAGCCTTGCTCGGCAAGCTCGCTTTTGAGTGTGACAAGACGTTTCTGCATAGCGACCGCAGCATTGAGAGCGTTTCGTGCATCGTTGGGTGTTGCCGTCGGTGCGCCGAAGAGAGCCATCAAGCCGTCACCGATATATTTATCGAGCGTCCCGCCGTGTTCGAAAATAATCTCCGTCATCGCCGTAAAGTAATGATTCAAAAGGCCGACGACCTTTTCCGGATTTTCATTTTCCGAGATCGCCGTAAAGCCGCGTATATCGGCAAACAGCACCGTGATCGTCTGATTGGCACCGCCGAGACGGAACGAATCGGGATTCTCGAGCAGCTGTTGCACAACATACTCGGGCATAAAACGGCTGTAATTGGCTCGTGCGACTTCCTCGCGGGCGAGGCGTTTGTGGGCCTTGACTGTCTCGACGGTGACGGCCGTCTGCGCGCCGACGGCCGAAATAAGCTCGAGATGGTCTTGCCGAAATGCCGCAAACGGATCGAGGCGGTCGGCGTAAAGCACGCCGTGAATTCCCGACTGCGTAATAAGCGGCGCGCAGATCGTCGATCTCACGCCCTGCGAGACGATCGACTCAGCGCCCTGAAATTGCTCGTCCGTTTTGGCGTCCTGCGAGAGTATGGCCACACCGTCCTCCATCACCCGCCGCGTGATCGTGCGGCTGACGGTTAATTTCTCGGACAGCTTTGCAAAACTGGCATCGCGCGTTTTGGCACCGATCTGATATAGCGAATCATAATCACCTGCCTCCTCAGCGAGCAACGCGATGACTCGGTCGGCGGGTGTGCCGCGAAAGATGAGATCGGTCGCCTTTTCAAAGATCTCTTCGAGATCGAACACGGTGCCGAGAGTCTTGCTCATCTCAAAGAGCAGATCGAGAAACTTCGCTTTTCGGCGAAGGTCTTTTATCTCTTCGGGCGTCACGATCTCAGATTCGACCGAGAGATTTGATTTGCGGCCGATGATCTCGTTGACCGAGATCTGCACGTGCGTATGGCCGAGCGGTGAATCGTCAAAATTCACATTCTGCGAATGCGCGACCTCAGGTTCGACAGTGTTTGACAGCGTGACGGGAGGATCAAGACGTGTCGGGGCTTGCTCGACACCTTTGCTAAATTCAAGTCGGCTCTCGCCGATGACGATAACGTCGGCGTCATTTAGTAAATGCTCGAAGCAGACCTCATCGTTGACGAAAACGTGATTTACGCTGCGATAGAGTTGGCCGTCTTCGACAAAACCGTCGACGACCTTAAAGCCAGAACTGTCACTGAAAATAAACGCATGTTTACGCGAGACGCGGCGGTCATTGAGAACGATCTCATTGTCCTTGGCCCGGCCGATCGTGATGGTGCGGCCCGGCGTCAGTTCGATCTGCCAGATTCGTCCGGTCGGTTCTGTGATGTTAAGGGTTGCGCTCAAGATAAAGGTAATTGTAAATGGTAAATGGTAAATGGTAAATTGGCGGCCTCAGTATGATCTTTCTCGATAACAACGCAACCACACAGATCGCACCGGCGGTACTTGACGCAATGCGGCCATTTTTGGAGGGCGGCTTTGGCAATCCGTCGTCTGCCTACGCCGCCGGACGCGAGACGCGGAGTGCTGTGGAACGTGCCCGCGAGGGCGTTGCCGAGCTGATAGGCGCTCGTCGGACGAATGAAATCGTATTCACATCGGGCGGTACGGAGAGTGATAATTGGGCGATTCTTGGTTCACTCGAAGCTACCGGAAAGAGGCACATTGTAACGACACACGTCGAGCACGAGGCCGTCAGGAAGCTGTGCCAGCGGCTTGAAACTCAGGGTTGTACGGTGAGTTGGCTAGATGTCGATGAAGAAGGTTTGCTCGACCTCGATCAACTCCGAGACGCTCTCACGCCCGAGACAGCGGTTGTTTCCGTAATGATGGCAAATAACGAAACGGGCGTGATCTTTCCCATCGCAGAGATCGCATCGATAGTGAAAGAACGCTCCGACGCGCTCTTTCACGTTGATGGCGTCAATGCGGTCGGCAAGGTGCCGGTTGATCTCGGGTCGACTGAAATCGACCTTTTTTCGCTTTCCGCTCACAAATTCCACGGCCCCAAAGGCGTCGGTGCTTTGTACATCCGCGACGGCGTCTCGCTACCGCCGCTCGCCATCGGCGGCGGTCAGGAAAACGGCCGACGTGCCGGAACCGAAGCCGTCCATCAGATCGTCGGCCTCGGTGCGGCTGCGGATTTTGTTCATGATATGGCTCCGATAGAACGCGTACGCGATCTCCGCGACCGTCTCGAAAACGAGATCCTGCAAAACATCGCAAACACACGCCTCAACGGCCACGCCGAACGCCGTCTGCCGAACACCTCAAACATCTCCTTCGAACATACCAACGGCGAAATGATCCTGGCCCGCTTAGACGCCCTCGGCATCTCAGTTTCGACCGGCTCCGCCTGTAACGCCCACGACCACAAATCTTCTCCAGTGCTCGAAGCTATGAATGTGCCGTACGCTCACGCGATGGGGTCGATCAGGTTTTCGCTTGGAAGGTTTAATACGAGCGACGATGTGGAATACTTGATAGGAGCTCTGCCATCGATAATCGAAAAATGTCGATGATCTCTAAGCCGCTTTCTCGATCCCATATCGCGCCAGCTTCAAATACAACCCACGCCGGGTCAGGCCGAGTTCGTTGGCTACGCGGGAAATGTTCCAATTGTGGCGAGTGAGGGCGCTGCGGATGAGTTGCATTTCTAGTTCGGAGACGGCTTGGTCTAGTGTGCCTCCGGCCGGGATGTTGGCGAAGGGTGATACGACGCTGTCGTAGCTGGTGATCGGTTTTACGTTAATATCCATATCAAATGGCGTGAGCGGCTGGGCGGCTCGTTTTAGTTCGGGCGAAAGGTGTTCGGGGGTGATGACCTCGTTATCGACTGCACGAGCGATAATGCGTTGGATCTCGTTGCAGAGCTGGCGGACGTTGCCCTCCCAGTTGCAGACCATGAGCATATCGACTGTCTGCGGCGTAAATGAAATATTGCTCTTTTCAAATCTCGCCGAGTAGTGATTGAGGTAATAGTTTACGATCGGTGGTATTTCTGCACGGCGTTCACGAAGCGGCGGTACACGCAGACGAATTACATTAAGTCGGTAGTACAGATCTTCGCGAAATGTTCCATCCGCGACCTTTTCCTCGAGGGGCATATTGGTCGCGGCGATGATGCGCACATCGACCTTTAACGGCTTCTTCTCACCGAGCGGCTGGATCTCGCCTTCCTGCAAAAATCTGAGAATTTTCGGTTGGATATCTAATGGTAGATCGCCGATCTCGTCTAGAAACAGCGTACCGCCATCGGCAGTCCGGATCGTTCCGGGCGAATCGTTGACCGCTCCGGTAAACGCACCTTTCTTATAGCCAAACAAATGTCCCTCGGCGAGTTCTTTTGGTACTGCTGTGCAGTTAAACGGCACAAATATCTTGTCCTTACGGTTTGATATCGTGTGAATGGCTCGTGAAACAAGCTCTTTACCAGTGCCCGATTCGCCCGTGACGAGCACAGTTACGTCGGACGAGCGTATCTTATAGACTTCCTCGACGAGCGAAGTCATCGCCGGGGACGAATGGATAAAGCCCGGCATCAGGCTGTTCGACGTGTATGGCGACGCATCGGCCTCCATCGGCGTCGATTTGTCCTTTTCGCGAAGGGCGACGAGATCCATGCCGAGTTCGACGACGCGCAGCAGCGGTGCGAGCGAGCTATCGTCGGCAAGTACTGCGCCGGACTGCGGATTTACGATCAGCACAGCTTGCTTCGCAGCACTGCCGCGGAGGTGAAATGTGGCAATATTTTTAGCCCGCGAGAATGCTTTTTCCTCGCCTTTACTGATTGCTTCACCGAGCTTCAACACAAGATCGTTGCTCTCGGACGGCGTATAGCCGTGAGTGATAAATGGATAGAGCCGTTTGTTGTCGTTGTACTGCGCAATGACGATCTTTTTGGCGTTACTTTCCTGTTGGAGGACGGCGACAAGCTCGCGAAAGAGCAGTTCGCGTGACGCCGTGGCCTCAGCGAGGCGAACCATCAGAAGCTGCGAGACGACCGAGTTTACGCGCTTTTGCTTTACCGGCGCCGAGGTAAGTTTTGGTGCGGTCTCAAGTTTTCGCTCGGCCCGAGCTACTTGTGATGCCAATTCCCCAAGGCGTAGCTTCTTAAATACTTCGCCAGCAGACGAGAGATGGCGCCGTGCACGTGACGGATCGCGGCCATCGATGTTGACACCTAGCAGATAGTTGAGAAGGCCCTTGTGATAGAGATCGCCGCCCGCCTCAAATATGGTCAATGCGCGGCTAAAATGGTGGATAGCAAGCTCGACATCGTCATCAGCGACGGCGGCGAGACCGCGAATTCGCTGAATGTTGCCCAGTACAAAAAAGTCGTCAGTTTTATCTGCTTCTTCGACCGCGATCAAAGCTTCTTCACAATCTTCCGGTTTTCCAAGATCGAGATTTGCCTCGGCCAGTACAAGCCCGGCCATGCTGGCGAAGTGTTTGTCACCGAGTTTGGCTGACAGAGCAATGGTCTCATTTGCCATCTCGATGGCGCGTTTCGCATCGCCCTGAGCGAGGAAGCAACGCGAGAGATTTCGCATCGACTGAATTTCGTACCAGCCGCGTTTATTTTCACGGGCGAGGTCGATGGCGCGTTCAATAAGCTGCTGTGCCTCATCGGTTTCGCCACGAAGCATTTTGAGCTCGCCGAGCGAATCGAGTATTCCGGCGGCATGCGAATGTCCCTGACGTTCGGCTATCTCAAGGGCCTTCGCGATCATCTGCTCGGCCTTGGTCCAGTCGCCGATCAGCATCAGATTGATGCCGAGATTGTTGTAAGCAATTACCGAATTTAACGCGTGCTCGGTCTGGTCAAAGAACGCGATGGATTTTTCGAGGCAATCGATCCCATCCTGCGGCCGCCGCAGAAACCAGTATGCACCGGACATGTCGGTGTAGAGCTTACCGAGCATAAATGGCGCCGAATTGCCGCTGATGATATTTATTCCCGACTGAAAATGCTCGATCGCCTTTTCGCTATTGCCTTCCTGATGCAGGCTGTTAGCGATCTCGCGATAAGCCTCGGCCATTCCGAGCCAGTCGCCGTTCGCGCGAAAATAATTTAGCGAACGCTCGGCAAAGTCACGCGATATCGGGTACTCGCTGAGCTTGCGGTAAACGCGTGCCAGAGCGATATCTATCGAACCGGCGAGCGGCGCAAGCTCGTCGCTCTCGACGCGTTGCAGATTGTCTTTAAGCAGTGTGACTGCCTTGGGCTGTTCGCCGGCGTTGCTGAATGCGATCGCGAGCTGTGTACGGACACGAACCTGCGTCGTCGGCGACAGATCGGCAAGGCTCGCCTCGTCCTCGTATTGTTGCAGCGATTCGAGCGACTCTTTATAGCGGCCAGTCGTCTCTAATGTAAAAGACAATAGACGCCTTAGCGTGGCAAGATCGTCGGGCGTGTGGCTGAAATTCTTGATGGTGTGGACAAGAACGCGTTCGGCCTCATTCGATCGGCCGTCGCGCAGTTTCTGGCCGACGTCGATAAATATCTTATCGATCGCGGCGTGCGTAATAGAGCGTGCCGCCGCCTGACCTGAACGGCCCACACCGCGCTCACGCGGAGCACTATTTGAGGTCTGATCTTTCTTCATCTAGCGAATAGCTGACAAATACGACCAATGCATCGCGTCTTTCAAAACGGCGACGCGAAAAAGCTGAACAAATTGAATACTAAGTAAACAGCGCATTTGAAATTTAGCAAAAAAGACGACTCAAGTCTATAATTTTTTCCATGCCTGACTTTCCAGACATTGACGGCGGCGGCGAGGTTCTTGTCGAGACGAGGACAGAGCTCGAAAAGCCCAAGCTTTTTAAGGTCCTGCTTCACAATGACGACTTTACGACGATGGAATTTGTCGTCTTCGTCCTCCAACACGTCTTCGCACTATCCGACGCCGAGGCCTTCACCATCATGCTAAATGTCCACACCGCCGGCATCGGCGTGGCGGGCATCTACCCGTATGAGATCGCCACTATGAAATCGGAAAAGGCGATGAATATCGCGAAGGCGAGGGAGTATCCGCTGTTGTGTACGGTGGAGGAGGAATGAGGCCACATGCCAACAGTACTTCGAATTGGTCCATATAGATTCTTCTTTTACAGCAACGAAGATGGCGAGCCCTCGCATATTCACATTAAAGGTGCCGGCAGCGAAGCAAAATTCTGGCTAGATCCGATCAGTTTTAGCGTATAATTACGGATATCGCGGACACGAACTCGGAAGGCTCGAGCGACTCGTGGTCGAAAATAGGGATTTGTTGGTCGAAGCGTGGAATGAATATGCTAGTCGCAAATAGAGACAGAGTCGCAGGTACGTACGTGCCGATGTCGGCGATTGCAGTGTCCCTCGAATTTGATGAATCAATGATGCATGTTTCTTTAGCGGACGGTCGCATCATTAGCGTCCCGTTGGGTTGGTTCGCCAGTTTGCGAGATGCTACCGTTGCTGAACGAGAGAACTATGAGATCAGTCCGGCTGGTATGGGAATTCATTGGCCCGATCTGGACGAAGACCTCTCGGCAGCCGGATTGATGGCGGGCGTCGATAAGGTGGCCGCATAAGGAATATGACAAATCACACAATAATTATTATCTTGAACCGGGACTTCGCTCCGTAGTGAGCGATGAAGGCGAGAGCTTTGCGAGAGTCCCAAGCCGAAAGTAAGGCTTGGGGCTTTTTTGATTGGGGAATTTTGGACAGCAAATGCGGAAATTTCGTACCGCAAGTGCTAAACTTTTGATTTTTATGGCAGAAGAGCTTGATCTGAAGAAAACAGTTAACCTACCGCGGACCGATTTTTCGCAAAAGGCGAATCTTGGACAGATGGAGCCTGCGCGTTTGAAGAAATGGCAGGAAATGGGGCTTTATGAGAAGGTGCTCAAAGAGCGTGAGGGCCGTGAAAAGTTTATCCTCCACGATGGCCCGCCATACGCTAATGCGGACATTCACATCGGCACGGCGCTCAACAAGATACTCAAGGATTTTGTCGTCAAGACTCGTTCGATGATGGGTTTTGAGGCGCCGTATGTGCCGGGATATGACTGTCACGGACTGCCGATCGAGACGCTCGTCGAGAAGAAATTGGCGGAGAAGGGCAAGAATAAGGCGGATATTCCGGTCGCATCGTTTCGCCGCATCTGCCGCGAACACGCTTCGACCGCGATGACCGGACAGACACGCGATTTTCAACGGCTAGGCATTCTTGGCGAATGGAAAACGCCATATTTGACGATGTCTGCCGAATACGAATCGTCAACGGCTCGCCTCTTCGGCAAGTTCCTCGAACGCGGCTTTGTCTACAAAGGCCTGCGTCCGGTCTATTGGTGCATCCACGACCAGACCGCGCTAGCCGAGGCCGAGGTCGAGTACCGCGAACACACTTCGCCATCGGTTTACGTAAAGTTCCCGCTCAAGTCCGATCCGGCCGAGATCGACGGAGCACTCGTTGGCAAGAATGTTTTCGTCGTCATCTGGACGACGACACCGTGGACGCTGCCCGCGAATCTTGGCATCACGGTTCATCCGGATTTTGACTATTCGGCGGTAGAGGCGAACGGTGAGGTTTACATCGTCGCGTCAGAATTGGCTGCGTCATTTGCCGAAGTTTGCGGTCTTAAGACGACCAACGAACTTGCACGATTCAAAGGCTCAAAGCTCGATCGGCTCGAAGCAAAACATGCGTGGCTCGATCGAACCTCGCTGATAATGAACGCCGATCACGTCACGCTTGGCGAGGCGGATGCGGAGGTTGAACTCGACGCACGGCACGAGAATAAGGCGGCGGGAAAATCCGGTACGGGCTGTGTTCACACTGCTCCGGGGCACGGTGCCGATGACTTTGCAGTTGGTAAGAAATATGGGCTCGAGGTTTATGCTCCGGTCGATGCGGCGGGTAAGTTTATTGCCGAGGTCGAGCATTTTGCAGGCCTTAGCGTCTTTGAGGCGAACCCGAAGATCGTGGAATTCCTACGCGAGAGCGGAGCCTTGCTCAACGTCGAAAAATATGATCACCGCTATCCGCATTGCTGGCGATGTAAAAATCCGGTGATCTTTCGGGCGACGCCGCAATGGTTTGTCTCGATGGACAACGTCGGAACGGAGGCTGCCAGCCTGCGTGAATCGGCATTGCGCGAGATCGCAAAAGTAAATTGGCATCCCTCATGGGGCGAAGGCCGAATGGGCAATATGTTCAAGGGCCGTCCCGACTGGTGCGTTTCGCGGCAGCGTTCCTGGGGCGTTCCGATCCCGGTTTTCTATTGCAACGGCTGTGACGAGGCGGTCGCCGACGCCAAAATAATCGACCACGTTGCCGACATCTTTGCGGTCGAGACGGCCGACGCGTGGTACGCAAGGCCAGAGAGCGAACTGCTTCCCGACGGCTACAAATGCGGCAAATGCGACGGATCTGAGTTTCGCAAAGAGACAGATATCCTCGATGTTTGGTTCGATTCGGGTTCGAGCTGTGTCGCAGTTCTTGAAACTCGCGGTGACACATTAAGATTCCCCGCCGATGTCTATCTCGAAGGCGGCGATCAGTATCGCGGTTGGTTCAATTCGTCGTTAAGCTGCGGCATTGCCGCTCATGACAGAGCTCCGTACAAACAGATCATCACACATGGTTGGGTCGTCGATGGCGAGGGTAAAAAGCAGTCAAAATCGCTCGGCAACGTCACCGCACCGCATGAGATCATCGACAAATCGGGTGCCGACGTTCTGCGTCTTTGGGCGGCTGCGGTGGATTATACCGAAGATGTTCGCTGCTCGGATGAGATCCTTCTCCGAGTCGTCGATGCGTATCGCAAGATGCGAAATACACTCAGATACGCGCTCGGCAACCTCGACGGATTTGATCCGAATGCTGACTGTGTGTCGGTTGGGTCGATGCTCGAGATCGACCGGTGGGCGCTCACGTGTCTCGATGAGATGACTAAAAAGGTGCTTGCCAGTTACGAGGCCTACGATTTCCAAGCAGCCTACAACTCCCTTTATCATTTTTGTACGGTGACGCTGTCGGCGAGGTACTTTGATATCGCCAAGGATCGCCTGTATATCTTGGCGCCAAAGAATCAAGCGAGACGGTCGGCCCAAACCGTCCTTTACCAGATTGCCGATTCGCTCATCCGACTCATGGCACCGCTGATGGTATTTACGGCGGATGAGGCTTGGGAGAATTTGCCGGCTCGCGACGTTCCGTCGGTGCATATGGCCGAGTTCCACAAAGTACAGGGAATGTACGACCCGGATTTAGCTGGTAAATGGGAAAGAATATTCTCTCTTCGAGACGACGTTCTTAAGTCTCTCGAAATCGCGCGTAACGAAAAGCGAATAGGTTCATCCCTCGACGCGACGGTCGTGATAACTGCAAATCCTGAATACATAGAATTCTTACAAGGCTTTAGCGACGTTAGCCCGCTTCGATTCAACTTTATTGCATCCAAAGTGAGATTGGAGATTGCTTTTGGAAATGAAGCAGGTGTGGATGAGGAGAATCCAAAACAGGGAGTTCCTTCGATAAAAGGAAAAGGGTCGATTTTAACGATTGCAATCGAACGAGCCCCAGGCGAGAAATGCGAACGCTGCTGGAATTACTCGACACGGGTCGGGGAATTTAGTGAATGGCCGACTGTGTGTGAGAGATGCAATGATGCATTGTCAGAGATAACCGGAGTATAATTTGATCTGTGAAGATAGTACCTGTCGCCAAAAAAGTATGGCCGAAATATGAGTCGGGAGTTAATGAAATGGGCTTGGTTTACGCGGAAATAGATCTGTTGAACGCAGGAGAAGTTTATATGTATCGTCAGAAACTTATGGACGAGAAAGCCATAAAGACGATGCGTGTTACCGCGCTTGTAGATAGCGGAGCGATAAATCTATGCATCAACGATAATGTTCGTACCCAGCTAAACCTGCCTTTCATTGAGAAACAAATAGCTACTTTGGCCGATGACAGCGCCGTTGAGGTAGATGTAGTTGGTCCAGTCGAGGTTCGGTTTGAGAACCGGCGTTCCAGTGTCGACGCGTTTGTTTTCCCCGGCGATGCCGAAGTACTTCTTGGGGCGATCCCGATGGAGGACATGGATGTGCTGATCGATCCACGACGCCAGAAACTCGTAGTAAACCCAAAGCATCCAAACTTTGCGACCAAGCATATTAAATAGCACACAACACTGGATGAGAATATGGTCACGAAACACCTCGCTGCGTTTCTTCTAGTCTTTTCGTTTTGCTCGATCTCATTTGCTCCGAGCGTTTACACGCCTGAGAAAGGTTCCGCCGAGCGAACCGCGATCTTGGCGGCTCTTCGCGTACCAGTGGAGAAGACGCTGAAGCAAAACATCGTTTTCGTCACCGACCATTTTAGCGTTAACGGCACATGGGCATTCGTTAGCGGCCAGCCGACGACACCGTCGGGCGGAAAGCCGAGCCTCAAGGGAACGATATTCGACGGCGAAGAGGATATGTTTGACGATAATTTCTTCGGCCTGCTTCGCAAAACCGGTGGTAAATGGAAGGTTGTGACCCATGCCTTGGGATGTACCGATGTCTGCTATGCGGACTGGTGGAAGAAATATAAGGCGCCTAAAGCCATCTTTACTTATACTGAATAGCTGAAATAAGTTTTTGGCGCTTTCGTAGTTTTGAATGTGACATATTATGACTTTTTGGGAGTAAGCAGTATGAAAAAGTTTTGTTTCTTAGTAGCTTTTTTGGTCCTTGCATTAGCTGGAACCTCGTTGGCACAAACGTCGGATAAGGACGCTGTTATGATACCGCTCGAAAATTATCTGAAAGGCCACGCGACTGGTGACGGTGAGTATTTTAAGAAGGCCTTTCATACCGAGGGCAACTTGATCTTCATCCGCGATGGCAAGTACACGACGCGTTCATTTGCCGAGTACATCGCAGGAGCGACCGGCAAGCCGGCGGCGGACGAGGACAAGCGTAAGCGTCGCATAGGCACTGTCGACGTCGTCGGCAACGCAGCGATCGCGACGATCATTTTGGATTATCCGTCCGTAAAATTTACGGACTATATGACATTGCTCAAGATCAACGGCGAATGGAAGATCGTTAATAAATCGTTTTTCGCCGAGCCAAAACCGGCGATCGAGCTTAAAAAGAATTAGTGAGTAAACGCGACATCATCTGGAAGATCGCCTATCTCGTCATCGCGGGCGGCGTGTTTCTTATCGACCAGTCGTCAAAGGCGTGGGCCGCCAGTCGACTCAAATTGGGCGGCGATATGTCGGTCATTTCGGGCTTTCTGAATTTTGCATACGCGCAGAATACGGGCGTTGCCTTCTCGATGCTCGACGATCACGGCGATACCGGAAAATGGGGCTTGTCGATCGTCGCTCTGGTCGCGGCGGTTCTCGTCCTATACTTTTTCTGGCGAACACCGCGTAGCGACGACCGCATTCTCGGTGCCCTCGCATTGCTGCTCGCCGGTATCGCAGGCAATGTCACCGACCGGATGCGGCTCGGCTACGTGATCGATTTTATCGACGTGCAGTTTGGCAGTTGGCACTATCCGACGTTCAATGTGGCCGACGCCGCAATTTGCGTCGGAGCAGGATTGCTGGTGTTAGACATATTTCTCTCTAAGAGAAGCCAGAAGCCAGAAGCCAGTAGTCAGAAGTTGGAAATCGGAAGCTAACGCTTATCTGCTTATGTTTGCGAAACGATTTGAAGACGTTGAAATTTGGAAGAAGTCACATGCCTTTGTCCTGGAAGTATATCGTTTGACTGAGAAATTTCCGAAGCATGAATTGTACGGACTTACATCACAGTTGAGACGTGCCGCTGTCTCGATACCTGACCAATTCTTGCTTCTGACTACTGGCTTCTGTCTTCTTACTTCTCAAATCCATGTATCCTGAACTAACCCGAATCTTCGATTTCCCGATAACAACGTACGGCATCTGGCTGGCGTTGGGGATGTTGGTCGGGTTGTATGCGGCTTCGCGGTTGGGCGCCCGTGACGGATTGCCGCGCGAACGCATATACGATCTGGGCCTGTGGGTCCTGGTCGGCGGGCTGGTTGGGTCAAAGGTCCTGATGCTGCTCGTCGAGGACAACGTAAATATTTTTACGCTCGATTTTCTGCGGAGCGGCGGTGTGTTTTACGGCGGTTTGATCGGCGGATTTCTCGCGGTCGTTATTATTGTCAGGTATTACAAACTGCCGTTCTGGAAGGTGGCAGACGCATTCGCTCCGGCCGTTGCGCTCGGACAGGCGTTTGGCCGACAAGGCTGTTTTGCCGCCGGTTGCTGTTGGGGTAAGCCGACCGACTGGGCGTGGGGCGTGCATTTTAGCAAGCTCGGCAACGAATACACCGGCGTGCCGATCTACGGCCCCGAGGGTGGCGAACTGCATCTGCATCCGACGCAGCTCATCGAATCGTTCACAATGCTCGCCGTCTTTGGCCTGCTGTTCTGGCTGCACCGACGCAAAAAATTCGACGGCCAGATCCTTATCGCTTACGGCATTCTCTATTCAATATTTAGGTTTTCGATCGAATTCATCCGCGGCGATCCGCGTGGCGATCTGATGGGCCTCACCACGCTGACGGGTCTTTCTACGTCGCAGATGGTAAGTTTGGTAGTAGCAGCAGCCTCAATTGTATTTATGATTGTTCGCTACCGAGCGGTCGCAGCGGCACCCGCACCGACACCACCGAGTGACTGAAGAAACCTCATCCCTCATCCTTACAGCGACTGATCTTGATTCCGGCAAGCGTCTCGACGCGTTTCTTGCCGAGAACATCGAGGGCTGGTCGCGTTCGCGTCTGCAGCGTCGGATCGATAATGAAGATGTGCTCGTCAACGACAAGGCCGTTAAGCCGTCGTACAAGGTCCGTGAGAATGACGAGATCGAGATCGATCTGGTCGAGGCTCCGGTCGCGAGATTTGAGCCGGAGAATATTCCGCTCGATATCGTTTATGAGGATGAGTTTCTGGCTGTGATCAATAAACCGGCTGGAATGGTCGTCCATCCTGGAGCCGGTGTGCAGAGCGGTACGCTGGCGAATGCGATCGCGTTTCACTTCGCCGAATCCTTCGCCGAGCAGAATCGCCAGGATCCGGACAGCATTCGCATCGGAATCGTACATCGCTTAGACAAAGACACGTCCGGCCTCATCGTCGTTGCCAAAACCGATGAGATACACGAGGCATTGTCAGAGCAGTTTCGCGAACGCCAGGTGTATAAATCTTATATCGCTCTCGTCCACGGCTCGCCCGAACAGAAAATAGGTAAGGTCGAGGCTCCGATCGGCCGCAACAAGCACAATCGCCTCCGTATGAAGGTCGCAACGCACGGCCGAAGCGCTCTTTCACTCTGGAAGGTGCGCAAACGCTTCGACAAATTCACGCTCCTCGACATCGAGATCAAAACCGGCCGCACACACCAGATCCGTGACCACATGGGCTTTATCAAAAACCCCGTCATCGGCGACGAGATCTACAACGAAGGCCGCGACAACACCATAATGGACCACACGGTGCGCAACGCCATCGCCTCAATGCCCCGCTTCTTCCTCCACGCCGAACAGCTTTCCTTCACACATCCAAAGACGCAGAAACGAATGGAATTCACCCAGCCGCTGCCGCCGGAACTGGAGGATTTTCTTTCATTGCTCTAGCTACAAAACGCTTTTATACTGAAACCACGAAATTTGACGAAAATCCACGAAAGGAATTTCTTTCTTTAATGTCGTTTAGTGTCATTTCGTGACTGATTCTTTACGTGCGTTCCAGCAAGTGGTCATTTATGAAAATCGTATTGTCATTTCTTTTTGCGTTCCTTTTATCTGTATCTTCGGCGGGACAGGAAGCTGAGCTTAACGTCATTCCGCGGCCGCTTAAGTCTTATAGAGATGAGGGCACTTTCGAATTGAATCAAAACACCGTAATCGTTGCCCAAAGCAGCGCCGAGCAGCGGGCAGCAAAAGTCCTTGCGAACCATTTAGGGGTATTGGGTTTCAATCTCAAGATAGTTTCAAAGGCTCCAAAGCAGAACTTAATTTGGATAATACCGCCGAACAGTCTCGTCCTTCGTCAATACAACGGCTCAAATCCGGCAAGTCGCTATGCGGTTCACGTCCAGCCGGACAGAATCACGATCGAAGGGACAGAACAAGGATGGTTTTATGGAATTCAAACATTACGACAGATAATTCCTACCACGGTAAGCAATCGGGTCGCGATTCCCTCAGTAAAAATCTTTGATGCTCCTCGCTTTCAATACCGTGGCATGCACCTCGACGTCGCACGGCATTTCATGCCGGTTTCGTTCGTCAAGCGGTACATCGATCTGCTTGCGCAGTACAAATTCAACCAGTTTCACTGGCACCTGACGGACGATCAGGGTTGGCGGATCGAGATCAAGAAGTATCCGAATTTGACCGAAATAGGGTCGAAGCGGCCGGAGAGTCATGAGGGCGTTTATTCAACGATATTTAAGGGTGACGGCCGGCCGGTCGAGGGGTTCTATACGCAGGCTGAGATTCGGGATGTCGTTGCGTATGCGAAAGCGCGATATATCAACGTGATCCCGGAGATCGAATTGCCGGGCCACGCATCTGCGGCATTGACAGCGTATCCGCAGTTTGGGTGCAAGGCGGATTACAAATACAAAGTTCAGCAGACGTGGGGCATATTTAAAGAAGTGTTTTGCCCAACGGATGAGACGTTCAAGTTTCTCGAGGACGTGATCGACGAGACGATCTCGCTCTTTCCAGATTCGCCGTATGTGCATATCGGCGGCGACGAAGTGTTGAAAGATTTCTGGAAGGAATCGCCGTTCGTTCAAGATCTGATGAAACTTGAAAATCTCAAGGACGAGCACGAGGTGCAGAGCTATTTCGTCCGCCGCATCGAGAAATTCATCAATTTCAAAGGCAAAAAGATGATCGGCTGGGACGAGATACTTGAAGGTGGCCTCGCTCCGAACGCGACCGTGATGTCGTGGCGCGGTATGAAGGGCGGCATCGACGCGGCTAAGGCAAAACATGACGTGATCATGACGCCGACCGATTTTTGTTATCTCGACTACGGCCAGGGCGACCCTGCGTTCGAGCCGCTCAATATCGGCGGCTATCTGCCGCTTGAGAAGGTCTATCAGTTCGATCCGGTGCCGAAAGAGCTGGACGCCACGCAAGCCAAATACGTCATCGGCGGTCAGGCAAATATCTGGACCGAATACCTCGAAACGCCATCGGCCGTCGAATACATGGGCTTCCCGCGAATGCTCGCGATCGCCGAGAGCGTCTGGTCGACGCCCGAGAATAAGAATTTTTCGGATTTCACTCGCCGCCTGTCCGCGAACTTTCTCCTGCTCGACAAGCAGAATGTAAACTATCGCATTCCGGAACCGGTCGGCCTCAAGAACATGGTTGTCGGTGGTGACGGAAAAGCGACGGTCGAGCTGTGGCCTGCCGTCGGCACAAAGATCTACTACACACTCGACGGCACAACGCCCGATGAAAAGTCGCGTGTCTATGACAAGCCGATCGCCGTCGAGCTAAAGCCCGGAGAAAAGATCGAGCTAAAGACCGTCGTCGCCAACAGCATTGGCCGCAAGAGCGTCGTCTACGCCGCGACGCTTGTACGCCGCGAGATGCTCCCGGCGGTCGAACCAACCGGAAAAACGGCTGGCGTCACGTATTCGCTCCTCGTTCCAAGCAACGCCTACGCCCAGGACACGCCGCCGCAAAAGGGCGAATCACGTTCGATGGGCTTGCAGCAATTTGCGACGCGGATCGATCCGAAACAGACATTCGGCGTCACCTTTGAGGGCTATCTGAATATTCCCGCCGACGGTATTTACGATTTTCAGGTCGATTCGACGTGGGACCGCAGCCTGACCATCGACGGCGTCCAGTTGATCCACGAAGCCGGCACAAAAGACCGCGCGATCAAATCCGCCGTCATTCCGCTAAGGGCTGGCTGGCACAAGATCACCGTCCACTATGACCACCGCGAAGGCGATATGTTCTTCCGCGTTCGCTGGGGCCTTAAGGGACAAGGTCTTAGACAGATCGGCGGTGCGGAGTTGGTACATTAAGAATTTGCCCGCGAAACACGCGAAATATGCGAAAAAAAGACTTTTCTCATTTCGCGTCCTTTCGCGTATTTCGCGGGAAAAATATCTTACATAACGTTATGAAGAAGCTGTTATTTTTCCTACTGCTCACCGCTTGCTGCTTACTGCTCACTGCCCACGCCCAGACTCGCGACTACACTCGCCACGTTAACCCCATCATCGGCACGGGCGGGCATGGGCATACGTTTCCGGGGGCGACGATGCCGTTTGGGATGGTCCAGCTCTCGCCCGACACGCGGATCGACAACTGGGACGGCTCCAGCGGCTATCACTATTCCGACGACACGATCTACGGCTTTTCGCACACGCACCTCAGCGGCACGGGCATTCCGGATTATTGCGATATTTTGTTCATGCCGACGGTCGGCGAACCGCAGTTTTTTGCGAAGGAAGGTGATAAGTCGGTCAACGGCTACGCATCGAAATTTTCGCACGCGAATGAGAAAGCGGAGCCAGGATATTATTCGGTGAAGCTTGATGACGATGGTATTTTGGCGGAGATGACGGCGACGAAGCGGGTTGGATTTCACCGGTATACTTTCCCAAAAACAGACAAAGCAAACATTATTCTGAATCTTGATTGGCGAGATAAGGTGCTTGACAGCGAGATAGACGCGACATGGGGCGGGCCGAGGATTGAGGGTTTTCGACGATCGAGCTCTTGGGCAAAGGATCAGACAGTGTACTTCGTAGCCGAGTTCTCAAGAAAATTCGCACCGTCAGTCGACGGGCACGAGATCATCTTTTTCAACGACGATAAATCGAAGATTCGAAATGATCGTGGGGGAACGTATTACCGAACGAGCCATCAAGCCGTATTCAGATTTAATACAGTCGCAGACGAACAGGTGATGCTTAAGGTTGGTATATCCAACGTCTCCATCGAAGGTGCCCGCAAAAATCTCGCGGCCGAGCTTCCCGGCTGGGATTTCGACAAGGTTCGTGCGGATGCAAAGGCGGCTTGGAACAAGGAGCTGAGCAAGATCGAGGTCTCGGGTGGGACGCGTGATCAGACGACGACGTTTTATACGGCGCTTTATCACACGATGATCCAGCCGAATATCTTTAATGATGTCGATGGGTCGTATCTGGGAATGGACAAAAAAGTACACAGCCTTTCGCAGGTTCGCAAACTTGGGCTGGAGCGAACGGCACCGGGAGCGAAAAGCGATCGTGGTGTGGCACCGAGCGGGGCCAGAAAGGATTCGCCGGGCGATCAATATACCGTTTTCTCGCTCTGGGACACCTTCCGGGCGGCGCATCCGCTTTATACAATCATTGACCAGAAGCGGACGGTCGATTTTATTAACACGTTCATTCGCCAATACGAACAGGGCGGGCGGTTGCCGGTTTGGGAGCTGGCGGGTGAGGAGACGGAGTGCATGATCGGCTATCATTCTGTCTCGGTCATTGCGGATGCGATGGCGAAGGGAATCACGGGCTTCGACTACGAAAAAGCCTACGCCGCCGCCAAGCACTCCGCCGAACTCGACCACTTCGGCCTCGCCGGCTATAAAAAACGCGGATACATCTCGATGGAAGACGAGAACGAATCGGTATCGCGTACGCTGGAATATGCTTATGATGATTGGTGTATCGCTCAGATGGCCCATATTCTCCTTCGTCGGACCGCAGGCAGCATGCCTGCGAGTGACACGCAGGCATGCTGCCTGCGGTCCGACATTGAGAGATATTCGCAACGTGCACGCTACTTTGAAAACCTCTTCGATTCAAAAACTGGCTTTATGCGCCCCAAAAAGAACGGTGGCTTTGTCGAGCCTTTTGCTCCTAACGAGGTGACGTTTGGCTTTACTGAGGGCAATTCTTGGCAGTATTCGTTCTTCGTTCCGCACGATGTCGAGTATCTGGTAAAGCTGCACGGCGGACGTGAGAAGTTTACGGCGAAGATCGACGAGCTGTTCAATACCGACCAGAAACTTGCGGGTCGCGAACAGGCCGATTTGACAGGTTTGATCGGTCAATACGCTCACGGCAATGAGCCTTCGCACCACATTGCTTACCTTTACAACTACATAGGGCAGCCTTGGAAAACACAGAAACTTGTCCGGCGGATCATGGACGAGTTTTACAAAAACGCACCCGACGGCCTGATCGGCAACGAAGACTGCGGCCAGATGTCGGCATGGTACATCATGAGCGCGAGCGGCTTTTATCCGGTGGCTCCGGGCGATGGAGTTTACGCATTTGGCACTCCGCTTTTTCCGGAGATGACGTACCGCCTCGAGAACGGCAAGACATTTACGGTCAAGGCGAAGAACATCTCGGCAAAGAACACATACATCCTCAATGCCAAACTCAACGGAGCTCCTTACAAAAAGGCGTATCTGACTCACGCTGACCTGATGAAAGGCGGCGTACTTGAATTTGCAATGATCGATACACCCGTGATGACGGCGTTCACTGAGTTTCCTGTATCGGCAATGAGCATTGATTCCGTTTCAGTTCCGATCATAACAGGTGAGCGCACATTCGGAGACAAAGCGACCGTTTCTCTCTCGACCATCACCCCAAATACCCAGATCTTTTTCACGACGGACGGCGGCGAACCGACTCGTACCTCGAAGGAATACATGGGCGAATTCTCGATCGACCGGACAACGACCGTCAAGGCGATCGCGATCGGTT
>JANPDK010000094.1:0-12893 GCA_031431415.1 Acidobacteriota bacterium | reverse complement strand
CAAGCGAGTTTCGAGCACCACTCACCATCGATGCCACCGGGCGTTCGCGAGTATTAGTACGACATCTGGAAAATGAGCGGCGAACGAAGGCTGATTTTGTGGCATTCAAAACACATCTGACAGGCGTAAATATTCCCGACGGCGACTGCGAGATCTACGCCTATCGCGGCGGCTATGGCGGATGCAGCGGTGTCGAAAATAACCGCCACAATCTGTGCTTTATTGTTTCTGCAAAACTGGCCAAACAGCATTCCGGCGACGCTGAGACGATAATGCGCAATGTGCTGTTCACAAACCAACGAGCCAAAGATGCTCTCCAAAACGCAACCGTCGCCGAGCCATGGCTGGCCGTCGCCATCGAAACCTACGGGCGCTTCAACCTCGCACCTGCCAATGGCCTACTCGCCGTCGGCGATGCGGCGGCATTCATCGATCCATTCACGGGAAGCGGCATCTTGCTGGCTCTTGAAAGCTCAAAGATCGCCGCGGGGGTCATCGTTTCGCACTATGACCGGCCACTTTACAAACTCGCGGCCGAATATCGGAAACGCCACGCTTCAGCATTCGACCGACGGATGCTGATCTGTTCCCTTCTCCGAAAAGCGGCTTTTGCTCCGCTGCTTGCCGGGGGAGTGATTAATTTGTTATCAATAAGCACGAGGCTGACTCGACGATTGGCCCAGGCAACACGTTCGCATGGCCGGGTTGACCAAATCGGCTCTTGACCCTCGATCTTATTTCCGCAAAAAATATAGGAGACCAAACCATGAACGAATCGACCCAACCCGCGGCAACACCGCATGCAATGCCGCCCGAAGCTCAGATAATGCAGCTCTTGATGGGCTGCTTTGTTTCGCAGGCAATTTATGTCGGAGCTAATCTCGGCATCGCCGACCTTTTAACAGACGGGCCTAAAGCAACAGCCGAGCTCGCCGCCGAGACCGACACAGACGAGCGCTCGCTCTATCGTCTTCTGCGGTCGCTGGCAAGCGTCGGTGTATTTGCCGAATCCGTTGATCGTACCTTTTCAAACACGCCGATGAGCGAGACTCTTTGTTCTGACACCGCAACAAGCATGCGTGCGATGGTCCTTTTTGCAGGCGACAAAGCCCATTGGAGCGTTTACAGCGACATGATGTACAGCGTCAAAACTGGCAAGCCGGCGTGGGATCACGTCCACGGCGAGCCGGTTTTCCCGTACCTGTTTCAGACAAACAAAGAGCTCGGCGACATTTTCAATCGGGCAATGACGAGTTTTTCACATGCGTCAATCGCCGGTGTGCTGGCGGCGTATGATTTTTCGGGAGTCGGTACACTCGCCGATATCGCCGGTGGCTCCGGGCATCTGCTTGGCGGAATTATGCAGAAATATCCGTCAATGAATGGCGTGTTATTCGATCTCGGCGTCGTGCTCGCGGGAGCGCCCGACATGCTCGCTTCTTACGGCGTCGCGGATCGGGTCGCGATGGTCGAGGGCGATTTCTTTAGCGAGATACCGGTCGTCGCCGACGCCTACATAATGAAGCACATAATCCACGACTGGTATGACGATAATTGTGAAAAGATCCTGCAAAACATCCGCCGCTCGATGCCCGATGACGGCCGCGTGCTAATTGTTGATTCGGTAATCCCGCCGGGTAATGACCCGCACCCGGGCAAGATACTCGACCTCGAAATGCTCATCTCGCCCGGCGGCGTCGAACGCACAGCCGCCGAGTTTGAGACTCTGCTGACGAATTCCGGCTTCCGTCTGAATCGCATAATCCCGACATTTGCGCCGGTAAGCATTGTCGAGGCGGTCAAGGCCTAGTCGATGATTGACGAGTAAATCAAAGCGCGTAGTTTGCCATAGTCATCTATTGAACCCGCTGGTATAAGTTGGGTGAAGTAGACGACTGCCATCTGTTCTTTCGGATCTACCCAGTGGTTGGAATGGTAAGCTCCACCCCAGCCATATTCTCCGACGGTTGACGGTGAGCCATAGGCTCCGACGTCCTTCATAATGGAAAATCCAAGCCCAAATCCCTGTCCATCGCGAAACGCGATGCCGCGCAAATGATCCGTCGTCATCAGTTCGACCGACTTTCGACTCAGTATCCGTTTGCCGTCAAGTTGCCCGCCATTTAGCATCGATTGCAGGAATCGGGCATAGTCGTTTGCCGTCGAGAGCAGTCCGGCACCGCCTGAAAAACTTTTTCGCGGGCCATTAAGATAGGCTCCCTGGCTAACAATTGTGCCGGTTTCGGGAGCGCGTTCGATCTTGCCATCCTTTGCCGAATACACGACCGCAAGCCGGTCGGATTTCGAGGGCGGCAGGTAGAAACTCGTGTCCTTCATGCCCAACGGCCCAAGGATCCGGCTTTCCAAAAACTGATCGAATGTCTGTCCGCTCGCTTTTTCGATCACGACGCCGAGAATATCCGTCGAATATCCGTAAATGTACCGCTCGCCAGGGTGGGCATCCATCGGGAGCGAGGCCATTCGCTTTACGGTCTCGGCAATCGGCTCATCGCGGTCTGAAAAATAAAACCCCGTTATCTTCGCTGCCTCCCATTTGTCCTTCGCTGGCCCGGTGCCGTAGCTAATGCCGGCCGTGTGAGTCAGCAGATCGCGGATGGTGATTTGCCGTTTTGCCTTTACGATATCGTATCCACCGCCATCTTTCGGCACCGCAACGGTTGAATTTGCAAACTCCGGGATAAACTTGCTTACCGGATCGGAGATGACAAGTTTGCCTTCCTCCTGGAGCATCATGATCCCGACGCTGGTTAGGGCTTTACTTTGCGAGGCGATACGAAAGATCGAGTCTGCCTTCATCCGCGAATTCGCCTCGCGGTCACGCTGGCCAAATGTGTGCAGATAAGCGACCTTGCCGCGACGCATCACCAACGCAACACCACCCGCGAGTTGTCCATTTTTCACATAACCATCGAGAGTCGTTGAAAGTCGCGTGAGCTGCTGCGACGACATTCCCACATCCTCCGGCTTTGCTCGCGGCAGTTCCTGAGCGAGCCCAACATCGGCAAACGCTTGGACAAAGAGAAGAATCGAGAGAACAAACGCGATGCGGTTCTTAACGTTTTTCATATTATTCCTTTCGGCAGAACAGATTATATTACCTGTCGCGACCCAATTTCCAATACGACTACTTGTAGTACATAACGGTGTGTATGTTAAGCTCATTTCAAATCAATTCTGCCTAGTTCAAACAATACTATGAAGGCCACAATAATTTTGTGTTTACTCACCGTTTTCCCTTTCGCGATCATCGCTCAGCCGCCAAATCGTCCTGCTGACGGTCAGGCTCAAGCTCAGCAAACACCGCCGCGCACCACTACGACGACCGCCGCACCGGAACGCGAAGAGCCGCCCGTCGTCACAAAACAATCGATCACCGTCGGTGGCAAGCAGCTAAATTACACGACAACGACCGGTTTTATGCCGATCAAGAATGGGCAGACGGGTGAGACCGAGGCACGCATTTTCTTCATCGCGTACACGCTCGACAATGCTCCGAAAGGCCGTCCGCTGATGTTCTCATTTAACGGCGGCCCTGGTTCCGCAAGCGTCTGGCTACATCTCGGAGCACTCGGGCCCAAGCGCATCAAAATGCTCGACGACGGGATGATGCCGCCGCCGCCGTACGAAATGGAAACGAATCAGAGCACGTGGCTGACCGAGACGGACATGGTCTTTATCGATCCGGTCGGCACGGGATATTCGCGTGCAACAAAGCCTGAACTAGCGAGCAAATTCTTCGGTATAGCTGGAGACATCGAATCCGTCGGCGAAATGATCCGAATGTACCTAGGCCGCAACGAACGATGGATGTCGCCGCTGTTTCTAGTCGGCGAGAGCTACGGAACAACGCGAGCCGCGGGCCTTTCGAATTGGCTCTTTAACCATGGAATCGCTTTGAATGGTATCGCATTAGTCTCAGCCGTCTTAAATTTCCAAACGATCAGTTTCGCCGACAACAACGATCTGCCGCTCGTCCTGATTCTCCCGAGCTACACCGCAACGGCCTGGTATCACAAGAAACTTCCGGCGGCGATGCAGTCAAAGACCGTCGCGCAGGTCGTACAGGAAGCACGCAATTTTGCAGGAGGTGAATATGCGTCGGCGATGATGAAGATCGATACGCTGTCGGCGGCGGAACGCAGTTCGCTGGCGACGAAATTCAGCAACCTAACCGGACTCAGCAAAGATTTTATCGAGGAAAACAACTTCCGTGTCGAACTAGGTGAATTTAACAAAGAGCTTCTCCGCAGCGAACGCCGTACGACGGGACGTCTCGACAGCCGTTTCAAAGGCATCGACCGCGACGCGGCTGGATCAAACTCTGGCGGCGACCCTTCGATGAACGCCATCCGCCCGCCGTATACCGCCGCCTTTAATGATTATGTCCGCCGCGAACTCGGCTACAAATCGGACGTCGAGTACTACATCCTCGGCGGCGGCATCACGGCCCCATGGAACTACAACGTCACCAATCAGTACGCCGACACCAGCGTCCCGATGAAGGATGCGATGGCAAAGAATCCGTACATGAAGATCATGATCGCCCAGGGCTACTACGACATGGCCACGCCATTCTACGCCGCCGAATACACGATCTCGGCGTTGAATTTAGACCCGTCGCTGCGAAAGAACATCTCGTTCGAATACTACGAATCGGGCCACATGATGTACATCGAAACAAAGTCGCTCGCGAAGTTGAAATCAGACGTCGCCACATTCATGGCCGGTGCGATGAAGAAGTAAGAATTTTGCCCGCGAAATACGCGAAAAGGACGCGAAAAAAGATATTCTCTTCTTTTTTTCGCGTCCTTTCGCGTGTTTGGAGGGCAAATCCGCTTTTAATGAGGTCGATTCCCACGGATCAGTTCGATCGCGTGTTTGAGGACAGGTCGGATCACTTCGAAACACTCTTCGACACCTCGCGGCGATCCCGGCAGATTTACTATCAACGTCGCGGCGCGAATACCGCATACGCCCCGCGAAAGCATCGACATCGGATGCTTCCCCGACGACCGCATCGCCTCAGCCATCCCCGGAGCCTCGCGTTCGATAACCGACCGCGTAGCCTCGGGCGTGTTATCGCTGGGCGAAAAACCAGTGCCGCCCGTAGTAACAATTAAGTCGACGTCTTCCCTTTCAGCAAGCGAATAAAGCGTTTCTCTTAAATGTGTCAGCTCGTCCGTGACGATCAGCCGTTCGACAATTGTCGCATCAATGCTCATGAGCAGTTCTGCGAGCATGTCGCCGGAGAGATCGTCCTTTGAATCGCGAGTGTCGCTAACTGTTACAACCACTGTATTGATCTTCGCCATAAAAGAATATTAACGCAGAGACCGCAAAGGACGCGGAGGAAAGCAGACTAAACAGAGAATCTTTCTCTGCGTACTCTGCGATCTCTGCGTTAAAACCTCTTCAACCAGCCGTAGATTCGATCTGCTCGATCTGCTGCCGACGCCGTCCGTACAGCACGCTCATTAGAACTCCCGCTACCACCAGCAGCATTCCTCCGAGAGCCATCCAGCCTTGAGTCTCGCCGAAGACGATCCAGCCGATCGAAAGCGCATACACGAGGCCGGTGTAGTTTATGATCGCGACTCCGGCGATGCGTTCGCGTTGGAGGGCGTTTGTCAGGAATATCTGACCGAGCTGTGAAAAGACGCCGATCAGGAACAGGTACAGCCAGTCCCAGCCCTGCGGCGTTTTCCATTCGAAGAACAGCGATATAAACCCAACGACCGCTCCTACCAACTGAAAATGCAGCACGACCGTCAGCGGATGCTCTTTCCCACGCAGGCTTCGCACCAGATTGTACGCCATTCCGGAGCAAAATGCGGAGATTATTCCGAGGGCGAGATAGAACGGCGAGATGCGTTCATCGACCTGCTCGATTAGCAGCACGCCCGCAAACGCAATCGCATAAAAGATCCATTGCACCGGGAGTACGCTCTCTTTCAACACAAAGATCGCGATCGTCGCGGTAAATATCGGCGACAGGTATTGTATCGTCTGCGCCGACGCCAGCGGCATATTTTGAAGCGTCAAAAAGAAGCAGAACAATGCCGTCGTGCCAAAAGCGCCACGCAAGAACAGAAAAAGGCGATTAGAACCGATCGGATCGGCCTTAGCCCTTCGCAAACCGACCAAACAAAACGTCGTCGCCAAAATACACCGAAAGAAAACCGTCTCCATCGCCGGGAGATGGGCGACCTGTTTGACACAAACATTCGCGAAAAAAAATGCGAGCGTCGATAAGAACATCATACGCACGCCCATCGTCAAAAATTGTGGTTTCGGGTCCAAACTATGAGGGTAATTTTTTGCCGCCCGAACTGCAACCGCAATCGGAACCGCAGCCGGGTTTAACGCGACAACCTAAGTATGCGAAAAGCTCCGCGCGCTACCACGAGAAATATCAGCGAGCCTATTATCAGGTCGGGGTACTTTGACACAGTAAAATACACGAATATTCCGGCTAATATCACGCCAAAGTTAATAACTACGTCGTTTGACAGAAAGATATAGCCTGCCTGCATGTGGGCTTCTTCGCGGCGGGCTTTGCTGAGGATGTAGATCGAGACCGCGTTGCCGATGAGGGCGAGGCTCGAAATGATTATCATCAACTTGTATTCGGGGACTTCGCCAAAACCCAGGAATCGGCGAATAACCTCAACAATGCCGATCGTAGCAAGCACTAACTGGAAGTATCCGCTTGCCTTCGCCACGTTCTTTTTCCGTGCGACCGTTCCGCCGACCGCAAACAAAGCCAACGCAAAAACGAGAGAATCGGCCAGCATGTCGAGGCCGTCGGCGATCAGGCCCATCGAACCGGCAATGAACCCTGTAATGAGGTTCACGAAGAAAAAGGATAAATTGATAATCAGAACCTTAAGGAGAATTCGCCGTTCGGTCCCGTGATCCTGCGCAGACATCGGTTCACCCTCACTTGAACTTAAAAGCGTCGTGCCGAGGTCAAGAGAGCGCAGCTTTTCATAGACCGCTTTTTCATCGGTAACGTGAAAGACGCTAACAGTTCGTTCGCCTGGGTCAAACTGGACAGAATTAACACCGTCTACTCCATCGAGCGCCATTCGGACTATCTGTTCTTCGGAAGGACAGTCCATCTTAGAGATCTTAAAAGTCGAATGTGTCATTCACTTCGCCCCGCAGCCGCAATCGTCCTTGCACTTTCCTTTTACGGCGAATGCTTTCCTCTTTTTGAGCGAGCTCGAAACCACGAAGAACACGGCGACGCCGACTATTGCTAAAACCACGATCAATTGAAAATTCATTTATCCGTACCCCAACGCCTTGCCGCCCTGATACACGATCAGGCAGACGATATAAGCCAGAGCGCACATATAGACGGTCATAAATATCGGCCAACGCCACGAATTGGTCTCGCGACGGACAACTGCAAGTGTTGACATGCACTGCATCGCCAGCAAAAAGAACATCATCGTCGTGAACGCAAGCAACGGAGTCCATATCGGCTTGCCATCGTCACCTTTTGCATCGCGAACCGCCTGTAATAATGATTCGTTTTCCGCATCTCCATCGCGTCCCACGTTATACAAGATGCTCATCGTCGAAACAAACACTTCTCTTGCAGCGAATGCCGACATTAGGCCAATGCCTATCCTCCAGTCGTAACCAAGCGGAGCGATCGCCGGTTCGATTGCGTGCCCGATAGATCCCGCAATGCTGTTGTCGAGCATCCTTGCCTTGACCAACGTCTCGATCTTGTCTTGAGCTTCTTCCGGGGGGCAGTTGCAAGTTTGTTCCACCTCAGCCGTGATTTGGTCTACATCGTTCTGGGACGGTCGCGGGAAATTCATCATCGCCCACAGCACGATAGACAACGTTAAGATCACAGTTCCGGCTCGCTTTATGAATAATCCCGCTCGCGTGAACATATTCTGGAAGACCGTTCGGAAATTTGGCCAACGATACGGCGGCATCTCCATCAAAAACGGTGGCGGCGGAGCCTTTAATACTGTTCGCTTTAGAATAAATGCCACGATGATCGCCACAAACACGCCAAGCGCATACATCGCCAACATCAACACCGCACCTAACGAAATAAACCCGAATACATACCGCCCGCCAAAGAAGGCGCCAATCATCAGCGTATAAACCGGCAGCCGAGCGGAGCAGCTCATAAACGGTGCGATCATGATCGTCGCAAACCGATCACGCCTGCTCTCGATCGTCCGCGTCGCCATGATGCCGGGGATTGCACATGCAAAACTCGAAATCAGAGGTAGAAATGCTTTGCCGTGCAACCCGACGCGGCTCATGAGTTTATCGAGCAAAAACGCGGCCCGCGACATATAGCCGCTGTCTTCGAGCAGAGAGATAAACAGGAATAAGAGCAAGATCTGCGGCAAAAACACGACCACGCCGCCGACCCCGGCGATTATTCCGTCGGCCAGCAGATCGGTCAAAATTCCCGGCGGCATCTGCGATCTCACAAGATCCGCCGCCGCGCCAAATCCCTTCTCAAGCATATCCATCGGCAGGCTCGCCCAGGAAAATATCGTCTGAAAAACGACGAGCAAAATGGCAACCAGTATCACCAGCCCGAAAAACTTATGCGTCAAAACGCGGTCGATCTTGTCCGAGATCCGATGGCTCTTTTGATCGCTATGCCAGACGGAATCTTGCACGACGCTTGAAATAAAATTGTACCGTGCAAATATCTTCCCGTGCGGCCCGGCCTCGTCCTCCGCCTCGTCGTAGACGTACGGAATTGCGGGCGTCGTGTGTACCACTTCAGCCACCTTTGCAGCTAATTGATTCTTACCGCGTCCGGATTTTGCATTGATCGCGATGACCGGTGTTTTCAGAAGCACCGAGAGCATCTCGACATCGATCTCATGCTCCTGTTTCTCAAAAACATCGATCATCGTCAGAGCGATGACGACCGGAATACCAAATTCGAAAAGCTGTGTGACGAGGTATAGATTGCGTTCGAGATTGGTCGCATCGACGACTGCGACGATGACGTCGGGCTTTGGCAATCCAGCCTGATTGCCGGTGATGACGTCGCGGGCGATCTGTTCGTCAAGCGAAGTCGCGTCGAGGCTGTATAAGCCCGGAATGTCGACGAGATTCGCAGTCTCGCCGTTGACGACCCATGAGCCTTCTTTGCGTTCGACAGTGACGCCGGGGTAATTTGCGATCTTTTGTTTGAGGCCGGTGAGAGCGTTAAAGAGAGTCGTCTTGCCGGCATTTGGGTTGCCGGCAAGCGCTATCGTCAGATGAGATTTATGTCCGTTCGTCTCCATTCATTGGCGGCGGCTAGTAGCTAACCTCGATCGCGTCCGCCTCGGTGCGACGCATTGCCAGGCTGTAGCCGCGAACCCTAATCTCGATCGGATCGCCGAATGGAGCCATCTTGACAACCTGTACCGCCACGCCCGGAATGACGCCCATTTCCAATAAACGGCGTGTTACCGAGCCAGTGCCGTTGACCGCAGTAACGCGTGCGTCGCGGCCGATCGGCAGGTTTGTCAAAGTCATACTTTCAGCTTCGTCAGTTTTTCTTTTCATCTTTCTTGGGTTTGTTTTCCCAGAGAACGTTTATGATCACCCATTTTCCGTTCATTTTGCCGATGTGCATGTAATCGACCCAATCACGCATCTCGAGCTTTACAGTCGCCGATGAGCTGAGCATATCGAGGATCGTCACATCCTTCTGCTGCTGATCTTTCGGCGTCGCTCTGCCTTCGCCGGCTCGTGAGTACTGCACCAAAGTCATCGCCGACATCTGACCTAGACTGCTACGGCCTTGGGCGTTGGTATTGGCAATGCGTTTTGCCAGATCGGGGCTCAACGCACTTTCCATCTTGTCGGCGTTGCCCTCGTACCAGCCTTCGGCGTAGTTCAGGGCAGTTCGCTTGATCGCCTCGCGATCGGCGTCGGTCTGACCAACGGTAGCGATCGACATCGCCGCCAGAAATAAGAAACTCAGAAACAACTTGGTTTTCATTAGAAACTCCTCTCCAAAAATATACTAACCTAATTGAAATTCATTTTCAATTTGGAATTAGCGAAACGCTCAGTGTGAACATTCTTCTAGCTTGTACGTTGGTTATCTGAAGAGAGTTGCGTCTCGTTTGATGAGATCGGCTTGATACATACCGAGCGAAAAGCGAATGGGAACGCGTTCCTCGGTACTCAGCCAAACCTTTGGAGCGAGCGGATCGAGCTGTTTCGTGAGAGTTGTGATCGTGATCAGTTGCGCCGAAACCTTTTCACCGTTGATGGTCAGGTCTTCCGGTTCATTTGGCCGCAGCGTAAATACATACGCCTTTGACTCCCAAAACACCGCGACCCGCGTGTCGTTGACAGGATTTGTGCGGTCCTTGCTCGGCTTGAGATTGAACGAACGCATCGCGTATATCAGCGAAACAATGCTGTGCGTCCCGATCGGAGCGTCGATCGGTGCCACTCCACCGAAATTGATCAAACCGGTGCGTTGGTCAAAGGCAACCGTCGGAACTAGCCCCGCGAAAGGCACTCCCAATTTGGCCTCGATCGAATATGGAGCCAAAGTCTCAGGGTTTACACGGGCGACCAGCGTATCTCCAACACGGAGCCCTGTAAATCCGGGCTCGACCGCCGTTACCGTCGCAGCCAGCACAAGCATGTCGACATTGCTGATCAGCTTTCGCTCTCGGGCATTTAGGTTGAGCGTCGCTACGGCTTTGCCGCCGGTCGTTACGCGATAGTCGAGCGTCTCGCCGACTTGAAAACCGAGTTCGGTCGGGATCGGGCGATTATCTTCGTATCCGTTTGGCGTCGCGGTCGGCTTTTGAATCGGAGTCGCCGTCCTGACCGGCGTCGGCGAAGGCGTCGGAGTCGGCGTTTCCACCTCGGGCAATGTAATACCGGAGAGCACCGCACGAAACTCGCCTTTCGCCATCTTGAACCTGATCAAAACAGGCACGCGAAATTCGTCGTTCGAAAAATTGATCCTGAGGTTGGTGATGCCGTTGGCCGTCAGAAATTCGCTCGTCACGGTCGAAACGGTAGTCTCAAATTCACCGGCCTCGGTCTTCACTTTCTCCGAAACCGTCGTGGCAAACGTCGCATTCTGCACGAGATCATTCTCAAAGAGCGGAAACGTCCCGACGCCACCGGATTCACGCGCCTTATACAACAGCGTGACCATATCAAAATTGGTCGTTGGCGACGTCAGATAATTGCCGATCGTCTCTTTCGGCAAAGCACTATCCTGACTCAGCGTACTGACATACAGCGGCAAACCGCTGTCCGGTGCAGCGTAAACCGTTCGGCTCTCGTCGAACATAAAGAACGCAGCCGCTACGATCTCAAGCGTCTTTACCTTCGACCGTATCTCGATCGCATCTTTACCGCCGATCTTGCCGCGCGAGACTACGTGCGTCTCGGCATAAGCAGCATCCGGAAACTTGCCGTACGAAACGGTGTATGCCAGTTTCTCGCCGATTCGAAAATTGGTAGCCGACGCGACAACGGTCACTTTCTGAGCATAACTGCGTTCGATCACAGCAAAAAAGCACACGGATGCGATCAAGACCGCAGTCGCGATCACTCCAATGACTCGCAAACGCGAGTTAAACCTTGCCGTTGTAACGCCTTGATTCATCTAAATTTGTTCGTTCGCTTCGCGAATGATCGCCTCGACCGCTTCGACGCGGTTTGCCGCCCCAGTGATCGGTCGCCCGATCACTACGTAGTCCGAGCCTCCCGCGAGTGCACGGCCGACCGTTGTTACACGCTTTTGGTCGTCTGCGGTTGCACTAAACGGCCGAATTCCGGGTGTAACCGTCAAAAATTTTGTATCCGCGACCGCATTTCGAATCTCCGCAACCTCAAGTGCCGATGCGACCACGCCGTCCATGCCCGATTCTGCGGCCAATTTCGCTAATCGAACGACCTGCGATTCGACATCGTTATCAACGCCGATCTCGCTCATCGTACCATCGTCAGAGCTAGTCAAAACCGTTACGCCGATCATCAGCGGTCGCTCGATTCCCTCTTTCGCACACACCGCGTTAACTTCTTTGACGGCAGTTCTCATCATTTCGCTGCCACCGGATGCGTGTACGTTGAACATCCACGTGCCAAGCCTTGCCGCCTCGACCGACGCCTTGGCGACGGTATTCGGAATATCGTGAAATTTTAGATCGAGAAAAACTCGCGCCCCCGACGCCGTCAATTCCCTTACAAACTCCGGCCCGGCGGCCGTAAATAACTGTAGACCTACCTTAAATCCCCCGACGCGGCCATCCAATTCACGCACAATAGCCGCCGCTCGGGAGGCCGAATCGACATCGAGTGCCACAATTATCCTGTCTCTGACATTGGTCATCGGAGCCGTTGCGTGAATGGAAACTGACATCATTTAATCGAGATCGAGCGGGTTACGGTAAGGCGTGTCCGAAGTATCGGCACGTTTGAGGGCCTCCTGAAATTTCTCTTCCAGCAAACGCTCTCGGTCTTTCATCGAAGACATTTCCTGAGCGAATATCTGTTCGCGGTGCTCTTTTTGCTTGCTCAAGTTACCTTTCAGGTCTTCGAACGAGCCGAGAACCTTCTTTTTCTCCTCGTGTGCGAGCAACGCACCCGTATTTGCGTCCACCGTCAGGGTCGCTTCGCAGCAAGGGCATACAATTGCATAGCGTTCCATAAAGTTCGAGATTATACAACATTTGTAGGCCAAATGCCGCCTATTTTGACGCCATTGTAGGTAGCACATCATATGTCCGGTTGAGATAGCAGGTGATATGTCCGCTAAGCGGGCGGCGAGGGTAGAGAATGATGATATATGAAACTCTACGCCGGGGCCGCAGTGGAGGCGGCGATGAAAAGACAGGAAATAATAT
>JANPDK010000093.1:0-32257 GCA_031431415.1 Acidobacteriota bacterium | reverse complement strand
CAACTTCCGCTTTGACACGGCTGGTGCGTGCGACGGAACGCTTGGCAACACCAATGCGGCAATGGATCACACGTTCATCGGCGATCTGACATTCCGTCTGACGGCTCCGAACGGAACAACCTCGGCAACCTTCCAGGCACGTCGCGGTGGTGTGAGTGACAACATCTGTCTCTCGACACTCGATGACGAAGGCGGCTTCCCGAACATCTCGACTCTGACGAGTGTTGAGGGCCAGCCTCAGACGGGTAACTTCTCGCCTGAGACGACAGGAGCCCTCTCGCTGCTCAACGGCACAAACGCCAACGGCAACTGGACGCTCAATGTCAGTGACAACGAGGGTGTCGACACCGGTTCGATGAGACGCTTCTCGCTGGTTATGACCGGAACCGGTTGCGGTGGCGGAACGCCAACGGCGACGCCTACAAACACGCCGACCGCGACTCCAACCGCGACTCCAACTTCAACACCAACCTCGACGCCGACCGCTACGCCCACGCCGGGCGGTGGGGCCGGATTTGAGGGTGATGTTGCACCGCGGCCGTCGGGTGACGGCGGGATGAATTCGACGGATGTGATCCAGTTACGGCGTTTTGCGGCGGCTCTCGATACTATCAATCCGGCGACGAACGAATTGCAGCGGGCCGATTGTGCTCCGCGAGCTACTTTTGGCGATAATCTGGTCAACTCGGGCGATGTCGTCCAGGGACGCCGTTACGCTACCGGGCTCGATCCGCTCACCGGCTCGGGCGGTCCGGCATTACCTCCGCCGGCTGAGGAACTTGCCGCTCAGATCGGCGGCGGATTCCTGACAAAGACCGATCCGACGGGTAGTTCGCTGCGACTTACGTCCCAGAGTGTCCATCCGGGCGAAAATGTGTCGGTCGGCGTCACGCTCAATTCGCGTGGCAGCAACGTCGCCGCAGTCGGTTTCACGCTGGTCTATGACCCGACAAAACTGTCGTCGCCGGTCGTACGGCTTTCGTCAAAAGCTCCGGCGGGACTTGTCCTTACGGTCAACGATACCAAGCCGGGACGTCTGACGATACTCGTCGATTCGGTCGAGGCGATCGCTCTGTCCGAGATAGTGTCCGTCACGTTCACCGTCGCTAACGATGCGGCGGTCGGGACGATACCGATCGCTTTCGACCAACGCTCCGTAAGTGTCGCCGGACTTTTGGGTGAGACGATCGCAATGCCGGGCGTAGATAGCAACGTCCGAATTACACGTCCCAAGCGTTAGTTCGCGGACCATTTGACCAATGGCGTGGGGCCTAGGCTCCACGCCTTTTTTCTTGAACCTTTCCTGATAAGTGTTAAACTGACATTTGCATCCGTTTTTGTCAGTAACCTCCAATTGCTGAGTTAAGAAAAATTACCTTTCCAGGAGATCGAATGAATCTGTATAGAGTTTCCTTGATGACGCTTTTTGTCTTGGCGTTCGGATTGTTTGCTGCCGACTCGGCCTTTGCCCAACGGAGTTCGGTTCCGGCGAATGTAAAGAAGAATGCTCGCGCTGAAGAGATACGTGAACGCCGCGAACGCGAACGTAATGAGAAATTTCGCAAGACCCTGACGCCCGCCAAGATCAAGGCCCAGCAGGAAGGCAAAACCGTCGTTCTGCCGCTCATAAAGCATGACGTGTCACCCGACCTGCCAGAGCTAATGAGGCTCGCAAAGCCGGTCAAGCCCGAAAACGATGGTCGATTCGAGGATCGTGTCGAAGAGACATTCGAGATCCCCGCGGACGCTCCGATCTCACTCGGCACGCTGGTCGACGCTTTCGTTCAGAGGGAGGTGTTGCTGCCCGCGGCGCTCGTCGCTGGTGCAAATTTCGAAGGCCCGGGCGCCGGAATCGCGGGTTTTTCCGTAACTGGAGCTCCGCCCGATACCACAATGTCTGTTGGGCCGAACCATGTCGTAGCGTGGGTCAATACAAAGTACATGATTTTTAACAAGGCTGGCGTGCCGCAGCTTCCGGCTCCGGGATTTGCAAATGGCAGTGTCATTTGGGCTGGTTTCGGCGGTGTCTGTGAAACAACGAATCGAGGTGATCCGTTAGTCACTTATGACCGTATAGCTGACCGCTGGGTTTTCTCTCAATTTGCTTTTGGTGCGGGCACCGTCGTGCCCTATCGACAGTGCTTTGCTATTTCCACCGGGCCTAATCCGGCTGGGCCTTATAACCGCTACGAATACAGCTTTGATACCATAGGTGCGGGCGGGACACCGGCATTCAACGATTACGGCAAGATCGGCGTCTGGAATGACGGCTATTATGTCGGCTACAACATGTTTGGCGGCTCGCCCGCTGGTTCGAATACCGGTGCCGGCATTTGTGTATATCAACGGGATACCATGCTGACCGGTGCGGCGGCTGATGGCCTGTGTGCTCCTGTTACATTTTATGCCGGTGGTGCAAGCATCTTCCCGGCGGATAACGACGGCCCTACTTCACCGACTGATACAACACGCGGCGGTTGGTTTGTCCGTCAATCGACGACGCCGTCACTGCGTTTCATGCGGTTGCTGCCCAATTATGCGACCGATACCGTGACCCTGACAGATGGTTTTGGCGGGGCTATGGGTTCATTTATCGAGCTGGTCACGGGGCCGGCAACTCGAGCTTGTAACGGATCGGGTGGAACGTGCATTCCGCAACTCGGAACTACGAATCTACTCGATACGCTCGGCGGTCGTCTGATGTATCGCGTCGCATATCGCAATCGCGGCGGTGTGGACAGCATCGTCATTACTCACTCGGTCGATCCGGACGGGGCCGGAATTCAAAACTCGGCCATCCGTTGGTACGAGATCCGAAATCCGCTCGGCAATCCGGCCGATCCGGTGCCGGCGAACCGTCCGTTCCTTTTCCAGAACTCCACCTTCAACCCTGATACTACTGACCGCTGGATGGGCGGAATTGCGATGAATGGTGACGGCGATATCTTTGTCGGATACAGCCGTTCGAGTGCGGCTATCAATCCCGGAATTGGCGTTGCGGCACGTCAGGCGGCCGATTCTGTAAACACTCTCCAGTCCGAGGTTATCGCTCAAACCGGATCGGGTTCACAAAGCACGGGACTTACGCGTTGGGGCGATTACACTACGGCCTCAGTTGATCCGGCGGATGATCGAACATTCTGGTATATCTGCCAGTACCTTAGTGCAAACGGGACCTTTAACTGGAGAACGCGGATCGTAAGCTACGCCTTCCCAACTGGTGCGACGCCGACACCAACGGCGACGCCAACGAATACTCCAACGGCAACGCCGACAAATACTCCGACGGCAACGCCAACGAACACGCCGACGGCGACACCTACAAACACTCCGACGGCAACACCTACAAACACGCCAACGGCGACACCAACCTCGACCCCAACCTCGACCCCGACCGCTACGCCGACGCCGGGCGGTGGTGTCGGATTCGAGGGTGATGTCGCCCCGAGGCCATCTGGTGACGGCGGGATGAACTCTACAGACGTGATCCAGCTTCGCCGTTTTGCGACGGCTCTCGATGCGTTCAACCCGGCGTTCAACGAATTTCAGCGAGCCGACTGCGCTCCGCGAGCTACTTTTGGCGACAACTCGGTCAATTCGGGCGATGTCGTTCAGGGACGTCGATATGCGACCGGCCTCGATCCGCTCACTGGCTCCGGCGGCCCGACGGTGGCACCACCGGCTGAGGAATTGGCGGCCCAGATCGGCGGCGGATTCCTGGCAAAGAACGATCCGACGGGTAGTTCGCTGAGACTTACGTCCCAGAACGTCCGTCCAGGTGAAAATGTGTCGGTTGGTGTCACGCTCAATTCGCGTGGCAAAAACGTCGCCGCGGTCGCCTTCACGCTGGTCTATGATCCGACAAAGCTTTCGACGCCCGTCGTACGGCTTTCAGCGAAAGCTCCGTCAGGCCTCGTCCTCACGGTCAACGACACCAAGCCGGGACGTCTGACGATACTCGTCGATTCGGTCGAGGCGATCAGGTTGTCCGAGATAGTGTCCGTCACGTTCACCGTCGCTAACGATGCGGCGGTCGGGACGATACCGATCGCTTTCGACCAACGCTCCGTAAGTGTCGCCGGACTTTTGGGTGAAACGATCGTGATGCCCGGCGTTGATAACAGCGTCCGAATAATCGGTCGTCCCAAACGTTAGGTCGGTGACCATTTGACGAACGGCGTGGAGGTTATGCTCCACGCCCTTTTTTTGTTTTGGTCGTACGTCTCAGGTTTTGTTCCTTACGCTCGCGAATGCATCATTCGTTCGACATATTTGGCGATGATGTCGGCTTCCAGGTTTACGGCGTCGCCGGGATTTAGGTTTGAGAGGTTGGTCATTTGCCAGGTTTTTGGGATGACGGCGATGTCGAAGTCGTTTTGGTTTAGGGTGGCGATGGTGAGGGAAATACCTTCGACAGCGACCGAGCCTTTGTGTACGAGATAGCGGGCGAATTCGTCCGCGAAACCGATCTTGACCGTCCAAAAATCGCCTTGCGATTCGGCTGAGAGAAATGTACCGCGGCCATCGACGTGGCCTTGCATAATGTGGCCGCCGAGGCGTGTTGTTGGGAGCAAAGCACGTTCAAGATTGACGCGTGATCCCGTTTTTAGGGCGCCAAGAGTGGTACGGTCGAGCGTTTCGGGCGAGACCTCGGCCGCAAATGAATCCGTCGTAACATCGAGCGCCGTAAGGCACACGCCATTTACTGCTATCGAATCACCATTCGATACGTCGGCCGTAACAATTTGTGCGGACACGACTATCCTTGCTCCGGTCGAGCTGATATCGATCGATCTAATTTGGCCCAATTCTTCGACTATTCCGGTAAACATCGGTTTTGTAAAAAATAGCTAATAGCTATTAGCTGTCGGCTATTAGCTAATTTTCGACCTCTCGGGCAGACTCGATCATCGACAGCTTTCTTATATCGATGGAAATAGGCTCGCCATCTTCGACTTTATTGTAAATCGTGACAAACTTATGCCCGCAGCGGATCTCTTGTGGTTTGTACGATGAACGGGTGTGAACAGTCTGCGCGAATGTCTCGTCGGTTGCGGTCAGCAAAATGAGCAGCTCGGCATCGGTGCGGATCAGGTCTTGTTGAGTGAGGCCTCGCAGCGGTGAATCTTCGTCGATCGGGTGGACGACAGTCCACGAGAGCGGGAAGAATGCGACTTTGTTGCGTTCGAGTTCGAGAAAATCGAAACGGCGAGTCGGCTTGCCGTTCTCGTTTACAAACCTTGCGAACATCACCTTGACCTCGACCTCGATAAGCTGATTGCTGCGGCCATTTACGAGGCGAAACATCAATCCTTCCATGCCCTGATACGGTGCAATGACGGCGACTTTGCTAAAGAGAACTTTCGCAGTTGGCCTCGCAAATCTTGCGAATACTACACCCGTGATGAGAGCGTTGGCGAGCAGACTGTAATACGATTCGATCGTCACCAGCAGATTCGGCACGATGCCGACCGGATGGATCGTGCCGTAGCCGATCGTGGCAAAGGTCTGAACACTAAAGAAAAAGCCGCGAATGAATAGATTCGCCATCGGCTCGGCGGATGTGTCGACGAGTGCTGTCGAGCCGAATGACGCGTACAAAGCGCCGAAGACAATATTGCTAACAAAATAAAGCAGCAGCACGAGAGCAAGAAACGTTCGCCACGTCATCGACAGCATGATGTGATAAAGATTTAGCGATGAGAAAAGCGGAAGGCCTGTTCTACCGACATTAAATGTGCCGTCCGGGTTGAGCAGACGCTCGCGGCTTTGCCCGGTGACGACAGAGCCAAAACCAAGATCGCTCTGGGATTCGGCGACGAATTCGTTTGCTTCGAGAGTGTTGTCTAGGGTTTGTTCGGCCACGGTAGGTGAGATTATATCAGCTTTGTTCTGCAACGCATTTCCTTACGCGACAAGATGCCATTCGTAATTGTAAAATTCGTAATTCGTAATTGATTCTAAAGGGACTTAGTTCCCGTTTGAGTCAATTACAAATTTAGAATTACGAATTACGAATTTTTATGTCTGACAAACCGCCTGCCTTGCATCGATCGAATGATGGCGTCATCGACAATTCCTCGCTCGCCGACCTGATCGAGTGGTTTCTCATGTACGACGAACGCGTCTCGCGGATGCGTCATGCGAATACCGAGGAGCTGTTTCAGTGGAAGCAGAAGGATGATGCGGAGCAGGGCGTGAGCATTTATCCGTTTGAGAACGCCGAGGCGAGATTTGCGATCGGCGTCGTGCAGGCTCTCGTCGAGAACAAGTCTGAGCCGATCCTAAAACTGTGGATCACAGACGTACTCGCGGCGCTAAGTCATTCGCGTGAGACCAAGCTGGAACTTACCACAGCCTACGACCTCGACGCCGATATGGAAGCGTTTTCGTTGGTTAAGTCCGCAAAGCTCACGACCAACGTCGAAAAACGCATCTACCTAACAAGCTGCTGGCTCGAAGCCCTCTGCACCGGAGAGGCGAGAGTTTTGGGTTGGGTTTATCAGGAAATGTACGGTAGGCCATTTGCTCCGTGAGTTTTAAGCATCGAATTCAAACAGGATGGACAGGATACACAGGATCAGGTCGATCCCATCCTGCCTATCCTGTACATCCTGTTAATTTCTTTACCGCAACGTCTGGCACTGCCGCATATCTCCCGACTGCATTCCTTTTGCAAAATACTGCATACGCTGTTGGGCGGAGCCGTGGGTGAATGAGTCGGGGACGACGTAGCCTTGGGTTCGTTTTTGGATGATGTCGTCGCCGACCGCAGAGGCGGCTCGGAGAGCTTCTTCGGGGTCGCCGGCTTCGATGCGATTCTGTTTGGCGGCGAAATTTGCCCAGACGCCGGCGTAGCAGTCGGCCTGGAGTTCGAGGGCGACGGAGAGCTGGTTGTTCTGCCCGGCACGCTGAACCTTGTCCATCATGCCTGTAAGATTTTGGATGTGGTGGCCGTATTCGTGGGCGATCACGTAAGCCTGGGCGAAATCGCCCGGAGCCTTGAATTCGCGGCTGAGTTCGTTAAAGAAAGCGAAATCTAAATACAACTTCGAATCGCCCGGACAATAGAACGGGCCGGTCGCAGCACTTGCGTAACCACAGGCGGATGAGATCTGGCCGGTAAAGAGCACAAGATTCGCTTTTTGAAAGCGGACTCGCGACTGCGCGGGCAGGATCTGCCCCCACGCGTCTTCGAGATTGCCCATGACGGCTCCGACGAATTGCCGCTGTTCATCCTGCGAGACGGGCTTATTCGAGGCCTGTCCCGGAGCCGGAACCTCGCTGCCGGTTGGCGCATTCTGCAGCAACTGGCTCGGGTCGCCACCGCACATGTAGATGGCGATGGCGAGAATGATGACGCCGAGGCCGCCGCCACCGACGATCGCCGGGCCGCCCATGCCGCGACGGTCTTCCACATTTGTACTCTGCCGCTGATCTCTCCAACGCATGATCGGAATTGTACGACAGAAACGCCTGATCTGTCGATCAAGTTGGCGAAGGGAACAAATAGACTGATATACACAGTGTAAATAAACAGACCAGGCGGTGCCGTTCTACTTTTTCTTGCAAAACCTTGACAGATGTAGATTTAGAGGATTATGATTCCTACACGCTTTTCGATATAAGTTTCTCTTTCACGTGTTTCTAACCCTCAGGAGGAGATGATGATCAAACTAGACATTGTCAATTTGGTCGCCGACCGGACAGGTGTGCCAAAGCAAAAGGCCGAGCAGGTCGTCGATTCGCTATTTGAAGCTATGAAGGCCGCTTTGGCGGCGGGCAAGCGGATCGAGCTGCGCGGTTTTGGTGTGTTCGTCGTCAAGCCGCGCAAACGCGGTGTCGGGCGCAATCCGCGCACGGGAACGGAGGTTCCTATTCCGGCTGGAAAGACCATTAGGTTCAAACCCGGCAAAGAATTGTCAGCTAAGGCCGTCGGTTAAACCGAAATTATTTTGTAAGATCCGAAGATCGCAGAGACGCGAGGTTGTAGTTTGCCCTTCCGTTCTGCGATTCTTTTTGTTTAGACTTTCGCGCACGATGACAGAACCCGACGATTATCAAGCTCTCTATCAGGAACGGCCGGTGATGAAACCGACCTGGCGTTCATACGTGCGGCATCTGCTGCTGCTTGCGGTCACCTTTTGCACGGTGACGATCGCGGGCACGCTGTTTCCATTTGGCAAGTCCGACACATTTCCGACCGACGACCCGCAAACGGCGGCGGAGGTATGGAATTTTATTTTCTCGATACCGTCGAGGTACGCCGTATTCATCGTGACGTCGATCACGGACGTTTTTACAAAGCCTGAGTATCTGTCGTACGGATTGAGTTTCTCGATATCGCTGCTATTCATCCTTATCTGCCACGAGATGGGCCACTACATCGCCTGCCGCATTTATCGGGTTGACGCGACGCTGCCGTTCTTTATCCCGACGCCACCGATGATCGGGCCGGCGGGGACGTTTGGAGCTTTTATTAAGATACTGTCGCCGATGCCTTCACGGAGGGCAGTGTTTGATATTGGTGTAGCGGGGCCGATCGCGGGATTTATTGGATTGATCCCGATCGCGATAATTGGCGTCGCGACGATGCAGACCGTCACGCCTGAGGTCGGTGCCGCAAGCATTCAGGGATCGCTAACGTTCACCGATCCGCTGCTGATGCGCCTTATCGCGATGTTTTTCGGTATAGATCTGAACTTTGGGATCGGAAACGCTTTCTATTTTGCCGCATGGGTCGGCTTACTTGTGACCGCATTAAACTTAATTCCATCAGGCCAACTCGACGGCGGACACGCCATCTATGCGGTGTTTGGGGAGAAGGTTCACCAATGGACCGGACGGATCGCGTTTCCCGTAATGGCGACACTGTCGATCGTCGGCTTCTTCTACTTCAACAGCCCTAGCGGCTTCCTCATCGCCCTGATCCTACTGATAATGATGCGCATCCGCCATCCGCAGCCGTGGGATCAGACCCCGCTGGATGCGAAACGAAAGGTCATCGCCTTCGCGACACTGATAATTTTTATTCTCAGCTTTGTGCCGTTTCCGATCCGGATAAATTAAGGAGAATTTTTGCGGCAATCTTCTTATACCGTCGAAGGAAGTAACCCCTTGATCTCCTTCACCATCTTCTCTACATCTTCCTGTCCGTCGAGGGCGATCATGAAGAAATCGTAGCTCGTCTTGAAGCAGACCATGCCGTTGCCGAAGAACCAGACGCCTTCGAGGAGCGGGTTGCCGCCGATGATGTTGCCTAGCGGGAAGCCGGTGACGGTTGCGGGATTGAGAATATTGCTCATCATCACAGCTCCGGAGGCGAATGAGAATGCACCGAGCAACGGAGCTCCGATGCGTTTGGCGATGTCGCGTTCGAAGGCGATGCGTTCGGCGTCGGCTTGGTTGAGGGCTCCTTTGTCGATAAGCTCTTCGCGGCGTTTGAGATAGCCGTCGAAGCTCTCGGCAAGCTTCTTGACCGCAAATGTCGGGATCGCGGAGTTAAGCAACCAGTGCGAGCTGATTCCCGTGAAAATAATGCCGAGCCCCGCACCGATCGCCATCGAGGCTCCGGTCGTTGCGGCACGCATCGGGTCTTCTTTTGCCCAATCGACGGCTTTCTTTGCCGATTTTAGACCGGCTTCCATTGTTGTCGAGACGCTGGAGCCAAAGCCGACGACCCTCGCGACGCGTTTTGCGTTAGTGCCGACAGTGTCAGTCGCATCGACGAAAAAGTCGCCCGCCCGCTCTGCCGTGTCAAAGACAACGCCGCCAGCCGTCGCACCAGCGTCAGCCGCGACATCGCGAACAGGTTCGCTCACGCCCCAAGCCGTTTTCGCCGCACCGCTCGCAGTGTCGAATGCCGTCTCGGTCGCCTTTACGGCCTTTTTGCCAAGGTCGGTCTTTTCCGCTTCGGTCTTAATGTAATCAGCTCCGGTCTTGGCAACATCAACGACAGCCTTCGCACCGCCCTCGATCTTATCCTTGAGTCCGAGCTGAGCATCGATCTCGTCAAACTTATCCGTGGCACGCTTTGTCCAGGCATCAAATTTTTCTTTGTAATCCGTCATAGCAATCCTATTCTGTCACAAGACATCAAAGAAAAGTACGATTTTTTGCGTTTGATTGTTCGTGGTAATCTTCTTCTTTATGCCAGTCGTAAAATGTCCGCATTGCGGTACGGAAAAGGAATTTAGCGGTAATGAGTTTCGGCCATTTTGCTCTGAGCGGTGCAAGCTGCTCGATTTTGGAGCGTGGGCCGATGAAGAGTACAATCTGCCGGCTGAGGCCGAGTCGATGAGCGACGCAGAGATAGACGAGATCGAAAAGGCACTGGAGAAACGAAGCGAATGACCATACTACTCGACGCAGCGCCAGTTGCAGGCGGCATCGCGATATTTGCGGGCGTAGCCTTTTTCTTTGTGTTTCTGGCGGTCGCATTTTTTGCGTTTAAGATGCTCAAAAAGACCGTGAAAATGGCGGTTCGCGTTGTGATCGTCGCTGTTATTTTGGCGATCGCGGTTGCGGGCAGCATCTTCCTTTTTGCTGTCGGCACTACCAAATCGCCACGCCCGACACCGCGTCCTACTTCCACTCGATAATCCATGCCCGACCCAACGCCTGAGATAAAACCTGGCTTTTGGCAACGCTACCTAAAGCTGCCGAGAAACGTCTGGGCGCTCAGCCTCGTGGCGCTGCTCAACGATACATCGAGCGAAATAATCTATCCGTTGCTTCCCGCGTTTCTGGCCCTGAGCCTCGGGGCATCGCCGTTTGCGATCGGGCTGATCGAGGGATTTGCAGAGTCGGTGGCGAGTTTGTTGAAGCTTGTTTCTGGTTATCTGAGTGATCGATTTGGTACGCGGAAACTGCCTGTTTTTGCGGGTTACACTCTCGCTGCGGTGACGCGGCCGTTGTTGGCATTTGTGACCAGTTGGCAGCAGGTGCTCGTTGTTCGCATGACCGATCGCGTCGGCAAAGGCATTCGCGGTGCCCCGCGTGATGCGTTGATCGTCGAGGGCGTTCCTAAGAATGAGCGTGGTTTTGCATTCGGTTTTAATCGTGCCGCCGATCATCTCGGTGCGGTGATCGGGCCCGTCGTCGGTTTTGTATTGCTCTCTATCTTTGCTGCAAATACCGCAAGCCCGACGGTGCGGGAATATCAGCAGGTTTTCCTATACGCGTCTGTTCCGGTTGTCATCGGGTTGATCATCATCGCCTTTTTTGTTCACGAAAAGCCCAAGGTTGCGGCTCTGGACGCATCGCCGCCAAGCTTTTCTTTGAAAGGCTTTGACAGCAATTTCAAACGGTATCTGGTGATCGTAGCGGTGTTTACGCTATCAAATTCGACCGATGCGTTTTTGCTTTTGCGTGCGGCGGACGCTGGCGTTTCGCCTGTGATGCTACCGCTCTTGTGGATGACGCTGCATTTGAGCAAGGTTGTGAGTTCGCTGATCGGCGGCCAGCTATCAGATCGCTTCGGGCGAAAGGCCCTGATAATCTCTGGCTGGGCGGTGTATGCGGTGGTTTACGCGGGATTCGCTTTTGTCGATTCGACGTGGCAGGTGTGGGTTCTGTTTATTATTTACGGCACATATTTTGGAATGACCGAGGGCGTCGAAAAGGCGTTTGTCGCCGATATGGTTCCGGAGAATAAACGCGGGACGGCGTACGGTCTCTATAATTTGGCCTTTGGAATAACGGTCTTTCCTGCGTCGCTGCTGTTTGGATTGGTATGGACAAATTTCGGTGCTGCGACCGCATTTTTGGCGAGTGCGAGTGTGTCTATTGTCGCTATTCTACTTCTCACAACGGTTCGAGGCGAGACGGAAATTCAAACAGGATAGACAGGATGAACAGGATTTTTTATCCTGCTTATCCTGTTCATCTCGGTTAATTTGCGTTCCTTAGTTGTTGAAACTTATCGAATTCAAAAGATTTCTAAACGTGTTGCTATACGCACACGACTCGCCCTCGGGGACGACGTTTGCGATGTAGACTGTTGTACCGTTTTTAAGACGGGTTGTGTAAACCGTCACGATCTCGGTGCGGCGTGTGACTGGTGACGTGCCCGAAAGCGTCGCGGTATAGGCCTGACGTCCGCCGACGTATGTTTGGGCCATTCGACCACGTTGGCTGAGGTAGGAGTTATTTTGCAGGATCACATTGAGATAGTTCTCAGAAGCTTGCTGAAGATTCCCGCTTTGGTCCGCGTAGATGCCGAGCATCGTGCCGTGGGTCAAACCCTGATCACCATACGCACCTTCGGGGGCAAATTGAACATCGTCTGCGGAACCGAACTCACGCCAATTCTGCGGCACGTTAATACGCACCCAACCGAGGCCCGCGTAACTTCGCGTACGCGTCGAAGGCTGCGCCACGCGGTCGGTGTAACGGCCATTGTTTGCCGGATTTTCGACTCCGCCGCCGCCGCCACTCTTGGCGTCCTTTTCGATCTGTGCCATTGTCCTGGCCGGCGGCATTGCTCGAAAACGGGCCTGTGTGCGTTCGAAATCACGGCGCATATCAAAGTTGACCGGCCGAATTCTGAGATATTGAGCCTCGCGGTTGATCGCCTCGAAGCGATTGCCCGGATCGGGATGGCTACTGAGCCATTCGGGTCCGCCGCCTTTGCTCTCGCCCTGGATAGTCTTAAAAACATTTGCCAGATCACGCGGATCGTAACCAGCATCAGCCATAATGCGGGAACCTAGCATGTCCGCTTGCGACTCGTATCTGCGACTGAATTTGGTCATCCACGCTGCGGCTCCGAGCATGCCAAGTTGCGCGCCAGCTTCGCCGCCGAGTATCGCTCCGCCAAGGATCATTCCAAGCATTCCGAGCTGCTTGCCGATGCCGCCTTGTTCAGTGGCCTGGGCCGTCGCATGCCGCAATGCTACGTGGCTGATCTCGTGGGCCATGACGCCGGCCATTTCGCCCTCGTTGCGGGCTTTTTCGATCATGCCGCGATTGACGTACATCGGGCCGCCGGGCAATGCGAATGCATTGATATCGCTAGCATTGACGACCTTAAAACGATAGTTGAATGCCGGTTGATTGAACTGCTGCGGGATCGCCGTGACAAGGCGACGACCTACGCGTTCGACATAAGCGGTCGCATCCGAGTCATTCAAGATCGGGAACGTTTTCTCGACCTCATTTGCCGCATCCGAGCCGAGTTTGATGTCGTCCTGAACCTTGTATTTATTTTTCGGTGCAATGACCTGTGTCTGAGCGATCGCCGCAATCGGTAATAACCACATCGTGGCCACCATTGCCGACGCCGTAAACCGTTTGCCGAATAGTCGCTTATTCATAATTCCCCCGAGTTCAAAAGGTCTTTTTCAAGATAGTAATGCTTACCGCGGTATTCATCAATCGCGGCGTGTGTTTGGATGGTTATGGGATGTGTGCAGTTCGCCGCAAAAGGTAGAACAGACGGCCACGTCTGTTCATGCGATGTCGGTGTTATTCGATATGATTGTGTTGAATCAACGGAAATCGACAGACCACGCGGTCTGTCGTACGACGACAAATATTTCCAAAATGTTAACAAAGTGTTACATAACGGAACTCCAAAACGAGGCTCACTCGAAAAGTTAAGTATTCTGTAACCACAGCGGTACTGCTCTTGAGCTATACTTTCTCACTTGCACAAAAGTAGTGAACAACGGTTCGAGCATATCCCGCGAGATTTCAGACCCGCGAAGGGCGAGATTATGGAACGCGAGATCGATGCACAGCTTGATATGCTTCGCGACCGCGTTTTGCTGCTGGGCGGCAAGACGGAGGAAGCGGTGCATCGCGCGATGCGTTCGCTGACAGAGCGCGACAGCGAATTGGCACGCAGCGTCCGCGACGCCGACGAACAGATCGATCAGATGGAACTCGAGATCGACCGGCTGAGTATAGGGATTTTGGCTTCGCAAAAGCCGACCGAGCATGATCTAAGGCTTGTAGTTTCGGTAGCAAAGATTACGCCGATCCTCGAACGCATAGCCGATCACGCGACGAGCATCGCCGAGGCCGCGATCATTTTGAACAACGAGCCGCAGATCGACAGTTACGTCGATTTTTCGAGAATGGCTGAGATCGCCGCCGGAATGTTACGCGAAGCGTTGAACGCATTTACCGCCGAAGATTCGGCCGCATCCCGAGAGATCATCGCCCGCGACGCAACGCTCGATTCGGTTTACGGACGAGTGTTTGACGGCTTGATCGAGACGCTGATACACAATCCGGCAACGGCGAATGGAGCCGCGAGATTGCTCTTCGTCGCCAAGCATATTGAGCGTATCGGCGACTATGTAAAAGATATTTGCGAGCTGAATGTTTACCTCACCGAGGCTGTTTTTATCAAGCACGGAGCGAACCAATAGTCGCGGTAGACAATCGGCACGGCGCTCGAATAAGATTTAACTCTAATTTTTGAAGACCAGTAATTGGGAGACAAAGGAAATGGCGTTTAGCTTTTTACCGAAGGAAGACCAGTATTTTGACCTCTTCTCGCAGATGACAGGCAAGATTCAGGAGGCCGCAGCCTTACTTGTCGAGTTATTGCAGGGGCCGGATGAGAATTTTGATACGCTCTCGAAAAAGATCAAGAGTGTCGAACACGAATGCGACGAGATCACGCATAGTATCACGACAAAATTGAACAAATCGTTCATCACGCCTTTTGACCGTGAGGATATTTATACACTGTCAGTCGCTCTCGATGATGTATGCGATTACATCGACGCCGCCGCTCGTGCGGTGGTGATGTACAACATTCACGAGTCGGATGAGTTTGCTCAGGAACTTGCAGTAGTACTGCAAAAGCAGTCGGTCGAGATCCACGGTGCCGTCGGGCATCTTAAAAACGCAAAGGGAATGGAGCAGCATCTTCTCGACATCCAACGGCTTGAAAATGACGCCGATGAGGTCTATTTCCGCGCCATGGCAAACCTCTTTAAGAACGTTGACGATCCGGTCAAGATCATCAAGTGGAAAGAGCTATACGAAATACTCGAAAATGCCACCGACCGCTGCGAGAGTGTCGGCAACATTATCGAAAGCATCGTTCTGAAACATAACTAGTCAGTTGTCAGTTGTAGGTTGTCAGTTGTCAGAACTTCTTTTTCTGACCGACAACCGACAACTGACAAACGGACAACCGATCCTATGGACGCACAATCAGTATCGCTTGGACTCGTGATCCTAATCATCGCTGTCGCTCTCATATTTGATTATGTGAACGGGTTTCATGATGCGGCAAATTCAATCGCGACGGTCGTTGCTACCCGCGTTCTCTCGCCCGGCGTCGCGGTTGCCTGGGCAGCATTTTTCAATTTCATCGCTTTTCTAGTGTTCGGCACCGCAGTCGCGAAAACCATCGGCGGCGATATGATCAATATCGCGGTCATCCCGCAGGGAGATCAGCTATACGTATTGCTCGCGGCGGTTTTGGGAGCGACGATCTGGAATCTGATCACCTGGTACCTCGGTCTGCCAACGTCGAGTTCTCACGCATTAGTCGGAGCGTACGCGGGTGCGGCACTTTCGTCTTATGCTTTTCACTTCGGGATCACCGGAGCCCAGACCGTTCTAAAGGCCGAGGGTTGGATAAAGACGCTGACTTTTATCGTCCTTTCACCGCTCATCGGAATGACCATCGGGTTTACATTGATGGTTTTGGTCTATTGGGTGTTTCATCGAGTTTCTGTAAACAAGGTCGATCGGATGTTCCGCGTCGGACAGCTTTTTTCCGCCGGTGCGTACTCGCTCGGTCACGGTGGCAACGATGCTCAGAAAACAATGGGTATCATAACCATCGTCCTTGTCGCTGGCGGCTACCTACAAATGACGGCTGCGGGGAAACTGCCTGAGATACCTTTGTGGGTGGTTCTTGCGGCCCACGCGGCGATCGGACTCGGTACGCTGTCAGGAGGTTGGCGCATCGTCAAGACGATGGGCACAAAGATAGTCAAACTACAGCCGGTAGGCGGATTCTGCGCGGAAACTGCCGGAGCGATAACACTCTTTGGCGCGACTGCCGCCGGAATTCCGGTCTCAACAACTCATACCATTACCGGCTCGATCGTCGGCGTCGGTTCGGCAAAGCGCTTCTCCGCCGTAAAATGGGGCGTCGCCGGGCGCATCGTCTGGGCCTGGGTGCTGACGATTCCGGCGGCTGCCCTGATCGCCGGGCTGTCTTACGGTGTGGTGTTGATTATCGAAAAGATCGTCGGGGTGGTGTAAGCAATCTAAGAGTTTTTAGCCACGAATAATACAAATCGCACGAATGAAAAAGTCTTATTCGTGCGATTTGTATTATTCGTGGCTAACTTCGTTCCTATTAACGATCAGGTCACTTGCGCTCGTCTTGCCGAAAGCGCCATCATTTGAGTATGTCAGCCGTTCTCGAACAAACACGGGTCATCGAAGATTATCTGGTAATGCCCGACGCTGAAGTCGCCGAGCGGATCCAGGAAGCGCGGCGCGAACTTGGGCCGCGGGTGGTCATTCTGGGGCACCATTATCAGCGCGATGATGTGATCAAGCACGCCGATCTGACGGGTGACAGCTATCAGCTTTCGGTGATGGCTTCGCAGACGGAGGCTGAATACATCATTTTTTGCGGCGTGCATTTTATGGCGGAGTCGGCGGATGTTCTCGGTAAGCCGCATCAGCGTGTGATCTTGCCGGATCTCGGTGCGGGATGCTCGATGGCCGATATGGCGTCGATAGATCAGGTCGAGGACGCGTGGGAGCAGCTTCGCGAGATCGGTGTCTTGAAAGCACGCGTCGCGCCGATCACGTATATGAATTCGACGGCCGCGATCAAGGCGTTTTGCGGCCGTAACGAAGGCGTCGTCTGCACCTCATCGAACGCCGTGCCGCTCTTTGATATCTATTTAAAAGAGTTCGACAAGATGTTTTTCTTTCCGGATCAGCATCTCGGGCGAAATACGGGAGCGAAATTTGGCATACCACTCGACAAGATGGCGTTGTGGAATCCGCATCTTGAGCTTGGCGGCAATACGGAGGAGCAGTTGCACGAGGCAAAGCTTATCCTATGGCGTGGCCATTGCTCGGTGCACGGAAGGTTTAAGGATTGGCACGTCGATAAGATCAGAGAGCAAGTGCCGGGCGTTCAGGTGCTGGTTCATCCGGAATGCACACGCGAAGTCGTCGAAAAGAGCGATCTTAACGGCTCGACCAGCTACATTATCAAAACTGTCGAAAACGCCCCCGCAGGTTCGAAATGGGCAATTGGTACCGAGGTAAATCTAGTCAACCGCCTCGCCCAGCGTTTCCCAGATCAAGAAATTCACCTCCTCGCCCCCGACCTCTGCATGTGCGCGACGATGTACCGCATCGCCCCGCAGAACCTCGCCTGGGCGATCGAAAATATCATCGACGGCAATGTCGTCAATGAGATAGTTGTGGATGACGAAACCAAACACTATGCCGGCGTCGCACTCGGACGGATGATCTCGCTGACGGAAAAAGGGAATTAGCCACGAATAAAAAAATTCTCATTCGTGTTATTCGTGGCAAGAACTTTTCTCTTGCTCAGTCACCCGTCGAACAGAGTTAAACCAGCGGCCCGTCGGCTATGGTTTCGAGAATGCGGAGCGGTGACGATCCCGGCTCGACCAGAGCGTCGAAGGGAATTATCAAAGTCTGCTCCAATGCGAACTGTCCGGACAGAACGGAATGCGGAACGCAGTCGGTAAAAACTATCCAGCTCGTAAATGGTTTAAATTCTAAATGAGTTCTTTCCGAATTTGCCTGATAATCGTCGTTTTCCTTCAGGTAATCGTGAAATTCGAGCATAAACTGATCGTACGCAGAACGCTCGGGCACCGGTAGTCCGACTTTTGAAGCGGTGCGTCGCACAGTCTGTGCAAATCTACCGGTTGCCGAGGCGTGCCGACGTTTAGTCCGGTTGAGTCCGGCAGTTTTGGCGTGTTTTGCCGCTAGAGAATCAAAAGATTCGCCGATCTCCCATACGCGGGCAACTTCGGGGTTGATGTTGACAAAAAATCTTACGATCCGGCCTCCAAATGTAGGACGGCTGGGGAATGCGTCGACGTGGAGCAGCTCGTTTCGTTTGTGCAGCGGAAGGACGCGGCCAGCCTCTTCGATCGGTCGAAAGCTGGCATAATCGAGTAGGAATTTATCCTTGTAAGGTTTTAGAAAATGCTCTAAAAACTCGACTGCGTTCCTTGAAAAGGTTCTCATGATTCGCAGAATTTTTTCGCCATCGTCCGATGAGAAGCCTCGAATAATGTCATTTCCGGGACGATACGAAATGTTCTTGTGAATGCTCGAATTGTCCGCACGCGTCGCGAGGAGCCAGTCGAGGTCGGCCTGCGGTATTTGAATCGGGCTTTGGTCGAAGCAGACAATATCACCGCGTTCCAGTTGTCGGCAATAGTCCTCGCTGGCAGATATGTCGCCGGAGTAGTCTGCCAGATCAACGTTTACTAGAGACATAGCTTTGCACAAAGTATATCGCAGGTCCATAAAAATTGGCTTGCAAAATTGCGAGGCGTCGAACAGAATGAAGTAAAGGAGCTATCAAATGACCGAGGCCGAATCGACAGCCATTTCACGCTTGCGTGCCCACGAGATAATGACAAAAAGCGTCCGTACGGCGACGCGTGAGATGTCTTTACGCGAGGTCGCCGCGATGATGCGTGACGGTGATATGGGCGCTGTGCCGGTTGTTGACGACGGCAAACTGATCGGCATCGTGACCGACCGCGACATAGTCGTCCGCGCCGTTGCTGAGAGCAAAACAGCCGACGCACCGATCGGCGAAGTGATGACGACCGAGCTATTTACCGTCGCCCCCGAAGATTTTGTCTTCGAAGCGATCCGTCTCATGGGCGACAAACAAGTGCGGCGAATTCCGGTAGTCTCAGATGATGGCTCGCTCTCGGGGATCATCGCGATGGCGGATGTTGCTCTCGAAATGGAAGATGAGAAAGAGATCGCGGAGACGCTTGAAGAAATCTCAAGCGGGGCGAGTTTTTGGAACAAAGGGTGAGTCAATGAAGCTTGGTTTATTGTCTTTACTTTCAGTATTCTGCTTCTTGCCATGCAGCGTTTTTCCCCAAGCGTTGGATCCGACGCAGACCCAAAGAGAATTTTCTATCCCGATTGTGGTTTCCGTGAAGAAGAATAGGTCGGTACCCAGACTGTCAGAGAAGGATATCGAGGTGTCCAATAAAGACAAACCTCTCAAAGTTTTATCAGTAACCCAATCAAGCGAACCATTTATAGTCGGATTTCTCATCGATATGTCCGGGTCATCCTACGGCGAGTCAAAGAAAAAACCGGTGAGTGCTGAAATGCAATTTGCCCTATTGCAATTGGCGGACTTCATTGATCGAGGTAATTCCAAAAACGAGTATTTTTTTACGATCGTCAATGACGACCAAGTTGGCATTTCGGTAACGCTTAAGGATCATGAGATTGCCAAATCTAGGGTCAAAGAAATTGGCGAAACTGCACCTCGCGGGAATACAAGGTTTTATGAGGCACTAGGGGCTTCAATCATGCGAGCAACAGCCGAGCCTATCGGCAAAAAGTTGGTAATTGTGATTAGTGATGGCGTTGACAATAGCTCCAAGGACATTGACTACGATGACGTAAAGCAGATGGCCAGAAAAGAGAATGTGTTGCTTTATGGATTTAATATCATTGGCCAGAGGGATTTCAGTTCGTCACTTGGAAATCGCGGAGAACTAGAGATCAGAAATCTCTGTGAAATTGGCGGCGGTATTGACTTTCGAGTCAAGGATGATGGCAAAGCGGTGGCCTGGGGTAAAGTTCTCGCCGACGAATTAGCGAACCAGTTTTACGCGAATATTCAAGTCGATGCCACACCTGGGAAACCGAAATGGCGTGAGTTAAAAGTTCGACTAACGAAAGAGGCGGGCAAGAATTTTGGGGACGTGACGCTGCGAGCTAGAAAGGGAATATTTTTCTAGAGTTTCTATGGCCAAATCCACTAACAGATTTTTTCAGTTTGTCGGGACTTCGAAGACGGTCCAGTCGGGGCAGCTTTGGTATCCGGCGGCGGATGTTTACCAGACGCCGGATGGTTGGGTGGTTAAGGTCGAGCTGGCCGGGGTTTCGCCGGAGGACATCGAGATCGATATTCAGGGCAACGTTTTGTACGTCGCGGGCTGTCGAAAGGACCGTAGCTGCGCGGCCGGCGTTTCATATCAGCAGATGGAGATCACGTACAGCAGCTTTGAAAAAACACTGCGGTTCCCTTCGACGATCGAAGGAGCGGTGGTCGAGCATGAGTTTGAGAACGGGTTGTTGATTATTACGCTGAGGAAGGCGTAGCAGAGGCTTTATGCGAGTATTCGCCGTACTTTTGTTCCTATTCATGATGGCTGGTATTGGCCACGGCCAATCTACGTGCACCGATGCGACGGCTCTAAAATTCTCTTCTCGCGGGATAAAATTAGGACTGACTGTCGACGAGGTCTTTGCTATGATTGCTACATCTGAGGAAGAGAAGGCACGTATTCGTGGTGGTGCACGGTCGGGAAACGAAGATCTCGGGCATGAAATGTTTGGGTTTAGTCCAATGGGCCCTAATGAAAAATTTCGTGGAGTATCTTCCTATAATTTCGAGTTCTTTGACGGAAAGCTAGTTGGTCTCTCGATTAGTTATATGAGGCCGAAATGGCTTAATGCCGCACAATTTCTTGACAAACTTAGGGAAAGCGTCGATCTCCCAAAACTTGAGGAATGGAAAAATAGTGAACCAAGGGCGATTTCAACTCACCTCAGGGCGGATTGCGGAAATTACTCCATAAACATGTATATTGCTCCGGATTCAGTCGGAGGAAGCGGCCCTACGTATAGCGGCTTTGGCATAACAGACAACCGAATTTTGCCTGTTTTGAAAGAGCGAAGAGCCAAGAAAGACGAAAAACAACGGGAAATAGATTTACGAACGTTCAAACCATAAATATGGCAGATGTAGAAGCATTTAAGACACAAGAGATCAATCTGCCTGAGCAGCTCGAGATCGCTATTCTGCCGTTGCAGAATACGACGTTGTTCCCTGAGACTGTTGTGCCACTTGCGGTCGGGCGTGAGCGTTCGACGCGGGCTGTTGAGTCTGCTTTGGCGACCGAGGAAAAGCTGATCGCCTGTGTCACCACTAAGACCGAGAATGTGACCGGCGATGATGCCAAGCCTACCGATCTCTATCAGATCGGAACGATCGTCAACATCAAGCGAATGATGCGTAACGAAGGCATCATGCAGCTTATCGTGCAGGGCATGAGCCGCTTCGAGATCATCGAGTGGACGGGCGAACAGCCGTATTTAAAAGCAAAGATCGCCGTTCTGCCGGATCTAAAACGCGTCGATGACGAAGAGATCGAGGCTCTTAAACGTAACATTCACGGGATGATCACCGAGGCGTTGGCTTTATTGCCGCAGGTGCCGCCGGAGATACGTGTGGCGGTCACATCGCAGGAAAATCCCGTTCAACTGGCGTATTTTCTGGCATCGGTTCTCGATCTTGGCACCGAGACCGAGCAGAAGATGCTTGAGTCTTCTACGGTGGACGGATTGCTGACGCTGACGCACGCGGCATTGGCACGCGAGCTTGAGATCATGCAGATCCGCTCGAAGATCGCCAACGAAGCGCAGCACGAGATGGACAAATCGCAACGCGATTACGTCCTGCGGCAGCAGATGAAGGCGATCCAGAAGGAGCTTGGCGACGACGAGAGCGGCGAACAGGCCGAGGCCAGCCAGCTTCGCGAACGTCTGGAAAAAGCCGATCTGCCAGATGATGTTCACAAAGAAGCCGAACGCGAGCTAAAGCGCATGGAGCAGTTGCCCCAGGCAGCGCCCGACTATCATGTCATCCGCACTTATCTCGAATACATCCTCGAACTGCCGTGGCGTAAATCGAGCGAAGAAAAGCTCGACCTCAACGAAGCCCGAAAGGTGCTTGACGAAGATCACTACGGCCTCGAAGACATCAAAGAGCGCATTCTGGAATCGCTTGCGGTCGTAAAACTTCGGCCTGACAGCAAGAGTCCGATCATTTTGTTCGTCGGCCCGCCGGGAGTTGGTAAGACTTCGCTCGGACGGTCGATCGCTCGTGCGTTGGGCAGGGAATTCGATCGTTTAAGTCTTGGCGGAATGCGCGATGAGGCAGAACTTCGCGGTCATCGACGCACGTACATCGGCGCGATGCCGGGCCGCATTTTGCAATCGCTCAGACGTGTCGCGGTCAATAACCCGGTGATGATGCTCGATGAGATCGACAAGCTTGGCAACGATTTTCGCGGCGATCCGGCGTCGGCGTTGCTCGAAATTCTCGATCCGGCGCAGAACAATTCCTTTCGAGACAACTACCTCGATCTTCCGTTCGACCTGTCAAAAGTTTTCTTTATTGCGACCGCAAATCAACTGTCACCGATACCGATGCCGCTTCGCGACCGAATGGAGATCATCCAGCTCGCCGGTTACAGCGACCGCGAGAAACTGAACATCGCAAAGCAGTATCTGATCCAGCGTCAGATCACCGAAAACGGTTTGACCGCCGATCAGCTAGCGATCACGGACGACGCAGTAAATCTATTGACCTCGAGATATACGCGCGAGGCTGGCGTGCGTCAGCTTGAGCGCACCCTGGGCAATCTCGCCCGCAAGGTGGCGTTGAAGGTTGCCGAGGGCTTTACCGAAAAGGTCACGATCTCAGCCGAGGAGATCCGCGGCTATCTAGGCCCGGCGAAGGTCTTTCCGGAGGAAGCCAGAAAAGAACTTCCGCCCGGTGTCGCGACCGGTATGGCGTGGACCGAGATGGGCGGCGAGGTCCTCTTCATCGAGGCGACGATGCTGCCCGGCGGCAGCGGTTTGACGCTGACCGGACAACTTGGCGAGGTAATGAAGGAATCGGCACAGGCGGCGCGCAGTTATCTTTGGTCGCACGCTGCCGAGTTTGGCATCGACCCCGAAATGATCAAGAATAACGGCATCCACATTCACGTTCCGGCCGGTTCGATACCAAAAGACGGCCCGAGCGCAGGTGTGACGATGGCGACTGCGATGGCATCGCTCTACACAGGACGAAAGGTGCGTTTCGATACGTCGATGACAGGTGAGATCACGCTTTCGGGATTGGTTTTTCCGGTTGGTGGAATAAAAGAAAAAGTTCTTGCCGCTCATCGGGCTGGAATTAGGCGAATAATCTTGCCTGATCGCAATGAGGCCGACACGGAAGACATTCCGGAGGATGTTCGTAAAGAACTTGAGATCATTCCCGCGTCATGGATCAGCGATGTACTCGGAGCCGCATTGGAATCAGGCGTGACGGCAAAACCCGATTTTTTGGCGCCGCCCGCTGCCGATGGGCCGCCGCCGTTTGCGGAGCGTCCTGTAGTGGAATGACACAGGCTCGGCGCGACTCAGTTTTGTAGATGGGTACAAAACGATTGACATTTTTATGGTTGAAAGCCATAATCAACTGTTAACGTTTTTCGGCCGTCTGTGCCTTCGTTTCCCAATTTGTTTTCTTGCCAAAAGCGCTTTGGTTAGGAGCGTTGCTTGGATTCGGTATTTTAGCTGGCTTCGGCCAAGCCTCAAGGATGATTATGAAGACAGTTTTTTCAATCGCGAAACCATTTAGGCGTAGTGTTCTGTTGGCGATCGCCGTTTTTGCGCTGGTGGGTTTTATCGGCGCGGGTAGCGTCAGCGCGCAGCGTGTGGTCAGGGCTGTAGGAGCCACGACCCAACCCGGACAGCAGGTTTTCGTTTCGATCGATCTTGATGCGATCGGCGATGAGGTTGCCGGTAGCTTTAGCGTTACGTTTGACCAGACCAAGCTCAGCATTAGCGGTATCAGTAGCCCTGGTACGAATCCGGATGTGACCCTCGGCACCGGTGTTCCGGCCGGTACGGCGATCACCGTCAATGCCCAGCAGGTTCTGTTGGGTAGAATAGGATTTCTCGTCGATTCGAACAACCAGTTCGCCGCCGGGCCTAGCCGCCAGATCGTCCGTCTGCGCTTTACGGTCGCGGCAAATGCACCGGGCGGGCCGTCAACGATCTCGTTTGGCAACACGCCGACGCCACGAAGCTTTTCAAACAATCTCGGTGAACCGCTCACGGCGACCTTTACAGACGGTACCGTGACGATCCAGGCGGCGGCTCCGCCGGTTACTGTTTCGGGCCGTGTGACTGTACCGGGCGGTGCGGGTCTTAGGAATGCCATCGTCTCGATGGTCGATACAAATCAGGTCCGCAGGGTCGCATCGACGAGCACCTTTGGTTACTACACGTTTACCAACGTCCCATCGGGGCTGAGTTACACGATCTCTGTCTCGTCGCGACGTTATACCTATACGCCTGTGACAATGACGATCTCTACAGACTTGACGAATCTTGATTTTGTCGGCCAGTAACAACCTTTGATCAATTGAGTTATAAAAGCGGCTTTCGGGCCGCTTTTTGTTTTTGGGAAATCGCTCGCAGCGCCCTTAAATCCTTATTGACAGCGACAGCGTTTGGGCATATACTCCAAGCATATTCGCAATAGCTTTTTGAGAACACTGTCGGTCGACGGGCATTTTTGCGACCCCTCAGTCGGCCAAATTTAGTTTTCCCGGCCTTGTTCGTCCACCTTTTTTCGGTCAATGCCTCGGGAGACCTTCCTTTTTTGTAGCTTAACGGAGGAGCGTAAGTACCAACATGAAAAAATCACTAGGATCATTTATCAATGTGAATCGCACACCATTTCTCTTGCTCGGCGTCGTGCTTGGCATCGCAGGGTTTGGTGTGATCGCTTGGAACGTCGGCGCCCAAGACGGCGCCAAAAAGAGTCCGTGGACAACGGAAGAGGCTGCTGCGAGGGCCGCTATTACGGCGGGACGTGTGGCCGCGGATGAGGCAAAAAATACCGTCATCGACGGCGGCATCGTGGTAGATAGCCCTTCAGCTGTCTTTAATGCGAATGCAGGCACGTTGGGAGTTGTGCCCGATTGCACACCCGCGTGTACTGGTGGCGGTAATTATACCTTTGCTACAAATCCGGGCCGGGACATTACGTTTGACGTGACGGGAATGACGGCACCGCTGACCGAGGTCGGGGTAACCGCAACCGGTACCCACACCTTTGTCGGAGATTGGAGATTTACATTAATCTCGCCGGGCGGCACCGTGAGCCAAATAATTTATAGTCAGACAGGCTCAACGACTACGGCTGGATTTGGTTATGGTTCTGATTTTGCCGGGCCTTACTTTTTCGGCGATTCAGCACCTACGCCTCCCACCTGGTGGGGACAAGCCTTAGCCGCAGGTGCCGGTATAGTTCCTGCAGGAAGCTACCGAGCTTCTACTCCGGGTGGAGCCCCGGGCACCGGTACGAATACGACGATCACGCCGGCTTTTGCTGGTTTGACCGCCGGTCAGATAAACGGCCAATGGACACTCCGTGTACAGGACGGCGCGGGTGCCGATACCGGCCCGATCTCAGCGGCATCACTTACGCTTTTGGCCGGTGGTGCAACACCGACCCCGACAAATACGCCGACCGCAACGCCGACACCCGGTCCTGGTTGCAATTGGGCAACCGGAACCGCCTACCCGATTCTTGTTTTGGATAACGCTGTTGCGGGCGTAGGGACAAGTCTCTATAGCTTCTCGGGTGTTTCAAACGGCGCGCTTGTTGCGAATTCATATCGGTTCGATGGGGCCGCATGGACGGCCATTGCCCCTCTACCTGTTGCTCTCGAGTGGCCCGGTGCCGCCGCTGACGGAACCAACGTCTACATCGTCAATGGAGTCAATGGGGCAGCCACGGCTGTCAACACGGTCAATCGTTACAACGTCGGGACGAATACGTACACGGCAATGGCGCCGTCGCCGCTCGCAACATGGAATCACGCGACCGTTTTCCTTGCCGGCAGGATCTATCGTATCGCTGGAACGACAACTACACCTGCTGCCTCTACCAACACGGTTGATGTGTACGACATCGCCACCAACACCTGGGCGGCAGCGGCCAATTACCCGCTAGTGGCCGGCTTTGTCCATGCATGGGCTCAGGGTGGGTTTATATATGCTGCTGGCGGTAACGTAGCCGCTGCTACATCGGTTAAGACTTACCGCTATGACCCGGTCGCTAACTTATGGGATGATGCGGCGATGGCCGACCTACCGTCGGGACGTTGGGGCGGTGCAGCCGATGCATTTGACACCGGTGGTGTTATCGCAGGCGGTTTCGAAGGTGCAGGGGGCGGAACGCTTACGGCGACGGTCGTCGCCTTCAACAGCACGACGAATTCTTGGTCGTCGCTGGCGGATTTGCCTGCGATTCGCGCCCGTATGGATGCCGGCGTTCGTGCCGGTACCTTCCACGCCGTCGGCGGACGAGAGATCAATAACTTTGTCGGTAACAACAGCAACTATCAACTAACGTGCTCAGGCGGCCCGACCGCCACGCCGACGAATACGCCGACGGCAACGCCGACGAACACACCGACAGCGACGCCGACTTCGACGCCGACCGTGACCCCGACAGGTACGCCGGCCGGTACGCCGACGCCGACCTCGACACCTACGGCGACGCCGACACCTCCACCGGGATCGTGCACGGCGGCTAACACGGTGATCTATGCTTACAATATCGATAACGATAATCTCGTTAGATTTACTGCTTCGACTCCGGGTACGTATGGTGCGTCGGTGCCGTTGACGGGCTTTGCGGCCAACGAGTTCATCGTCGGTATGGATTTCCGTCCTGCCACGCCTGGTTTCATCTATGCCGTGACCGGAGTTTTCGGAGCCGGCACCCCGTTGAATAGAGTTGTCGCGGTCAATACAAGTGGTGGAGCGGTCGTACCAATTGGTACTGGGGTTCCTCAGACAGCAGACTCGTTCTATGGCGTTGACTTCAACCCAGTACCCGACCGCATTCGCATCGTCGGTGACGCTGACACAAGCCGACGGCTGAATCCGAATGACGGTACGCTAGCAGGCACGGATACGCCCCTCGCTTACGTTGCCGGTGATCCGGGATTCGGTGTTAATCCGAATGTCGTTCATGCCGCCTATACCAATAGTCAGGCGGGAGCCACGTTGACGACCTTGTACGGCATCGACGTTGGCACAGACACGCTGGTTCGAATCGGTGGGCCTGACGGCACACCATCGCCTAATACAGGCCAGCTTACGACGATCGGTCCGCTCGGTGTCAATGCCACCAGTTTTGGTGGGTTTGATATCCAGCCGTTCACAAACATCGCGTATGCTGCACTGAGAACCGGCCCGGCCGGAGCTACTGTCCACCAGCTTTACTCGATCAATCTGGCAACTGGTGCAGCGACACTTGTCGGCAACATCGGTAATGGCACAAACGTGATCGATGGTTTGACGATCGCTCCGTGTTCTACGGCAGCTGGAGTCGAGGTCTCGGGACGTGTTATTACACCGGACGGCCGTGGATTGAGAAACGCTGTCGTTTCGATGACAGATGCGGCGGGTGTTACTCGAACAGCAACGAGCAGCACATTCGGATTCTACAGCTTTGAGGACGTTGCCGTAGGCGAGACGTTTGTAATGTCTGTAGCATCGCGTCGATACCGATTTACACCGAGGATCGTTCAGGTTCTCGACAATCTGTCGGATGTCGATTTTACCGGTCAGGAGTAATTCTGAATCCGGTTAGTCAATGGCAAAGAGCGGCCCTCGGGCCGCTCTTTTTTCTTGTACGTTAATAGAGCCTGCAACTCACGGAGCGTCGCAGAAACGCCCAGCAGTACGCTTTCGACGCGTTACGTCGACGGCTCGGTTGTGATAGAGAAAGGGCAATAGATATTGATTGAAAAAAAATGTGGTTGATATTCGTGCTATTTCTGTGTACGATACCCGTGAAATTTATGATTACTCAGAGATTCTGGCTTCGCGGAAATAAGCGGCTGTCCGAGGCTGTTCTGGACTCGCTTGGCGAACTCGAACAGAGATCAATGCGCGAGATCTGGCGGCGGGGCGAGACAAGTGTTGGTGAGTTAGGCACGGCCTTTGGCGACATCTATGCCTACACTACGCTGATGACGACGCTTGACCGGCTTTATAAGAAAGGATTGCTCTCGCGGCGTAAGCGTGGCAGGGCATTTCTATATATGTCGGTATTTTCGATCGAGGAGATGGAGCGCGGCGTTGCTCAAGACGTGATATCTAAACTTCTCGATACATTCGGTCGTGCGCAGCCGGTGCTCGCATGCATCGTCGATTCTGTAAGCGACCGCGACCGCGACCTGCTCGACGAACTCGAACGGCTCGTCCGTGAGAAAAAAGCTCTATTAAACCAAAACGACGACGACTAATGTACTATCTGCTCGGCATCTCGATAACGCTCGCTTTTCTGCTGATCGTCAACATGACGGTCGCGGTGGCGGCTTCGCTTGTCTGGCGGGCGATATCGGGTTTGGTCAAGAATATATCTGTCGGCACACGTGCGAAGATTATTTTTGGTTTGCGAACTCTTCCTATCGTCGCCGCCCTTATTTTCGTTCTGGCGTTCATCGTTCCTGCGTATTTACTTCATGAACCCGATGATTCGGGCGAGATTGTCAGCACAAAGCTGGCACTGATCGCGGTCTTATGCGCAACTGGCGTCGTGATCGCCGTTTTTCGTGTTTTCCAAACATGGCTGTCGACGCGGCAGTTGATGAAAAATTGGCTCGGTGATTCGACGCAGATCAATATTGCCGGAGTTGATCTCCCGATACACCGGATCGCGCACAAGTTTCCTGTGCTTGCGGTGGTCGGCGTTTTTCGTCCCAAGATATTTGTTGCTGAGATTGTCCTGGCAACGCTCGCGGACAATGAGTTGCGGGCTGCGATCGCTCACGAATGCGGTCATTTGCGCGCGCAGGACAATTTTAAACGCACCGTCTTGCGTATCTGCCGCGATCTTGTGATCCTGCCGGTCGGCAAAGGCCTCGATCTCGCGTGGGCCCAGAATGCTGAGGTCGTGGCGGATGAATTTGCGGCCAACGAAGGTAGCCATAAGGCGATCGATCTGGCATCTGCACTTGTTAAAATAACACGGATAGTTCCTGATGGTTCCACGCCGAGCCTTCCTGTCGGTGCTTACATTATTACTGATCGTGAGGGTGATATTGCGTCACGCGTTCGACGGTTGCTCAATTTTAGGTACGGTAGCTCGCAGGCAATCCCGAGGGAACGCCGCACGTTAGTGCTTCCGCCCTACGCATGGTCGCTCGGCGTAGCCCTATTGCTTGCTTTGCATCTTACTGATCAACGTCTTCTTCTCACCACTCACAAAGCAATAGAGCATTTTGTCTGGATCATCCAATGAATTCGAACCCGGATATAAACTACGACCGTATCTCGTTGTTCACAAACCCATTTAGCGCCGAAAATTCTTTTGACAAACGCGCAAAAAGCGAATATAGTCATTTTGTCATTAATTAAAACATCGTTTTCGGGCACACTTCTGCGATCAAGAAGTATGTCCGGAGACCTTTATTCGACGGAGGAAGCATGAAGAATAGACCGAAATCGAGGATCATCCTCGGACTAATTGGCCTTTTGGGCCTTGTTTTTGTTTTGACTGGAGATGCCGCTCGCACAATTGCGTCGGCCGAGTCAATTTTGCCGACATTCGTGTCTGGTTTTCTTTCCAGCGAGGCTAAGTCCGATGGGACTGACGCACCGTCGGTTTTATTTACCAACTCGACGCCGATCTTTCTTAACGACTCACCTGCGAATGGAACCCCGGGTTTGAGTGATCTTTATGGATCACCGATCGTTGTTTCCGGTCTCAGTGGCACGGTGACAGATGTCAATATCCGGATTAACGGTATGAACCACACGTACCCCGGAGACATCAGCTTTCTGCTTGTAGGCCCCAGTGGAACGGCAGCACAGACCCTGATTTTTCAGGCTTTTGCCGGGGACGATCCGGATCTTTTAAATATCACGTACACGATAGATGATCAGGCAGCGACCCAGTTGCCAACCGCGGCTGGCCAGCCCATTTTGGCCCAGTCGTATCGGCCAACTGCCCCTGCGTTTACAATCAATGGTGTGCCGGTGCCATTCTTTCCGGCAAGCGGAGCTAACCCGCCGCCGGTAGATTGCCGCAGCCCGAGACTAGCAACCTGCGGCATGGCGGCCTCGGGCGGTACGGGCACGATGGCAAATCGTTTTAACGGCATCAATCCAAACGGCACGTGGCGTTTGTATGGAGTTGACTTTGGTCCAATTGACGAAGGTGACTTGAGCGGCGGCTGGACGCTTGATATTACGACCTCGGGCGGTGGTACGCCAACGCCAACGAATACGCCAACGGCAACGCCAACGAATACACCAACGGCAACACCTACGAATACGCCAACGGCTACACCGACGGCCACGCCGACGAATACTCCAACGGCGACACCGACGAATACTCCAACGGCTACACCGACCGCGACGCCGGTCGTAACTCCAACGCCGACAAACACGCCGACGGCGACACCGACGAATACACCAACGGCAACGCCCACCGCGACACCGGTCGTAACACCGACCCCAACCGCAACGCCGGTGGTGACAGCGACGCCGACGAATACCCCGACGGCGACACCTACGGCGACGCCGGCACCTGGTGCGTGTACGTTTAGCAATGGCGGGTTGAATCCGACAGCTAATTCGAAGAGCGGCGTGGCGGCACCGGCCGGGTTCTTCTGGAGCGAGGTTCAGAACAACGCTGGCAACACGACGGTATCTAACACGAATGCCGGATTTGCGGTAACGGCGACCTCCTTCCGTCTGGCTGACAACTTTACGTTGACCCAGACATGTACGCTACAGACGGCGGCATTCTACGGTTATCAGACAGGTTCACCGGCAACGCCATCGCCATTTACGGCAATGACGCTCCAGATCTGGAACGGAAGGCCGGGCGATGTCGGAGCAAGTGTCGTATTTGGTAATACAACGACGAACAGACTGGCTTCGTCGGTCGATTCGACATTCTTCCGTATCTTTAACACGATCGCCCCGCCGCCGGGAACGGCCACGGGAACGACCCGCAAGATCTGGCGCAACACGGTCACGATCAACACCGTACTGGCACCGGGAACCTACTGGTTTGACTGGGATTCGACAGTGACGGGAGCAGCCGCACACTTTGCACCGGGCAAGACGATCGAAGGTGCCCGCAATGCCCCGACCGACAATGCACGCCAACAGACGGTCGGAACCGGAGTCTGGACAGACGCGCTTGATGCCGGTAACCCGCCAACACCGCCAAGCCTCCCGCAGGACTTCCCGTTTGACGTGGTTGGAACAGGCGGTGGTGTCACCCCGACGCCGACCGCAACACCGACACTGACCCCGACACCGACGGCAACGCCGACACCGGGAGCGGGAACTTGTACGGCAAGCTACACGGGACCACCGGTGGCAGTTCCTGATAACGTTCCTGCAGGTGTCAACATCACCCTGCCGGTGACGGGAGTGGGAACACTGACGGATCTTAACTTCCGCTTTGACACGGCTGGTGCGTGCGACGGAACGCTTGGCAACACCAATGCGGCGATGGATCACACGTTCATCGGCGATCTGACGTTCAGGCTGACAGCCCCGAACGGCACGACCTCGGCAACCTTCCAGGCACGCCGCGGTGGTGTCAGAGACAACATCTGTCTCTCGACACTCGATGACGAAGGCGGCTTCCCGAACATCTCGACTTTGACGAGTGTTGCGGGACAACCGCAAGCGGGCAACTTCTCGCCTGAGACGACAGGAATGCTGTCACTGCTCGACGGAGTTAACGCCAACGGCAACTGGACGCTCAATGTCAGTGATAACGCGGGTGCCGACACCGGTTCGATGCGACGCTTCTCGCTGGTCATGACCGGAACAGGCTGTGCTGGCGGCGGAACACCGACCCCGACGGCCACACCGACAGCGACGCCGACCAATACACCGACGGCGACACCGACACCGGTACCGACCAACCTTGTGCAGTTCTCTGCAGCAAGCTATGTGGGTGACGAATCCTTGGCTGCCGACACACCGCAGCACACTGTGGTGACGGTAACGAGGACTGGTGTGACAACCGGCATAACGACGGTCAACGCGACACGAACAGGCGGCACGGCAAACGTTGCTGCGGCTTGTGCGGCGGGCGTGGACGCAGCGTTCACTTCGCCGACATTGGTGACGTTCAACGCCGGTGAATTGACGAAGACGTTCACGATTGCCA
>JANPDK010000092.1:0-29776 GCA_031431415.1 Acidobacteriota bacterium | reverse complement strand
TGATCGAGCGCGGCGCGGATGGTTCGTCCGGTGTAAAGGACGTCATCGATCAGGACGATGGTCTTGCCATCGATGTCGTCTTCGAGCTCGGTGCGATTTACGACCGGATTTGCTCCGACGGTCGAGAGGTCGTCGCGGTAGAGCGTGATATCGAGGATGCCGTACATCGGACGAACGCCCTCGATCGACTCGATCTTGTCGCGGATGCGTTCCGCAAGCGGTACGCCGCGGCGACGGATGCCGACGAGATACAGATCATCAGCACCGTGATTCTTCTCAACGATCTCGGTCGCGAGCCTTCGCAAGGCACGCTTCATCGCCGTCGAATCCATGATCCGCGACTTTTCTACCAACTTTACTTCGTCTGCCATTCGATGGAAATCGTAACAAAGGGTGGCGGAAAGTTCAAAGTTGAAGGTTCAAAGTTCAAAGTTAGTTGGCGAGTTTCGCAAATGCTTAGCTTTAACTAAAATCAAAATAACAATGTCGAAGCTGTGGAAAAAAATTGGGAGACCGGTGATGTTCGGCCTGGATGCTGAACGTGCACACGAGAGCGGCATCAAGGCCCTGGAAATGGGTTTGGGCGCTGCATTTTACTCCGAACCATCGGCTGGCACTGAGATCGAGTTGTTTGGGCGGCGGTTCGCTAATCCACTTGGCATCGCCGCCGGATTTGATAAGAACGGCGTCGTGGTCAATCAGCTTACGTCGCTTGGGTTTGGGTTTGTCGAGGTTGGGACGGTTACATTTCATCCGCAGCCGGGGAATCCGAAGCCGAGAATGTTTCGGCTTCCCGCCGATCAGGCCCTCATCAATCGACTTGGATTTAACAGTCAAGGTGCTGAGATAGTTGCGGAGCGGTTGCGTAAGCTGAAACGCAAATGTGTCGTCGGTGTGAATATCGGTAAGAATAAGGACGTTCCGAACGAAGAGGCGGTCGAGAATTATCTGGCGAGTTTTGATCTTGTTCACGCGGTGACGGATTACGTCGCGGTGAACATATCGTCACCGAACACGCCGAATTTACGCGAACTGCAAAAGGCGGAAAGTCTGGATGAATTGCTGTCGGCTTTGCAGGGCCGTAATACTGAACTCGGACGAAAGCCGTTGCTTGTTAAGATCGCCCCTGATCTGACGGAGAGGGAGATCGAGGCGTGCGTTGATGTTTGCCGACGCCATGAGATCGACGGCATCATTGCTACGAATACGACGATCTCTCGCGACGGCCTCAAGACGAAGAATGTTGACGGCATCGGTGCGGGCGGATTGAGCGGAAAGCCATTGCTCGCGAGATCGACCGAGGTCATTTCGACGATCTACAAATACTCGGAAGGCAAATTGCCGATCGTCGGCGTCGGCGGGATATTTACGGCGGAGGACGCTTTCGCTAAGATCGCGGCGGGAGCATCATTGATTCAGGCGTATACAGGGTTTATTTACGGCGGGCCGACGTTTGCACGGGAGATCAACGAAGGATTGGCGCGGTTGCTGGCCGCGCGGGGTTTTACGACCGTTGACGAAGCTGTCGGTGCGGAAGCGCGTGCGTAACATCCAACTTAATGTTTCGCCCTTGCTTACGCGCGGGCTTGTGCATTTATCCGCATTGACACATTCCCGGCAAACGCTATAATTACACTTTTGCCTTTTACGGGGCTTTTTTCGTAAGAGGGAACTAGTTGACAATGATTATCGATCTGGCCAGTCTTGGAGTTTCGCCGAAGCAAGTTGAAATTAGCTTCGCTCGCGATGAGATCGATATCGATGGTGAAGCGACGATAACGAGCAAGGTAGCCTTTAACGGCCAGGTCTCTCGCAGAGACGAGCGAACGTTTGTTCGCGGGGCGATCAGGGCTGATGCGGTGCTCGATTGTACGCGATGCCTCGAACCGGTTGAGAGAGCGATTGACATTACGTTTGAAGATGTCTTTGTCCAGTCTCTTGCTGAGAGCGACAAGGACGAAGCCGAGATCGCGGTCGAACAACTTGATGAAGCTCTTCTAGAATCCGAAGAGATCGACCTGGCTGAGGTTGTTCGCGAGCAGATATTGCTTGAGCTTCCCGAGCAGATATTTTGCAAAGAAGATTGCAGAGGTTTGTGCCCGCAATGCGGCGGAAACCGGAATTTGATAGATTGTAGTTGTGAAAGAGATCAGGTCGACCCTAGATGGGCGGCCCTCAAGAATCTGAATTGAAAAATCTGAATTAATTCCAGATTTCAAATTCCAAATTGATAAACAATTTGGAATGTGGAAATCGGAATTAGGAATTTATTATGCCAAATCCAAAACGAAGACACTCACATGCACGTACGCGTACGCGTCGTGCCCATGATGCCCTGACGGTACCACAGTTCTATCTGGACAAAGATACAGGCGAGGCAAAAGTGCCGCATCGTATCGACCCAAAGACAGGAATGTACAAAGGCCGTAAGATAATCGAAGTAAAAAACGCGGATTGAGAGTTCGTTGAGTTTATTGAGTTTCTTGAGTTTATTGAGTCGGATTTGACTCTGACTCGACGAACTCAATAAACTCAAAAAACTCTATGAACTCTATGACCAATGCGGGCATCATCGGGATGGGACATTCTTACCCGGAAGGCATTTTAACCAATGCCGACCTGGAAAAGATCGTCGAGACCAGCGATGAGTGGATAACGTCGCGCACAGGCATCAAGCAGCGCCACAAGGCGGCCGAAAACGAATACACTTCGCAATTCGGCACCAAGGCGGCACTGCAGGCACTCGAGCGCGCCGGACTGAAACCAGAAGACATCGACATAATCATCTGTGCGACCACGACGCCGGATCAGATAATGCCGTCGACTGGCGCGTTGATCCAATCCCAGATCGGAGCCGTGAATGCGGCTGGAATGGACGTATTTGCGGCCTGTTCGGGCTTTATCTATGGCATTACGATGGTCGAGTCGATGATCAAGACCGGCCAGATCCGCTATGCGTTGGTGATCGGAGCCGAGGTTTTGACTAAGTATGTCGACTACACCGACCGAGGGACCTGTGTAATATTTGGCGATGGTGCCGGAGCCGCAGTTCTCGGGCCGGTACCCGAAGGCAAGGGAATTCTCGCAACAAAGATCAAGTCGGACGGCCGTTACGAGGAGCAATTATTTTGCCCCGGCGGCGGTACCAAAATGGGAACGACCCACGAAACTATTAACGAAGGCCAGCATTTTTTCAAGATGAGGGGCAACGAGCTTTTCAAGGTTGCTGTGCGTTCAATGGCTGATATCTCGGCCGAAATGGTCGAAAAGGCCGGATACAAGGTCGAAGATATTGACATCGTTATTCCTCACCAGGCCAACCAACGGATCACTGACGCGGTCGCATCGCGTCTTGGCGTTCCGGAAGAAAAGGTTTATTCGAATATTGCCGATATGGGCAACACTTCGTCCGCGTCGATACCGATCGCGATGGATGAGTGTATTCAGTCGGGTCGGATCAAGGAAGGAAGCCTCGTGCTGCTGACCGCCTTTGGTGGCGGCGTGACGTGGGGCGGAACGGTAATTCGATTTTAGATTTGGGATTTTAGATTTTGGATTTGAATGTCTAAGACGGCTTATATTTTTCCAGGACAAGGCAGCCAAGCTGTCGGAATGGGAAAGGACTTATTTGATAATTTTGCGGCGGCTCGCGAAGTGTTTGAGGTGGGGGATGACGCTCTTGGGTTTTCGCTTTCTGCGATGTGTTTTGCTGGCGATGAGGCGGATCTTCAGCTTACAGCGAATACGCAGCCAGCGATTTTGACGGCTTCGGTAGCGGCTTATCGAGCGGCTCGTGCCGAGGGAATGCCCGCACCAGCGGTTGTAGCTGGGCACAGTCTTGGCGAGTATTCTGCTTTGGTTGCGGCTGGTGTGTTGGATTTTGCCGATGCAGTTCGGACGGTTCGCAAGCGCGGCACTTATATGCAGGAAGCTGTGCCTGTCGGTGTCGGGGCGATGGCAGCGATCCTTGGGCTCGATGTTGAGTCGATAGAGGCAGGTTGTGCCGAGGCGGCTCAGGGCCAGATTTGCAGCCCGGCGAATATCAATTCGCCTTCGCAGGTCGTGATCGCTGGCAATGCCGAAGCGGTTGATCGAGCGTGTGCGATATTGAAAGAAAAGGGTGCGAAGCGAGCGATCAAGCTCAACGTGTCTGCACCTTTTCATTGTGCTCTAATGATGCCTGCACAGGAGCGGCTTGCATCCGATCTTGCTGCATTGAGCTACGGCGGATTTGAATTTCCGATCCTGCACAACGTCGATGCGGCGGAAAGCACGGATGAGAATGCGGTCGCGGGTAAACTGACCGAGCAGGTTTCGTCGCCAGTCCGATGGTTACATACTATCGAGAACATGACGGCGAACGGCGTTGAAAAATTTATCGAGATCGGCCCTGGAAAAGTGCTCACCGGCCTCGTACGGCAGATAAATAAAGAAGCCGTTTATAGTAATATTGAAGACAGTGAAAGTTTAAGAAATACTCTAGGGTCGCTATAAATTAAGGAGAAACTATGTCAGAAGTACAAGATAAGATCAAACAGATAATCGTCGACGAACTCGGAGTTGACGAAGCAGAAGTCACTGAAAATGCTCGCTTTATCGAGGATCTCGGTGCGGATTCGCTCGACCTCGTAGAGCTCGTGATGCGTTTTGAAGAGGAATTCGATATCGAAATTCCTGACGAAGACGCTGAAAAAATTCAGGGCGTCCGCGATGCCTATGCTTACGTAGAACAGCACAAAGCTGCTTAGTTTTCCGTTCAGAGTGCAAGCTTTAGCTTGTGTCCTGGCCTTGGCCGAGACACGCTAAAGCGTGCACTCTTACTATTTATATGAAACGTCGAGTAGTTGTAACAGGACTCGGTTTGGTGACGCCAGTTGGGAATGATGTGCCTTCGACCTGGAGCGCGTTGATGAACTGCGAGAGCGGTGCCGATTACATTAAGAAATTTGACGCCGAGAAATACTCGGCCAAATTTGCTTGTGAAGTAAAGGGTTTCGATCCGCTGGATTTTCTGGATAAAAAGGAAGCGCGGCGAATGGGAGCTTTTACGCATTTTGCTCTCGCCGCCTCGGACGAGGCGATGAAGCACAGCGGGCTCGTGATCGACGAATCGAACGCCGAAATGGTCGGAACGTACATCAGCTCCGGCATTGGCGATTTCTGGGCGATCGAGCGCGAGCACGAAAAGCTTCTGAATTCCGGCCCGGATCGCGTTTCGCCGTTCTTTATTGTTTCGGCGATCGTCAATCTTGCATCTGGCAATGTTTCGATCCGTCATGGAGCGAAAGGCCCGAATTCGGCTACCGCGACCGCTTGTTCCGCCGGTGCTCACGCGATCGGCGACAGCTTCCGCATCATCGAACGCGGCGACGCCGATGCGATGATCTGCGGCGGTGCCGAAAGTGCGATCACACCGATGTCGGTCGCGGGTTTCGCTTCGATGCGAGCTCTTTCGACGCGAAATGACGATCCGAAGCATGCATCGCGTCCATTCGATGCTCAGCGTGACGGATTTGTCATCGGCGAAGGTGCGGGACTTTTGATCCTTGAAGAGCTTGAATTTGCTAAGGCTCGGGGAGCGAACATTCTTGCCGAGATCGTTGGTTACGGCATGAGCGGCGATGCATTTCACGTGACGATGCCGGACGAGACTGGTTCAGGAGCGATCCGCGTTATGCAGCGGGCCCTGAAAGACGCCGGCCTCGAACCGCATCAGATCGGTTACATCAACGCTCACGGAACATCGACGCCATACAACGACAAGTTTGAAACGCTTGCGATCAAAAAAGTTTTTGGCGATGCAGTCAATAACATCCCGGTCAGTTCGACAAAATCAATGACCGGCCACGCTCTCGGAGCCGCCGGCGGTTTGGAAGCAGTATTCTCCGTCAAAGCGATGATGGAGAACAAGCTGCCGCCGACCATCAACTACGAGTTTCCGGATCCGGATTGTGATCTCGATTACATCCCGAATGCTCCGCGTGATGCTAAGGTCGACTATGTTCTGTCGAATAACTTTGGCTTTGGCGGGACGAATGCGTGCTTGATATTCAAGCGATTTACGGAGTAGCTATGCGCAAGCTCGAATACACATTCTGGCAGGACGGCGAATACTTTATTGGCCATCTTAACGACTTTCCGGATTACGAATCTCAAGGCCTTTCTAAGGAGGAGTTGGTCGAGAATCTGACCGATTTGCTCGTCGATCTTGAGACCGGAGAAGTGCCATTTGTGCGAAAGGTAGAGGAGCTCGTGGTTGCCTAATGAAGCGGCGCGATCTGATAAAACGCCTTGAGGAAATGGGTTGTATTTTAACCCGACATGGCGGCAAGCACGATTGGTACACTAATCAGATAACCCGGCAATCCCAGCCTGTGCCTCGGCACAAAGAGATCAACGAAAATCTTGCTAGGTCGATCATCAAAAAGCTAATTGGAAAATAGAACTGTCAATGAATGAATAGTCATTCATTTTGTGATAGAATTTTTACGTTATGAAGATCATTGTCTTGATGAAGCAAGTCGCCAACAAAGACGCGGTACTCCGCATCGCAGGCGATGAGAAATGGATCAATGAGGCTGACGTCGCCCAGCAGACCAATGAGTCTGATGGCTACGCGCTTGAAGAAGCACTACGAACAGTCGAGGCGAAGGGCGAAGGCGAGGTCGTCGTCTGTACGCTCGGCCCGACGGGAGCGAAGACCGTCATCAAAGATGCTTTGGCTCGCGGTGCAAATCGTGCGATCCACGTCGTTGTCGAAGACAGCAAATCGCTCTCCGCACACCAGATCGCAAAGGCCATCGCAGACGCAATCCGCGAAGAAAATGCGGATCTCGTGTTCACCGGTTTGCAATCAGATGACGCGAGCTATGGACAGACGGGCGTTATCCTCGCCGAACTACTCGGCATTCCGCACGCGACGATCGTGATCGAGGTTGATAGGGCGAGCCTTGGTGAAACGCTTCGCGTAAAGCGCGAGCTCGAGAGCGGTTGGTATCAGTGGTTTACGTATAAATTGCCTTCGCTGATGACGATCCAGTCGGGAATTTCGCAGATCCGATATGCCTCGCTGAAGGGAATTATGGCCGCGAAGAGCAAAGAGGTTCGCGAGGTCACACCGTCGATCGAGGCATTTGCTTCGGCGGCGAAGATCGAAAAAGTTTATATGCCTCTAAAGACAAAACAGACTCAGATGCTCGGCGGTGGCGATGCTAAAGCCGGTGCGGTTGAACTTGTCGAAAAGCTGAGAACGGAGGTTCGCGTAATATGATCCTCGTATTTATTGAACACAAAGATTGCGTCCTGAATAAGACCTCGTTAGAGGCAGTGACGGCCGCGCAGTTGATCGGCAAAGATCTGGGACTCGGTGTAACTGCGGTGTTGCCCTGCGACAAGGATTGCTCGCTCGCACAGGAGATCGCCGGATATAACCTCGAAAAGGTCATTGTCGCTAAGAACGAAAAGCTGGGCACCTACACTCCGGACGGTTACGCCGACGCATGGGAAGCTGTTATCAATGCCACAAATCCGCAGTATGTCGTAATGTCACACACCTACCAAGTGCGTGACTTTGCCCCGAAGGTCGCGGCACGGCTTGGGCGTGAGGTCGTCGGCGATTGTATTCGTTACAAGGCAGATGGCGGGAAATTGACCCTCACTCGACGTATTTTCCTAGGCAAACTCGATGCCGATGTTACGATCGGCGGTGATTCCCCGTATTTCGTGACGTTCCAGTCAGGTTCGTTTCGCGGCGACGCGGCGGAAAAGGGAAGTGCGGCGGTCGAGAGGATGGAAGTCGCTGTCGGCGATATTCGCATGACTCCAGAAGCTCCGTTTCAGGAAGCCAAGGCTTCGGTCGATCTCACCAAGAGCGAGATCATCGTCGCCGTCGGACGCGGAATCAAGTCACAGGAGAACATCGCACTAGCACAGCAGCTTGCGGACGTTCTGGGAGCCGATCTTGCGGCCTCGCGCCCGATCTGCGACGCTGACTGGCTGCCGATCGACCGTCAGATCGGTTCGTCGGGCCAAACCGTCGCTCCGAAGGTCTACATCGCCCTCGGCATCTCGGGTGCGATCCAGCATATCGTCGGTATGAAAAACGCCGGAACGATCGTCGCGGTCAATAAAGACTCAGAAGCTCCGATCTTTGACATCGCAGATTATGGTATCGTCGGTGACCTTTTCGAAGCGGTTCCGGTGATGATCGAAGAAGTCAAAAAAGCCAAAGCATAAGAATTTGCCCACGAAATACAAGAAATACACGAATAGGAATTACTTCTTGATCGTGTTTTTTGTTGAAGCTTTACTTGGAGTCATACATTAGATTGCCTTTAGCGAGATTGTGTGGGGCACAAAGCACTTGAAGATTTTCTAATACCGTTTCTCCTCCCTTTGACCAAGGTATAACATGGTCAAAATGTATGTTTTCTCCCGTGACTGTAATTCCGCAAAGTCGGCACTTGTTTCCGTCTCTAATCAAAACTTGAACTTTTAACCGCCCGTTAGGATCCCTCTTCGTTTTACGTTTCAAGATATTTTCCTTGACTGAATCAACTGGGTTTAAAAGAGGCGTTGATTCTCTTAATCGTTGAAGGGGGGCTCTTTTTACCTTATGTCTTTTTTCTATTACTGGTTCAACTGTGGTTTCATTCAGCTCAAACTCAGACATGTCTTCGTTATGCTCCAAATTGGAATTCATATATTCCACGAAGACCTTAACTGCGTTTAACCAAGACCCATAGCTATCCATGTAAGGTCGTTCTGAATATTTTGAGATTGGCCGGATCATCTCGCGTCTTCGCGGCTGCCTACCAAGTGTAAGCCAGACATGTTCGAGATTTTTTAATAGTTCCTTTTCTGAAATACCTTGTCTTAGAGAAATTTCCAAACCAGCCTTTTCTATAGCTTTGTTCCAGCCGATTCTTTTCCCAATAGTGTCACCGCTAAATCTGTTGAGGTTGCTATTGTCGTATTCCCATTGCGTCAGTGACCGTTTATTTAAGCTCAAGGCGACTTTTTTCAGATCATCTAATAATTCTTCATCCGTAAACGTAACCGCACGATGACTAGGTTGTATAAATTCAAATTTCATTAGCCTTATAAAACTGGTTTAATTCTATCGGCTTTTCTAATTTCGCGTCAAACAACATGCAAGGCCAATTGGCGTCATAGAAGGAGACTAGCCACGAATGCACGAATAGTGCGAATTAGGAATTTATCCCATTCGCGTAAAGTCGTGCATTCCTGCCTAAAAGTTAGATCGAAGCGGCGAAGGCTTAGAAGAAAATGTAGTCACGAACTTACACGAAAAACACGAATAGGAGCAGATCTTGTTAGTGTCTTTTTGTGTAAAGTCGTGGTTACTTCTTCGTCAGCTTTAAGTAGTAGTCCCGCTTTTCCTTATCGAGTTTCTCGATCGAGTATCGCAACAGCACACGGGGCATTGTCGCGGCGTGCTTATCCAGAAACTTTAGCAGTCCAGGACGGTCGACGTCACCGGCGGCTCGCAGCATCCAGCCCGTGCCTTTGTTTACCAGATCCTCAGGATCGTTGACGAGTATTTCGGCGATGGCGAAAGTATCCGCGACCTGTTTTTGCTTGAGGATAAAATGAGCGGTCGCCACGATCGCGGTGCGGCGTTCCCACATGTCATTTGAATGGGCGAGGTTGTATAGGATGTCACGCGGTTTGTCGGCGAGATATTTACCGACGACGTAGTGGGCGGCGAGGTCTACAAGGTCCCAGTCGTTAATGCGGTCGTGGCGGCGGATGTAGAGGTCGTACAGTTCTTTTAGCCGTTCCTCGGAGCATCTCTTGCCCTTCGCCGATTGGCCCATGATGCTCATGGCACCGACGCGAAGTTCATGGATCGGACTTTCCATTAGCTTTTCGATCTCGCCGACCGGCATTTGGCTAAACTCTTTGCCAAGCTTGAAAATACTGCCCATCCGGATGCCGATAAAATAATTGTCTTTCGGCTGATTATCGGGATCGATTTTGAAGTAGCGCTGATGTTTGAGCAAATCTTCGCGCGACTGGTGAGCGGTAAGGCGGGCGGTGAATTCGGCGGCGTTTAGATTTGGCATAAAGACGGAAGTAGCCACGAATGCACGAATAAGCTTTGAAATATTTATTCGTGCATTCGTGGCAAAACTCTTAAGCTCCTGCGGCGGCTTCGAGGTCGGCGATGATTATCTTGGTCATTTTGAACATCGCCTGCATCACGCGGCCGGCTTTTTCGCGATCGGAGTCAAAGAGCAGTTTCAGCAGGATCGGCGGAGTGATCTGCCATGAAACGCCAAATTTATCACCGAGCCACCCGCACGGTTCCTGCTTGCCTCCTTCGCTTAACGAGTCGTAGAGATGATCGACTTCATCCTGCGTGTCGGCACTGACCATTAGAGAAAAGCCCTGTTCAAATTTGAATTTAGGCCCGCCGTTAAAACATTTGAATTGCTGTCCCTCGATCTCAAACGAGCCGCCCATTACCGTACCGTCCGGGCCGGGCATCGTGCTGACGATCTTTGCGTCTTTGAAAATTGAGACATAAAAATTCATCGCTTCCTCCGCCTGGTCGTTGTACATCAGAAATGTTGTAATTTTTTGCATATTTAATTATTCCTTTATTCTGAGTTTTGCACCGAGATAAAGACACGGAAATCCGAGCAGGACGAGCACATACGGATACCATACGGCCCCCAGATCGAGTATTGTGTTGGCAACAATACCGGCGACGCCCATCAATGTTCCGATAACGCCGAGAATGATGACATAACGCATCTTCGGCGCCGGTGCGATCATCGCCGTCAGATAACCGGCCGCGATCATAAACAAATTGCGATATATCGTCGCCGTGATCACCATCCACGTCGTATCAAATCTGACAGTCGGCGGCGTAAAGACGCCGAGCGATTCGAGAATAAAGTCAGTTCCGTTGTGTGTGACGCCGATAAAGATAAATCCCGCTAGGATCGCTCCGATTCCTTTTAAGATATTCATTTTTGTTTCGTCTTTTTGTTTATTGCTCGTTCAAGATTTTCGTCAACACGAAATCTAACTATCCGCGCTATCAATTCAATCGGTAGAGGTTGATCTAAAGGAAATTGGACTGAGCCTTTTGCCCCTTTATAGACCGATAGCTCTTTTTTGAAAGCCGCGATTCCTCCTGCTCCCGGATAAAAGCCGATGTGTTTTGCATAGCCCGCAAAATAAACGAGCATGCCGCCTAAACGATATGCGGGCATGGCGTAGCTGATCACTTCCTCGGCCTGTGGCGCGGCGTGTATGATCACTGAACGAAGTTGCTCCAGCAAACCCTGAGTTTCCGCTGGGAAGCCAGAGACATATTCGTCTACATTTGCTGAGTTCTCCTTCATACGGAGCATTCCACGCCAAGATTATCAACCATATTGCGTATGTCAAAACAATGCCTACGCAGATGCCGTATTTGTTTCCCGTAGGCCGCTGAGCAACTCGTCGAGCTTGTTGTAGCCGTCCACAACGCCGCGTTCCATTCCGGATTGCACCATGCCGTCGCGATCTTGGACCGATTGAAACACCGATTGGTGAACAAGCCTGCAGCGGCCGCCGCCGAGATCTTCGAATTTGGTGGTTCCCATTATCACGTGTCCAGCTTCCGGGAGGCCGTCAAACTCGAATGTTCCGATGATCCTTTCAGGAGCCAGTACTTCGTGATAAACACCGTGGAAGGCATACACGTGACCACCGCGTGTGTGCAGGAAGCGGTACGATCCGCCAGCGTGGGCTTCCATTTTCTCAACCGTCATCGCCAGATCATCAGGTCCGACCCATTTCTCGTAGAGAGCGGCCTCGGTATGAGCCCGAAAAACGAGTTCTCGCGGTGCGTCGAATTCGCGAATGACAAAAAGTTCCTGTTTCCCCGCCTCGGCGGTCACTGTTGTTTTGTTTGCCATATTCTTTTCTCCGTATTGTTTTTATTCAAAGGGTAGCAATGGAGCATTCTCAGCATCGGCTTTCATCGTTTCCAAAAGCTTATCCAGGCTCTGAAATTCTTGCTCCTTAGTTGCTGCAAACTGCTTTATCCATTTCTCAAGCTCTTTCATAGGTTCGGGATTTACATAGTAAATACGCTGCTGCGCTCGCTTTTCCACACGTACTAGTTTAGCTTCACGTAATACTTTAAGGTGCTGCGATATAGCCGGCGGACTCGACTTGAAACCGCGGTAGATATCGGTCGCAGACATATTCCCGTTTGCCGCAAGCCGCTCAAGGATCGTACGTCTGGTCGGTTCTGCCAGTGCCGCGAATGTGTCCATGAATTTAATAATAAAGTATATACTTAATTAAGTCAACTATAAAATACTAACATAAAGCTTTGCCCGCGAATAACGCGAATCGAAACGAACAAAGATTCTTCTATTCGTGCCTATTCGCGTTATTCGCGGGCAAAAAATTCTTAGATCGATTCGGCTATCGCTTCGTCAAATATTTCTAGAGCGACATCCACATTTTCTTTCGCAAGGATGAGCGGCGGTGACCATCGGATTGAGTTTGAGCCGCAGCCGAGGATGATGAGGCCTTTGTTGAAGCAGGCCATTTCTATGCGGTCGCGGAGTTCTGCATCGGGGGCGTGTGGATCGTCGCCGGAGCCTTTGACGAATTCGACGCCGAGCATCATACCTAAACCGCGAACGTCGCCGATGCAGTCGTATTTATCTTTTAGACGATTTAACCCGGCTTCGAGGTAGGCCCCGACCTCGCGGCTGTTTTCGACGAGGCCGCCTTCGAGGAGTTCGATGGTTTTTAGAGCGGCCGTCAAAGCGACAGGATTACCACCGAATGTTGAGGCATGTGCACCTTTGTGCCAGTCCATGATGTCGGCACGGGCCGTGCAGGCACCGATCGGCATACCCGAGCCTAGTCCTTTTGCCATGCACATAATGTCTGCCTTGACGCCGGGGTGATGGTCGAGGGCGAACATCTTGCCCGTGCGGCCCATGCCGGACTGAACCTCGTCGATGATGAGCATTATGCCGTGCTCGTCGCAGATGCGTCGGAGTTCTTTAACAAACGCAGTCGGAGCCGGAATATAGCCACCTTCGCCCTGGACGACTTCGAGAACGATCCCGGCGACTTCCTCGGGCGGCGTTGTCGTCTGGAACAATTTGTTCTCGATCCAGTTAATGCAATCGCGTGTGATGGTCGCCTCGTCGACTTGCTGATCGGTGACGAAGTGGCGGAATTTGTTTGGATATGGAATATGGACCACATCCAAAGCCTGCCGCATAAATCCAAGCCGTTGTGCCTTTTTCGAACTCGTCAGACTCAACGCTCCGAGCGTGCGGCCGTGGAACGAGCCGTAAAACGAGATGAATTTCTGCCGCCGAGTGTGATACATCGCGACCTTTAAAGCGGTTTCTACGGCTTCGGCACCGCTGTTGGCAAAGTGAGTCTTGGTCGGACCGTCGATCGGGCAGATCTCGTTGAGTTTTTTGCCGAGTTCCGGCATGTGGCGGTAATAAAAGTCCGTACCGCATAGATGAATCAGTTCGCTGACCTGCTGCTGGATCGCCGCGACAACCTCAGGATGGCAATGTCCGGTCGAGCATACGGCGACGCCGGCGTTGCAATCGAGAAAGACGTTGCCGTCGGGGTCAGTAATCCAAACACCGCTGGCATGATCGGCGACGAGTTTATAATCCGGTCGCGGATAGCTCGGCGTGACGTACTGAGCATCGGCGTTAATGATCTCAAGCGATTTCGGGCCCGGCAATGTTGTTTTGATCGACGGGCGTTGTAATTCTGTTGATGGGGTCATGATATTTCTCCTTTTGTGTTTAGAGTGCGCGAATTATCGCGTGGATAGTTAAGAACAGGCTGAAGCCTGCACTCTGAACGGACGGAGAAAATTAGTCACCGGCGAAGAGATTCGCACGCTGTTTCATGGGACGCAGTTTTGATATGCAACGCGGTGTCATAATTTGAAGTGCCACCAATATATCAGAATGTCGGCGGCGTTTCAAAGAATGGCATCGGGCGTGAAACAATATGTTCATGGAAACCGCAGTGAAATTCACAAATCGACTGATCGATGAGACCAGTCCTTATCTCCTACAGCACGCTCACAACCCCGTTTATTGGTATCCGTGGGGCGATGAGGCCTTTGAGAGGGCAAAGAGCGAGGACAAGCCCGTATTGGTCAGTATTGGTTATTCGGCGTGTCATTGGTGTCACGTTATGGAGCACGAGTCATTCGAGGATGTCTCCACAGCTGCTGTGATGAACGAACATTTCATTAACATCAAGGTTGATATGGAAGAGCGGCCCGATGTCGATCAGATATATATGAACTTCGTCCAACTCACGACCGGACGAGGCGGCTGGCCGATGAATGTGTTTATGACACCGGACAAGCGGCCGTTTTTTGGCGGCACGTATTTTCCGCCTTCGCCACGATATGGAATGCCGAGTTGGCAGCAGATATTAACGAGTATCTCGGATGCATTTCGTGAGAAGCGGGATGAACTTGAGAACTCGGCAAATGACATCATCGGCGAGCTGCGGCGTTTGAGCACGGTCGAGGCGTCTGCCGGCGGACTCTCGACGGATCTGCTCGACGCGGCATTTGGCAGTTACATAAGGACGTTCGACACCGTGAACGGCGGGTTTGGTGGTGCACCAAAGTTTCCGGCGGCGATGTCGCTGGAGTTCTTGCTCAGGTATCACAAACGTACCGGCGAAGATCGGGCGTTGGCTGTTGTTACTCACACGCTCGATAAGATGGCGAACGGCGGCATGTACGATCAGCTTGGCGGTGGATTTCATCGTTATGCCGTTGATGCGATATGGCTGGTGCCGCATTTTGAGAAGATGTTGTATGACAATGCCCAGTTGATACGTGTTTACCTGCACGCTTATCAGGTTACGGGTAACGAATTCTATAAAACTATCGCCATCGATACGCTCGAGTATGTTCGCCGTGAAATGCTCGACGAGTCGGGCGGGTTTTATTCGACGCAGGATGCGGACAGCGAAGGTGAAGAAGGGAAGTTCTTTGTGTGGACGCCGGAGGAGATCGCGGAGATATTGGGTGAAGATGACGCGGCGGAGTTTTGCGCGTTTTATGAGGTCACCGCTTCGGGGAATTTTGAGGGTTCGAATATCCTTAACGTAAAGAACCCAGTCGCTATCGCTCCCGGTTCTGACAAGTTCGCAGACGCTCGTGCCCGACTTTTTGCCGAACGTGAAAAGCGAATAAAGCCTGGTCGTGATGAAAAAGTGCTGACAGCGTGGAATGGTTTGATGCTGGCGGCGTTTGCGGATGCGGCGGCGGTTTTAGACAGCGGCGAGTATCTGGATGTCGCGAAACGCAATGCAGAGTTCGTTCGAACCGAGCTTCAAAACGATGGCTGTCTCTTGAGAACGTGGAAGGATGGCTCGGCGAAGCTGAACGGTTATGTTGAGGACTACGCCAACGTTGCCGACGGGCTGATCGTCCTATATCAAGTCTCGGGCGATGTCGAATATTTGATTGAGGCTCGGCGGCTGGCCGACGTGATGATCACTGAGTTTTGGGATGACGAGAATGGCGGTTTTTTCTTTACCTCGAATGACCACGAAGAACTGATCGTCCGCAATAAGGATTTTTATGACAACGCAACGCCTTCGGGAAATTCGGTTGCTGCGGATGTTTTGCTTCGGCTTGCCAAGCTGACGGGCGAAGATAAATATGAGAGGTTCGCTGTGACGACGCTGCGGCTCGCGGCAGCGCAGCTTCGTCGACACCCGCAGGGATTTGGGCGCACCTTGTCGGCTTTGGAATTTCATCTTGGCGAGACAAAGGAGATCGCGATCGTCGGGCTTAGAGGCGGCGAGATGGAGCGGGAAATACTTTCTAAATATCTTCCCGACGCAGTCGTTGTTATATCAGATAATGCTGTCGCGGACTCGTCCGTGATACCACTTCTTAAAGACCGTGTCGTGATGGACGGTAAACCAACCGCCTACGTCTGTAAGGATTTTGTTTGTGTTAGGCCGGTGACATCGTTGGATGAAATGTCGCTTTGATCGTAAGCCCGACCCATAAAAAGAGAAAGGCTCCAGCGTCTAGAACGCCGGGCCTTTCTTTTTTTAACCTGTAGTAAAAAACTAAGGCTTCTTAACGTTTGCGTTAGCAGCAGCGTTAGCAGCCGGTGCGCTAGCAGCCGGTTTGTTAGCCATTGCGTTAGCGGCGTTAGCCATTGAGTTAGCAGCATTCGCCATGGTGTTAGCTGCAGCATTGGCAGCATTAGCCATTGCGTTAGCCGCGTTCGCCATTGCGTTAGCAGCGGTGTTAGCAGCCTTGTTCGCCGTGTTGTTTGCGGGAGCAGCGTCGCCACAAGCCATTCCCAGAGCGCCCATAACGAGGACTGCTGAAAGAGCAATTACTTTTTTCATACTAGAGATTCTCCTGTCTTCTTCAAAGATTAGATCTAATTTTATTTTTTCCATCGACCGTGCGGACACAGTCCTAGTTCCACATCTTTCTATTTTAGGAACAATCGACAATATAGTAATGCTTTACACGTAAGTCAAACCCAAAATAGCAAAAAACACACTTTTTGCTCAAACCGGTACGAGTTAAATTTGACACGGTGAGGGTAAAGACGAAAGGCACCTCGTTCAAAACGGGGTGCCTTTCTCAAAAAAACCACTGAAAACCGTTACTACGGCTTCTTCGTTGCGGCTGGTGCCGGGGTTGCCGCGTTGGCCTTAGGAGCGTTAGCAGCCGGGGCGTTTGCCGCAGGTTTGTTGGTTGCGTTAGCAGCCGGTACATTAGCAGCCGGAGTTGCAGGTGCAACGGTAGCGGCCGGAGCCGGAGTTGCGACGTTAGTAGGCTTGTTAGCCGTGTTGTTTGCAGGTGCAGCATCGCCGCAAGCCATGCCGAGAGCACTAAGACCAAGAACAGTTGTAAGTACAATAACTTTTGTCATTTTATTTAAGACTCCTATCTTTCTCAAAGAATAAATTACCCGTTTCCGAGTGTCGGCTGATCGAACACAGCCGTTTTTGCCCTGAACTCTTTCTTTTTCAGGGCAAACGATAAGATAGAAACCTGAGAGACTTTTGTCAACCTAAATTCAACCAATTATGACTTTTTTTTCAACTTTTTTTTGGCCTGAATCTTAAGTGTTCTTTACAAACTTTGAGCATTTGTCAAAACCTCAGCAAAAATAAAATTCTTGACTTGTATTTGCGGTCAAAGATATCCTAAGCATGACGGAAAATTCCCTTTTTCCGACCTTCTACCTAATCCAGATTTCCCGCATTTTTTCAAGAATGAAAGAACTCAAAGATACCGGGACCGAGCCGCCGAAAAATTCGCCGACCGCGATGTACCCGTCGGTGATCGTCGTGCTTTCGATCATCGCCCTTGTCGCCACGTTTTTTCTTGCGAATTCGGCAAACGATGTGAACGTCAAGACTCTTGGATTTTCTGCGATCATTGCGGCGTTTTTAGTTGTGAGCGTCTCGCTGCATTTGTGGTACTCGCGGGGCGACGCTGAGTCGGAATGCGCGGCAAAAGACGAGGCAACCGATCGTCAATTACAAGCTCTCGATGACGCAAATGAATTTTTCGCCGGCTCGCTCAAACCAACTGATTCGTTCCGTCTTATTGCGAGTCGTATTCGTGAGATGGTTCCGTTTAGAACGATGACCTTGCATCTCTTTGACAATGAAGGTATGCGGTTCTGCGCAACCGAGTCCGAAGGGCCCGATGCCGAACATCGCCGCGGCCGGTTTTCCGCTCTCGACGATGGCGCGATTGCCCGTTCATATTTCAGCACCGCTGTAGAGATGGACCATGCGACAATATCGTCCCGGCCGGCGGTAGCAATTCCGCTTAGGCATGACAACGAGATCTTTGGCATATTGCATCTCGATCTTGAGATGAATTACGATCTCGCGGTGATTGACATGGGCCTTCTTGATGCGATCGGCACCCGTTCGGCTCCGATGGTGCTTAGCTCGATGTCATTCGAGAAGAGCCAGACAAATGCGCTGACGGACAAAACAACCGAGCTGCCGAATGAGCGGGCGTTTTTTCTGGTGCTCGAAAATCAAGTCGCCGAATCACAACGAAAGGGCAGTTCACGTCCACTGACGATCCTCGCGCTCGATGTGCGTTCGTTTGACGAGATCAACAGGCGCTTTGGGCATGCGTCGGGAGATCGCGTTCTTGGGTTCGTGGCTCAGATAATCAAGGACAATCTCCGCCAGATGGACTTCCTTGCCCGTGCTTCGGCCGACGAATTTGTGGTCGTGTTGCCAACGGCCTCAAAAGAAATTTCTCACGACGTGATGGCCCGTATCCAAACTGGATTTTTCGGACGCAAACTTAAGGTGACCGAAAGCGAGTCTGTCGAGATCGAATTGAACATCGGATGGGCCGCATTCGGCACCGACGGCGAGACACCCGAAACCCTGCTGCGGGTCGCACGCGAACGCAAAGAGCAATCCAAAACATCGGCACCGAGCAAAGTTCTTTGGTTTCCGACTGAATTTGCCAGTTAGTCACTTGGCGTAAATCTGGATCGAGCTTACACTTGCGAAAGAGTTAAGCTCGATTTTCTGATTTATGGAGAGCGGCGACAATTTTGGCCGATATCTGATCCGCGAAAAAATCGGTGAAGGCGGGATGGGTGAGGTATACCTCGCTGACGACACGCGCCTCAATCGTAAGGTCGCGCTCAAGGTGCTTGCACGTTCCGTGGCGGGCGACGATGAGAGGCTGCGCCGTTTTGAACAGGAAGCACGGGCTGCGTCGGCGCTCAACCACCCAAATATTCTGACCGTGCATGAGTTTGGCGAGGAGAACGGCTCGGCCTTTCTCGCCTGCGAACTCGTCGAGGGCCGTACGCTCCGCGAACTGATTACCCTGCGCGAACTCGATCTCCGCACCGGACTCAAGATCGCCGAGCAAACGGCCTTTGCACTAGACACGGCACACAGCGCCGGGATTATTCACCGCGACATAAAGCCGGAGAACATAATGGTCCGCAAGGACGGGATCGTGAAGATCCTCGACTTTGGCCTCGCGAAATTAGTAGAGCGAGTTGAGGCCCGATCGGAGGACGAGACGCGCGCGCATTTCAAGACGGCAGCCGGACACATCGTCGGTACGGCGACGTACATGTCCCCGGAGCAGGCCCGGGGGCTAGCAGACATTGACGCTCGAACGGATGTCTGGAGCCTGGGTGTTGTGATCCACGAGATGTTCGCTGGTAGGCCGCCGTTTACTGGCGACACGATCAGCGACGTGATCGCGTCGGTACTCAAGACCGACGCTCAGCCGCTGGCTCACCTGGTCGAAGATTGCCCGCCCGAACTCGACCGAATCGTAACCAAATCGCTTCGCAAGGATCGTGAGGAGAGATATCAGGTTATTAAAGATCTTGCCCTCGACATCCGAGCCTTGCGTAAGCAGATGGAATTTTCTGCAGAGTATGGCCGTTCGATCGGCGGCGGTTCCGGAATGTTGACTTCTGAGCACTACAGGGCTAATACGACAGGAATCGTTGCTCCATTTCGTTCGTCGTCATGGTTCGCGGCAGGTGCGTTAGTTATCATTGCTGTCGTCATGGGCGGAAGTTGGTTTGCTTACACAAAGTATGCAGAGCGAGTCGAACCAGATGCCGCATCTTTAAAAACGGCTGAAGTTGTGAGTTGGGCCAGCCAACCGGGTGAGGTGTACAGTTCCGGAGCGTTCTCGCCGGACGGTAAGATGGTTGCATTTGCTTCAACAAAGAGCGGCACCAAGCAACTTTGGGTTAAACAAACGGCATCTGGTGAAGCTGTTCAGGTGACGAATGGCGACTTCATAGCCAGCAATCCGATTTGGTCACCCGCCGGCGACGAACTCGCGTTTTTTTCCGACCGGGGCAACCGGCCCGGATTCTGGAGAATTCCGGTTCTTGGCGGCTCACCAACGCTGATCACAAATGTTGACGACGGGGCAAGCCTGCTCCGGTACTGGGCCAGCAATGGTTCGATCTATTTCGATTCCAATTCTTCGTTATACAAGGTTGATGCCGCCAGTGGTCAGACCGAAAAAGTACTTGCCCTGAATTCGGCGAGTCGGATCGACATCTCTCCTGACGAGCGTAAGGTGGCGTCGATCGCCGAGGAAGGAAATCTCTGGAATCTCTCAGTGACTGAGGTCGGCAAGGCTGATTATGTCAAATTAGTTTCAAGCGAGACCGAGATCAGGGACGTCGTCTGGCATCAAGACAGCAGGAGACTATTTTACAGCGCTTCCACCGATGGAACATTTCAAATATTCGTCACCGATATTAGCGGCGCATCACCGAGACAGATCACGTTTTCCGAAAGGGATTCTGTTGTTCTCGACGTCTCGACGGATGGGACAAAGATCATGTACGCCTCGGCCAAGGAGGAATCAGATATCTGGGGCGTCAATTTGACGAACGGAAAGGAGTTTACGGTGGCTTCAGACATCGATTCCGAACTTTGGCCAAGTGTATCGCCCGACGGCAAGATGATCGTTTATCAGTCGGCCAAGAACCTAAGCCAGGGCAACAATCTCCTCACTGGAAAATTGCTTTTGAGGAAGGTGCAAAGCACCGATGCTCCTATCGTGATCGCTCAGGAAGGATGCCTTCCGAATTTCTCTCCAAACGGACAGAAGATAAGCTATGTCAAAATCGTAGGAGACAGTTATCAGATCGAGACAACCAAATCAACTGGCGGCGAGCCCGGAAAAATGACCGCTGATCTGATGGTTCCGCCGTCATACTCGCTTCTACCGTATCTTAGAGTTCAGGCGTCCGAGTACAGTTGGTCCCCGGAAGGCTCTAGCGTAGTCTACGTTTCTAAAAAGTCTGGTCAGTATAACCTTTGGATCGCAAAAGTCGATGGCCCAACTGAGACTCAGTTGACCGACAACACCGATTCAAAGTTGTATTACTATTCGCCGATCTGGTCGGCCGACGGCAAACAGATCGCATTTACGTCTCGAATCGGCACCTCATCGGGAGCTGCGGCATTCGCGATATGGATCCTAGATACAACTTCCCGCTCGGTCCGGCAGGTTTTCGACGCGAAAGAGGCGATTCGGCTGCTAGGATGGGGAACAGGCGGCAAATCCCTCATACTGGCAACGACAAAGTCTCTGGACACGGGCAAGAGTCACGCAGACGTAACCTTATCTAGCTTGACCATCGAGACGGGTGCTAAACGCGAGATAGCAGTACTAAGCGAGGCATACTCTAAGAATACATTTCTTGCCCCGGATAAAAAAAACGTTGCATTCACGGCCCATCGGAACGGAAAAGACGACCTCTGGTTGATCCCGTCTGATGGAGGTGTCGAGAAAAGAGTAACCGATAACAAGGATACTCGGTTATACTTTTCAACTCTGGTATTTTCACCCGGTAACGATGTCGTGTATTTCGGCAAGCAGTCGAGATATAGTTTGTTGTCGATGATCACCAATTACAGATAACTTAGGAGAAACTATGAAAAACCGAACGATTTTTAGATTACTAATTTTACTATCTTTTTCCCTTTTTCTGAGTGTCGCCGCTTCTGCTCAGACTTCAGATTGTGACACCACAACCGATGCCCAGATCGTCACCGAAATAATGGGAAAGATAAAGCTAAAGTACGCAAGTCAAATGACGCACATTAATGTCCGCAGTAGTGATCGGGTTGTTACTGTCGAGGGTTGGGTCACGACTAAAAAGATAAAGGGCGAGATCGACAAGATCGTCAAGAAAGCCAAGTGCGTAAAGACCAAGGACGTAAAGAACATCCTCACGATCGGTGTCGGCGGTGGCTGTGGTCCGGGCACGAAGGCATGTGGCACGATATGCATTCCGAAGGGTGAGACCTGCAATATTGGCAACCTTGAAACCGCGAGAGTCCCGTAATACTATGGCCAGAATCACATTTTATGGCGGCGTCGGTTCGGTCACAGGGTCGAAATATCTGCTTGAGAGCAATGGCCGAAAGGTGTTGGTCGATTGCGGGCTGTTTCAGGGCGACAGGGAACTGCGCGAACGCAACTGGCAGGATTCGCCGTTTGTGGCGAGCGAGATCGACGCCGTTATTATTACTCATGCTCATATTGACCATACGGGGTGGCTGCCGCGTCTAGTGAAGCTTGGCTTTAACGGGCGCGTGACGACCTCGCGGGCTACCGGCGACTTGTTAAAGATACTTCTGCCCGACTCTGGCCGATTGCAGGAGGAAGAGGCAGATTACCGCAACCGACACAACCTCACACGCCACGAACCGGCGTTGCCGCTCTATGACGAGCGTGATGCGAAAGCTGCTTTGGAATTACTCAACCTCGTTCCGAACGATGGCGAGCCGCATGAGATATGCGATGGATTTACCGCAAGCTTTAGCGTCGCCGGCCACATCATGGGTGCGAGTCAGGTGCTTGTTGAGATGGCGAACGCCAGGCCTGACGGCAGCTCCGTTCGGTTCCTTTTTTCCGGCGACCTTGGCCATTACGACCAGCCAATTGTCAAAGATCCCGCTCCGCCGCCTGACTGCGATTACCTGATGAGCGAATCGACCTACGGCGACCGCCTTCACGGCGAGGTTGATTCCGAGACTGGCTTTGCCCGCATCATCAATGAGGCGGCTGAGCGGAATGCCCCGATCCTCGTTCCGGCTTTTGCTGTGGGACGTACACAGGAAGTGTTGTACATGATCCGCGAGCTTGAGGAGCAGAAGCGAATCCCGATCTTGCCCGTGATCGTCGATTCGCCGATGGCTGCTCAAGCCACCCAAGTCTATAACCGTTGGAACGAGGAACACGACGAAGAGTATGCGTCGATACTCGCCCACAAACAGCATCCGCTTCGCACGGCATCGATGCAAACGACCTCGACCCGCGAGGAATCGAAACGCCTCAATGAAATGCGTGGTGCAAGGATCATCATCTCTGCCTCAGGAATGCTGACCGGTGGGCGAGTGCTTCACCATGCGATGCGGATCTTGCCAAATGAGCACGCAACAGTCATCTTCGTCGGCTACCAAGCCTCCGGCACAACCGGCCGTCGAGTCCAGAACGGCGAACGCGAGGTCAAGATCATGAAGAACTGGATTCCCGTCCGATGCCACGTCGAGAAGGTCGAGGGTTTCTCGGCCCACGCTGACTGGAAAGCCGTTCTGCGCTGGCTCAGCGGCCTGAGAACGACGCCGAAGATGGTCTTTACCACTCACGGCGAACCCGACGCCGCAGAGGCAATGGCGGGCCACATCCGCGACCGCTTTGGCTGGAACGTCGTCGTGCCGACTTACGAACAAACGGTCGAGTTGCCATAGTCGATGCACTACGACGAGATACAGCCATCGCATGCGTTGTCCAGACACGTCAAGTGCTTTTGGGCACTCTCCATCGACGAACTCGACGCCGTCGGCGAGCCGGAGACGGTGCTGCCTGACGGAAGTCTTGAGATCGTGTTTAATCTCGCCGATCGGTTTAGGCGCTTTCATGCTGACGGTAAGGTCGAAGTTCAGCCGCGAGCGATAGTCGTCGGTCAGATGCGACGTTTCGTCAAGATTCAGCCTACGGGAAAGGTCGATCTTTTTGGCGTTAGGTTTCAGACAGCCGGTGCTTATCACTTCTTCAAGTGCAGCCTGAGTGACTTAACCGAAAAGATCGTCGAGCTCGACGCTATTCTAGGGCGTTCACATTCAGACCTCGAAGAGCAGATGCATTCCGCCGCTTCGACCGATGAACGCGTCGCTATCATCAAAAAGTTGTTGCTCGGCTCACTAAAGCTTCCCGGTTCACACGAGAAAGTGGTCGAAGTTGTCAAAGATCACATCGTGCGGAACGATGGCGTCGTTTCGATCCATCAGACGGCGAGGCAGTTTGGCGTCAGCCAGCGTCAGCTCGAACGCCATTTTAAGCAGATGGTCGGCGTTTCTCCGAAGTTCTACAGCCGAATCATTCGTCTCCAAAGTATCGTCGCCGCGAGCCAATTTCAGCGGTCTGACGATCTTTCCGATCTCGCTTTACGGTTTGGCTATTATGATCAGTCGCATTTCGTGCGTGAATTTAGCGAGTTTGCCGGAAAGAGTCCGACGGCTTTTCTCCGCGATAAAAATCGTATGGCTGAAGCCTTCATTGGCACGTAAATTGTCGAATTTTTACAAGACAAGACCTCGATCAATAAGCCATTCTTGTAGAAAACTCGCAAGGAGATCGAATATGAAAACACTACTAATTTTGGCCACCATGGCCGTCTGCTCTTTTTCGGTCTTTGCTCAGGACACAAAACAAAACGTTACCGCCCTCTCGTGGATCTCGGGCTGCTGGGAAACCGCTGGCGAAGGCCGCAAAACGACCGAAAAATGGGGCAAAGCCACCGACAATCTCATGCTCGGCACATCGCAGTCGATAAAGGGAACTAAGAGCGTCGCTTTTGAGTTTCTCAGGATAGTCAACAACGGCAATGGCCTGATTTACATCGCCCTACCATCCGACGCTACGACGCCAACCGCCTTTGCAGCGATCAAGGTCACGGTCAATGAGGTCGTCTTCGAGAACGCTAAACACGACTTTCCCCAACGCATTATCTACCGCCTCGACAAGGCCGATTCGCTTTTCGCCCGTATCGAGGGAAAACAAGGTGAGAAAGAAGTGGGAATGGACATCCCGATGAAGCGGGTCAAGTGTGAGTAGCTCGACCACAAATTAACTTTCCAATATGCCGCTTGTTTTATTCGAGCGGCATTTTCTATTCATATCCATACCATCGAATCCCATTCGTCGGAACGTTAGACGGCGGCGGCGGGCATTTGCAGACTTAGAACCATTGCCATCAACATGCCAAAGATGTAAGATTCCTGTAAAAATTGGAAATCACATGCGAATATGCTCGAGACTGGCGACAGGATAGGCGATTACACTCTGGTCAAATTTCTTGGCAAGGGGCAGTACGGCGAAGTTTGGCTCGCGGAAAAGGAGATTGCATTTTCAACGCGAAAGTTTCGCCATGCTCTGAAATTCCTTTCTAATAACGATCACGAGATCAATCTGACTGCGGCACAGGCCGAGATTGACACTTGGATCGAAGCGAGCGGTCATCCGAATGTTATGCCCGTGACCGATCTGATCCTGAACGACCGGCATGTGATCATTGTGAGCGAATATGCCGATGGCGGTTCACTCAAGCTGTGGCTCAAGGGAAATGGGGGCAAAGCTCCCACCCTGGAAAAGGCCATTGACATCACGAATAACATACTCCGCGGCATCGAGCACCTGCATTCGCGCAATGTGGTCCATCGTGACCTTAAGCCGGATAATATCTTGCTCCAGGGCGAGTCGCCGCGTATCACCGATTTTGGTATTTCGAGAATAGTCTCTGAAAGCGCCAGTGCGACTAGCGCCGGCGGCAGTCCCATGTATATGTCGCCCGAGGCTTTTCTCGGGAGCAAATCTCCGCAGACCGATATCTGGTCGGCGGGTGTGATGCTTTATGAATTGTTGAGTGGCGGCTTTCCGTTTCAAGCAGCGACGGTCTTTGAGTTGCAAGATTCGATCCGTAATAGTGAGCCAAAGCCTCTTGCCGAATCGGTGCCAGTGGAGATCCGCGATGTGGTCAGCAAAGCCCTGCAAAAGGAGATGCCGAAGCGCTTCCGGTCGGCGATGGAAATGCGATCGGCATTGGAAACTGCCGCTGACCGGCTGAGAATAACTGCCTCGGGCGACACCACGCTGCCGATCGTGATCGACCAAAAGCGAGGATACTCAAAAATATTGCTTGGTCTTGCTGCCGCAACGGCAATTATCGTCATGCTCGGCTTAATTGGCTTTCTCGGCGTGATGATGTATCAAAACGTCTTTGATCGCACCGGCGTGTGTTCAGCAACCGAGATCGGCAACAAGTGCTCGGATGGTACCGTTTACGCTGGAATTTCGCCCGATGCCAACATGAGAATGTTTACGACCCAGTGCGATGCGGGACAAGAGGGTGAAAGTAAATGCTCCGGACAACGCCTGCAACTCAATTGGAGTACGAGTGACGCCTTCTGCAGAGAATTATCTGCCAGTGGCCACGATGATTGGAGACTGCCGACCATTAAGGAAGCTCAAACCATGAGGATGAATGGAGCCGCGATCGGATCCTTTGAAAGAAATCCCACAGATGATCCCACACCCGAAATCGATTGGTACTGGTCGTCTACGCTTGGAGACCCGGATGAGAGCGCCATAGCAATAAGGTTCTCAAACGGAAAAGACGGCGGCCGATATTTTTTTGACCTGATAAATGTGCGTTGCGTCAGGAATTGAACGGTTGCCTTAATAAACGGATCATTCATACCGTAAGCACTCGATTGGATCGAGTTTCGCGGCCTTTCTGGCGGGAAGCACGCCGAATACAAGGCCGATGCCTACCGATACGCATAGCGACGTCACAATCATCCAGGCTTCGACAGTGGCGGGCATCGTCGGGATCAGGAGCATCACGAGATTGCTGATGATGAGAGACAGAACGACACCAATGGCACCGCCGAAAGCGGTGAGCGTCATTGCCTCGAGCAGGAATTGGAAGACGATGGCACTCTTGGTTGCACCGATCGCCTTTCGAATGCCGATCTCTTTTGTGCGCTCTGTGACGGAGACGAGCATGATGTTCATCACGCCGATACCGCCGACGAGCAGGCCGAGCATCGAGATGGCAATGGCTGCCGCTCCGACTCCGCCGATGATGCCGTCAAATTGGGCTATGAAAGCATCGGCAGTCTTGATGTCAAAATTATTCTTTTCCTCGGCCTTTACGCCACGCCGCTGTCGAAGAATGCCTTCGATCTCCTCGACGGCGTCATTTAGTTTGCCGCCCTTCGCCTGGATCGTCATCAACAAATAGTCTCGAAGCGGGGCGACTTTACGCGATGTACGGTACGGCATAAAAACCTTTCGATCCTCTTCGTTCTCTCCGAAGAATCCTGATTTTCGTTTCTCCAGTACGCCGATGATCTCCCACGTGTCGCCGTTCATACGGATGACCTTGCCGATCGGCGAATCATCCGGATTTGGGAATAGGGCCTCGCGTGCGTCGACGCCGATGACGATCACGTTGCGGCGTTGGAGATTGTCCGCCTCGGTCATCCAGCGGCCTTCGCGCATCGAGAGGTTGAGGATCTGGTCGTAATTGGTCGAGACGCCGTCACACTGGGCCCATCGGTAATTGCGGCCTTCGTACGACATATTATCGTCAAAGCTCGAGCCGAAATTGCCAATGCCAGGGTTAGTGTAAGAAATGTCTTCGATCGCCGTGGATTGGGCCATGATCGCATCGACATCAGCGTCGGTGAGAGGTTTTCGGTTACGCTCGTCACGGTTTGAAGCTCCGTCACCCATCGAAAGGTGAAATGCGTAGATGTTGTTAGTGCCGTATTCCTCAACAATAGAAACGATCGATTGCCGCATCCCGGTCAGGATCGACGCAACTACCACCGCCGTGATAATACCGACGACAATGCCAAGTATCGTCAGAGCGCTGCGAAACTTATGGGTCAGAATCGAGTCCATCGCCATCTTCAGCACTTCCAGCGGCATTGTCGTTGATAGTTTCATAAGATTATTTAACGCAAAGACGCTAAGGGGCAAAGACGCAAAGGAAAGGAAATTTAGGTGTTCTCAATATCGCTTCGTTCAATAATTATTCTTCCCTTTGCGTCTTCGCTTCTTCGCGAGTTTGCGCTGAAAACTCCCGCTCTATGCAGTCGTCAACGCTACGATCGGGTCGAGCCTTGCCGCTTTCCATGCCGGGTACAATCCTGCGAGAATGCCGATGATGCTGGAGACCGCGACCGACATGATCACGTATCCGGCCGTGATCGTCATCGTCATTTCGAGCAGATAACCCACGAGCTGCGTCGCTCCGGTCGCGAGCACAAGTCCCAATATTCCACCAACTATGCAAAGCAGCGCCGATTCGATCAGGAATTGCAGCAATATCTGTTTGCGAGTCGCACCGAGAGCTTTGCGCAAACCTACCTCGAATGTTCGCTCGGTCACGGAGACGAGCATGATGTTCATGACGACGATGCCGCCGACGACTAGAATGATCATTGTGATCGGGATGACCACACCTGCGATAGCACCGGTGATCTGGTCCATTTGCGAGTTAAATTCATCAACGTTAACCAGCCCGAAAGTGTCTTCTTCGCTGCCGATCAACTGGCGCCGGTTTCGCAGCAAAAGGCGTGCTTCCTCGATCGCGTCCTTAAATGTCTCGGGCTTGGCGGTCTTGCCGTGAAGTTGTATTCCGTTGGTTCGCGTGAACATCTGTCCCGCGAGCTTCATCGGTATGTAAATGTGCCGGTCCTGCGAATCGCCAAAGAACGAACCGCGCTTCTCCTCGACACCGATGACCGTTAGCGGTACACCGCGCACTTTTAGCTCCTGACCGATCGGTGAGCCACTTGGAAAGAACTTCTCCCTTACGTCATAGCCGATCACGGCGACATTTGTAATGCGGGTCGATTCATCATCGGTCATGAATCGGCCCTCGGAGATCGTTTTGTCCTCGATATCGGCCATATTCGCCGTGATCCCCATCACACGAACCGAAGGCATCTCGATACCGGTCTGCGTGATCGTCGCGCCGCCGTTGATCTGGGCGCCGACCTGCCAGCAGAGTTGGCAGTTATCCTTGATGTACTCGTATTCGATCCACGTGATGTCCTTGTTGCGGCGGTTCTTCTTTTCGTATTCTTCGTCTGACATGCGGCCCATCGAAGCCATTCGGGTCACCATAAAGTGATTTGATCCTAGGATCTTGGCCGCTTTGTCTACGACGTAGGTCTTGAGGCCTGCGATCGAAGCTCCAACAACGACGACAGCCGCAACGCCGATGATGATGCCGATCAGCGTCAAAAATGCGCGCAGCTTGTGTTCGAGGATCGATTTAAGTGCGATCCAAAATGCGTCGAAATAGAACGAATAAATTTGTCGCATGAAAAAAATACTCCAGAGTGCTTGCCTTCGGTTCGAAGGGTAGCAAAACCGCTTGTGTGGACGAGGCCAAAACGATTAACAGTTGTGAAACGTAATTTGGAGCAATTTTGTTCATGAAAATTCAAGCGGGTCACTGCTGGTTTGTGCACGTGCTTAGGCGTCGTGCTATACTTTGCCTTTGTTTTATTCAGTTTAGGGTAAGAGGAGAACTCAATTTGAGCGTCTTAGTCGATAAGAATACACGCCTGATCGTTCAGGGAATTACGGGCAAGGAAGGCACGTTTCACATGCTGCAGATGCGTGAATACGGCACCAATGTCGTCGGCGGTGTCACGCCGGGCAAAGGTGGCACCACGCACGAGGGCGTTGCGATATTTAATACCGTTGCCGATGCTGTTCGTGAGACCGGAGCTAATGCGTCTGTGATCTATGTGCCGCCAGCATTTGCTGCGGACGCGATCATGGAAGCCGCAGATTCTGGGATTCCGCTGGTAGTCTGCATCACCGAGGGAATTCCGGTTGCCGACATGGTCAAGGTAAAAGAATACCTCGCGAGCCGCAACACCCGCGTGATCGGGCCGAATTGCCCAGGCATCATTTCGCCCGGCAAATGCAAGATCGGCATCATGCCCGGACATATTCATAAGGAAGGCCGCATCGGCGTTGTTTCGCGTTCGGGAACGCTAACATACGAAGCGGTCGGTCAGTTGACCGCACTCGGACTTGGACAGTCTACTGCCATCGGAATCGGCGGCGACCCGATCATCGGTACAAACCACACAGACGCTCTCCGATTATTTCAGG
>JANPDK010000091.1:0-3464 GCA_031431415.1 Acidobacteriota bacterium | reverse complement strand
GGAAGACTATCGCTTTTCAAGCGCTCGCCTTTGGAACGGAAATCCTTTAGATGATGAGCCATTCATCACCGATCACAAACTCATAAAGTGGCGCTAAGCGGCGGCGTAGCCGCGAAGATTTAGTTTAGGCTAACGGTGAGTCTGAGACTCACCGCTCATCGAGGGGCAAAGCCCGAAGGCCCAAGCGCTTGACTTCACCACGCTTCCGGGCATTCGATGCTGTAATCGACGCCGATGGATCGAGAGCTACTAATTCCGCCTCGAACGAAACGACGGATTTAATTGGATCGCTTTGTTGAAGTGCTTTTCGGCCTGCTCGGTCATCCCGATATTTTTGAGCCTAATACCGAGCATCCAATGGAAATATGGGTCGTTGGGAGTGTTTTGGTCGGCTTGGCGTTCGTATGCGGTCGCGGCGTCGGGTTTGCCGACTGTGGCGGCGCTGCCGGCGAGAAAATTGTACGCGAGCGGCAGACGTGCGTTTGCACGAACGGCGTCGTTCCATGCATAGACCGCGTCCTCTTTGCGTCCCATGAGCCACAGCGACTCACCGCGTTCCTCGCGAGCCGTGGCCATATCGGGACGTTCGAGGATCGCCTGTTCAAGCGAGGTCATCGCTTCTTCCGGACGTTTCATCCGATTTAATATCGCACCGCGATAATAAAGGCTGAGAGCTTTGCCCTGACCACTCTGATGCTCGGCGGCGGCGGCAAGCAGTTCGAGAGCACGCGGCGTCTTGCCGGAGAGATATTCGAACCATGCGAGCTTGGGCAGAGCATCGGCGTTTGTGAGCAGGCCAAGGTCGCGTGCCTTGCTGAAATGCTCGCGTCCCGCAAATACATTCGCCCGGTCGTTCGGATTGAGCCATTGATCCGGATTTGTCTGTGCGAGGGCAAGCTCGTCGGGGATCTGCAAGCTTTGAAAGGCGAGTGCACCGGCACGTTCGTGGTAACGGATATAACCGCTGTGGGCGTTCACGCCGATCCAGAGCATCGCGAGGGCCGCAAAAGCGTAACCCGCTCGTTGTATCTTGCCGCCAGCTTTCAAATTGAATTTATAGAACGACAGATCCTTCGAGCGGACGATCCGAACGAGCCGCATTACCAAAAACGTCGTCACCCCTGCAACGCCTATCGCCATCAGCATCGGAACGAGTTGGTACACATCCCAAACAGCCAGAAAGCTCGCCGCAAAGATCAACGCGGCTGCGATCTCCTCGGGCCACGTGAGCGAATAGTTTTTCTTGACGGACTTTGCAACGCCTGCGAGCGGTTTGCCAAAGCCAAAGTAAAGAGCATCATTTGGACAAACCGAAATACAGTCCATGCACTTCATACAACCCGAATCGACGACCATCCCGTACTCTTTGACCTCAGCGTGGACAATCACATTCGACGTGCATGTAGCGGTGCAATGGCCGCATTGATTGCACGCATCCGTCACGCGAATGCGTCCCGGAGCGACCTTGTCGGCAAGGCTAAAAAAGCCTCCATAAGGACAGCCGTAGGTGCAGAAACCCTTCGAGCCAAGAAAATACACGGTCATAAAACCGCACACGAATAAAAACGGTATCGCGACCCACCACGACGGAAACGTCGCCCAAAACTCGGTCGTCACCAGATGATTCGTAAATGCGGGGAAGAGCGGTTCGTTTGCAGGTTTTGTCAGGGCACGCGCGATCGTCGGCCAAACAAACATATACAGGGCAGCGATCAGCGGCACAAAGATCAAAAGACGTGAGCGAAACGGCCGCGGCGTAAGGCCCATTTTCTTGAGCAGCCAAGCACAGAAGTCCTGTAGAGCAAGAATATGACAGCCCCAGCCGCAGACAAACCGGCCAAAGATCAGCGTCGCCAATATTGCTAAAATAAAGAAAATAAAGCCCGCATTGACCGCTCCGTTCTGGAGCGTAAACATCGTCTCGGACGGTTCGATCGGCGTAACGGTCGAGCCGGTGATCCGCCACTGGATAATATGGGCGATCATCAAAAGATTGAGCGTGATCAACGCGACGGCCCGCCAGCGGCTCGTGCGTGAGTGCGCAACAGCACCTTTTGCGGCCGAGCCATTGATCACCGGCAGTTCGATCGACCGTTTTTTCTTAGTTTTTTCGCTCTCGCAACCGCTTTTCATATCATTTTATGGGAGCTTACAGGCATTGAACGGAACGCTTCTTAGCTTGTAAATGCTACCTAGATAGTGTAAAAGATAATGTTACCTTTGCGTAGCCAATCCGGCATAAATTTCGTTACATCTTGAGGTTCAAGGGGTTAGAGGATCGTAAATTATGTTCAAGACCATTTTCATCGCAATACTGCCGTTTCTAAGTCTGTTTAGCAACGGTTCGGAAAATATTTTTACCGGGCAAGGTCCGGCTCGCAATGCTCCGAGCGGAACGCTCGAAAAGTTGATCGTAGCGAACGGCGACGTCGCGATGGATCTGAATCTGAATTCGGAGGCAAAGGCAACCCGTTTACGCTTCGACATTGAGCGTGATGCTTTTTTCACGGTGCTCACACTCGATGGCGAAGTCCGCGGTCCTACACCTAGCTCGATGGGTCTGATCCCGCAACGGTCGGCATCCCTACCGGCGATACTTGCCAATTCGTATAATCAACTTGTGATCGAAGCCCTGCCATTTGGCGGGCATTACGATCTGGTTGTTCGCGACGGAAAGACCGGTTTCCTCTTCTTCAATATTGAAGGAAATACTTATGAATTTGAGCCGACTGCTCGTCAATTGAGCATAAACAATGCCCGGCTGGTGCTCTCACCTGAGTTTGCTGCTGAGCTTGGACGTTCGGCCGAAGCTGGAAAGGTGGTTGGCGGCATTACGATCAATGCGAAAATGCGGCCTATCGAGATAAGCCAATTGGTCGAGGGTGAAACGACATCGGCGGTTTTGCCAGCCGGATCGGGAATGAGTCCCGAAACCGGTACCGTGCCCGGCCCGGACGTTATCGTCGGCGATGTCAACGGCCTTCAACAGTTTGGCGTTACGGGAACGACGGTTGGCCTTGCACTTGGAACCGACTCGTGTAATGCCGGTGTGATTGACCTTAACTGGTTCGCACTTCCGAGTAATGATCACCCCGTTATCCCGCAAAACATGTATCGTATGAGCGGTGGAACGACTAACGACGAGCGATTTGAGCAGATCGGACAGTCGAGCGTGAAGCACGCATTTACGGCCCTGACAAATAATATTTGCGGCTTTGGCTGTAATGGTGTAGGCGGAACGCGGCTTGGTTCGGGCTGCTCCGATCCGTATTCGTCGAATTTGAACGCAGGACCGAGTCTTGGCTCGAAAGCCTGGATCAATCCTTTCACGGGAGTGTATCCCCGGGGCGATTCGGTCACTCCTCCTAACAACCATACGGGCCATGCCGGCGACAGTAATGCCGGCCACAGAATTCGCACTGAAATGGCGGATCTCAATACGACACTGAACGCGGGGGCAACCT
>JANPDK010000090.1:0-37364 GCA_031431415.1 Acidobacteriota bacterium | reverse complement strand
AAAAAGGAGCAACTGTAAACCTTGAACAGGACTAACAAACAAAGTGCAAACCTATACAAGGAATAACACTCTAAAGTGTCAACTTTCTTTAGGACGACACAATGTGTTCCACCGTTCCTTTTGTTCCATATGTTCCAGTGTTCCATGGCGGAACATGGAACACGGCTCGCCGTAACGAGTCGGCCATCTCAAGAAAAATTTGTCATTCTCGCCGATCTGTGAAAAAATCACAGGCAGAAATCTAGAATTCCGGTCGAATACGTTGGCTCTTATGTCCTCGGGTTTTCCCAAACTGGTGGTTTGGTTGATGGCTCTGTTATTCATCGGGTCGACGTATGCGCAAGTCTCAAACGGCCGTTTGACGGGCAAGGTGACCGCGGGCGATGGTAAACCTATCGCCGGCGTCATCGTTTCGGTAGTAAATCAAACCAGCTCAGACTCACGCCAGACGCGTTCGCGTGCCGACGGCAGCTACTCGATCAGGCTCGCGAATGGAGCTTATCGCATCAGTGTCGCAGCCCCGTTCGAGGCTCGTTTTGATCGCGGAAAGGCGGGCGAATACGGCACGTTTGCCAACATCATCTGTTCTGCACCGCAAGTTTGCCCGACGCTCGAAAATGTCATTATCGACGGGTCGGAACGCAAGATCGATATCGCTGTTGTTGACCCTTCGAAGGCTGTTGCGGCCGATGGCAAGCCCGTTGCTCAGGCGCCGCCCACGACCCGCGAGGTCCGCGATCGTTGGCGATATCTCTTCCCCGATTACGACCGCTATGGCGATAAGGGAGCACGTGGACGCGACATCCCGTTCAAGCGTGGCAAGTGGTTTAACCCGTACGATCAGAGCGTGATCAAGGGCGATATTCCCGTGATCGGCAACGATTATTTCATGATCCTCTCGGCCGTCTCGACCACCGGCTTCGAAATGCGGCGAACTCCGTCGGGCAACAATGTCAGTACGGCGGACCCGAACAGCAACAACTTCTTCGGGCGGCCAGAGAGCTTTTCATTTAGCGAGACGGTGCAGCTTTCGTTTGAGTTTTTCAAGGGCCAGACGGTGTTCAAACCGCGTTCGTGGGCGGTCAAGATCTCGCCGACATTCAGCATCCCAAATTACCTCAACGCCCGCGAGAACGGCATTGTAAATGTTGACGTTCGACGCGGCACGAACCGCACCGACACGCACGTCTCGCTCGAAGAGGCCTTTGGCGAGGTCAAGCTTTTTGACACGAATGATAACTTCGACGCCGTTTCCGTGAGAGCCGGAATACAGGCTTTTAATGCTGATTTTCGGGGATTTTTGTATTCGGACAATAACCTCGGCGTACGCGGTTTCGGAGCGTTTTCGAACAACAAAACGCAGTTCAACGCGGCGTGGTTTCACCAGCTTGATAAGGACACGAACAGCAATCTGAACGCTTTTAAGTTCAGGAAACAGAACGTTTATATCGCCAATGTCTTTCGACAGGACTTCCTGACAAAGGGCTACACGATCCAGGCCGTCGGGGCGTTTAACGACGATCGCGGCGGGCGGCATTACGATACAAATGGCTTTCTCGTGCGGCCCGCACTTGTCGGCACGCCGCGTCAGCATAATGTGCAGGCTGGCTACTTCGGCATCAATGGAGACGGGCATATCGGCATTTTGAATCTGTCGAATTCGTACTACTTTGCGTTTGGTAAGGACAGTTTCAATCCGATCGCTGCTAAGAAGACCGACATTCGAGCCCACATGGCGGCCGTCGAGGCTTCGATCGATAAGAACTGGCTCAGATTCAGGGCGTCGATGTTCTTTGCATCGGGCGACGATAACCCGACTGACGACAAGGCGAAGGGGTTTGACGCGATATTTGACGACCCGAATTTTGTGGGCGGACAGTTCTCTTACTGGAATAGGCAAGGCATACGCCTCGTCTCCACCGAAGTCGGACTAGTGCAGGGCAACAGCCTGCTTCCGAGCCTCCGTTCGAGCAAGACCGAGGGGCAGGCGAACTTTGTAAATCCAGGCATTTTTATCTACAACCTCGGTGTCGATGCGGAGTTGACGCAGACCATCAAGACTGTTTTTAATGCGAATTACTTAAGGTTTCACCGCACAGAGCCGCTCGAATACGTGCTTTTTCAGCCCGGCGTACGACACGAGATCGGCTACGATCTGAGCCTTGGCGTTGTTTACCGACCATTGTTGATCAATAACCTGACGTTTACCTTTGGCAGCAACATATTCCTTGCAGGTAAAGGGTTTAAGGACGTTTACACGAATCGAAGAGTGAATTGCCCGATACCGAATTTCTGCACAGGCGACGTGCCAAATCCGTCGAAGCCGCAATACACGTTGTTTAGCCAGATGAAATTTATCTTTTAACCGGCATGGCCACGAAACTTAACAATTCTGCCCGTCTCAAGATCGTCGTACTGGTGATCTTTGCCAGCCTGCTGGCGGTTGCGTTTTGGAACAGCGACACGCGGCACGTTGCTGCTCAGACAGCGACTGCGACGCCCACACCGGCTGCGGTTGCTGCTGCCACGCCCGAACCCGCCCGTCTCGAGGGCTGCGTAAAATGTCACACCAATCTAGAGCCGATGCATCGATACAGCACGACGGGCGATGTGCTGGACAAACTTATTGACGGTAAGGATGCTCAGGGCCTTTCGTGTACGGGCTGCCACGGCGGCAATCCGGCCGCAACGACAGCAAAGGACGCCCACGTGCAGCCGAAATTTCCGAAGGAATGGGGTTGTAAGAACGGCGAATGTGGCAGTAATAATCCTGAGCGTTCAAACACGTTACTTAATAAGGAATCAAAAGAGTTCGTCCGATTCGTAAACCCAAGTGACTTCCGCGTCATCAGTCAATCGTGCGGCGAATGTCACTCCGACGAGAACCGCAATGTCGCACGCGGGATGATGGCCCACGGGGCGATGCTCTGGGGAGCGGCTCTCTATAATAACGGCGGTTTTCACGCAAAGGACGCGCAGTTTGGCGAGAGCTACAGCGAAGACGGCATCGCTCAGTCTCTGATCCAACAGCCAGCTCCGACCCGCGAACAGCAGGCAAAACAAGGACATTTACCGTTTCTCGAACCGCTGCCCCGCTGGGAACTCTCGCAGCCCGGCAACATTCTGCGCGTCTTCGAACGCGGCGGCAAACGCCGTCTCGAGATCGCAAATCCCGACCGAGAAGAAGAGAACGGCAAGCCCGACAAAGGCCTTAGCCCACGTGGCCTCGGCACCAATAACCGCACCGATCCGGTCTATCTCGGTCTGCAGAAAACACGCTTGCTCGATCCGACGCTCAATTTTATGGGCACGAATGACCACGCCGGCGATTATCGCGCCGCAGGTTGTGCGGGTTGTCATGTAGTATACGCTAATGATACGAGCATCGCCGCGTCGGGCCCGTACGCCAAGTCCGGTAATCAGGGTTATTCCGAGTCTGCTGATACTAGCATTCCGCGAAGAGAATCGGGCCACCCGATCAAGCATCAGTTTACGTCGGCGATCCCGACGCAGCAGTGCATGACATGCCATATGCATCCGGGCACGAACATGGTCGCGACCTACCTCGGCCGCACGTGGTGGGACAATGAGAGCGACGGTAAGTTCATGTATCCGCAGGACAAACAGATCGATCCGTCGCAGAACGAGCAGGTCCGCAAACTTGACAAGAATCCGGAAGGGGCTTCGCTTCGCGGGCTTTGGTCAGACTCGATATTTTTGCAGAAGACCGGAACGACGGATTTCAACGCCCAGCTGAAGAATGTGCAGTTCGCGGATACGCACGGCCACGGCTGGATGTTTAAGAATGTATATAAAAAAGACCGCAAAGGAAATCTGCTTGATAAGGAAGACAACATCGTCCCACCCGGTGACCCGAACAAGTGGAACAAAGCAGTTCACCTACAGGACATTCACCTTGAACGCGGCATGCACTGCGTAGATTGTCATTTCAAAGGCGATAGCCACGGTACGGGCATACTTTACAATGAGCCGCGTGCGGCAGTAGAGATAGGATGTGTAGATTGCCACGGCTCCGTAAAAGCTAAGGCAAACACCATCACGAGCGGCCCCGCCGCCCTGCCGCCACCGCGAGGCGAGATCACACAGCGCGAACGTGCTAATAAACCGGTCATCGGCCGCGATCTCACGCGACTGCGTTTCCGCGCACCTGACGGCAAACGGCTGCCTGTTCTCGAGGTTCTGACCGCGACAACGGCCCGCAATAAGAAATGTAATGACGAGACAGGAAAGCCGGTCGTGCTAAAAGCTGGTGATGTAGTGCAGAATGCGATAGTCGAGGCGGGCAAATGCTGGAAGGTCACACAGACTGCGGACACGGTCACGCCGGGCAACGTTGACTACAACGAAAAATCGGCATACGCCAAAACGATGCAGCGTGACGCGAAAACGTGGGGCGATCCGAAGGCGACCGAGGAAATGCTCGCCCATCGCGAGAGTTCGATGACCTGTTACGCCTGTCATACGTCGTGGGTGACGAGCTGTTTTGGCTGCCACCTGTCGATGGAAGCGAACCGAAAGGCGCCGAACCGGCATAACGAAGGCGGCGACTCGCGAAACTTTACGTCATACAATTTCCAGGTACTTCGTGACGACATTTTTATGCTCGGCAAGGACGGAACGGTCACTGGGCATCAGGTCGCACCGGTTCGTTCGAGTTCAGCAGTACTAGTCAGCTCGCGTAATCAGAGTCGCGAATGGATTTATTCGCAACAGCAAACTCTCTCTGCCGAAGGCTTTTCGGGACAGGCATTCAATACGCACGTTCCACACACGGTTCGCGGCAAGGAAACGCAGACTTGTTCGGACTGCCACGTGTCAAAAGACAAAGATAACAACGCGTGGCTCGCACAGGTGATGCTCCAGGGTACGAACTTCGTCAACTTCATGGGCCGCTACATTTACGTAGCAGCAACGCATTCGCTCGACGCAGTTGCGGTTACAGAGCACTCCGAGCCGCAAGCCGTCTATGGCAGCAATCTGCACAAACTGGCCCACAAAGATAATTACGAGAAGTTTGTCCGCGAAGGGCGTGAGCTTGAGGAAGTTTACGAAAACAAAGGCCGACCAGATGTTTTGCAGGTTCAGGTTCGAGGCGAATATGCATACGTCGCGGCGGGAAAGGGCGGTCTTCGCGTTTACGATGTTGCCCAGATCGATCATAAAGGCTTCTCGGAACGCATCACGACCGCTCCGGTCTCGCCGCTTGGGCAGAAATTCTACGTCGATACGAAATATGCCGCCGCCGTAGCCGCACCATCGACGCTGGCAGTTGATCCGGCACGGTGGCGCACAGTAAAGAATGATGACGGTACTTTCAAGCAAGTTCCACCGGATGAAGCTCTGCGGCTTAACGCCGAAGCAAAGGCCACCGGAAAACCGGCACCTGCAATCAATGAAGAAGGTGCGATCCACCCGCTCTATGCTTATCTGTATGTAGCTGATAAAGAAGAAGGTCTGATCCTTGTCAACGCCGCGACGCTGCTCGATGGTGATCCGCGAAACAACTTCTTGAGTCGCTCGCTAACCTACAATCCTGGCGGAGCCTTGACCGGTGCGAACAATATTACCATCGCCGGAAACTTCGCTTATATAACGACACCGAAAGAGCTCGTAATAGTTGATCTCTCGACACCGCTTCAGCCTAAGGTGACCGCTCAGATCGTGATGAACGCTCCGAAGTCAGTCGCCGTGCAGTTCCTATATGCGTTTGTGGTAGACGGAGATGGCCTGAAGGTCATTGATATTCGTGAAATTCAATCGAAAGGTGCTGTTCGGGTTGTTGAAGGTGCCTTCGTATCACTCAAGCACGCACACGATATCTACGTCGCCCGAACCTACGCATATGTTGCGAACGGTGAGGAAGGCATTGCAATTATTGATGTCGAGCGGCCCGAGCAACCAAAGCTCGATCAGACTTTCAATGCCGAGGGCTCGATCAACGACGCTCATGCGGTCAAGATCGCGATGACCAACGCAAGCCTCTATGGATATGTTGCCGACGGCAAGAATGGACTAAAAATATTGCAGTTGACCGATCCTGAGACGATGCCGAATTATTCGGGATTCAGCCCGCGACCGGAGCCGCGTCTCATTGCGACCTTTAAGACAAAGGGCGAGGCGGTTAGCCTTTCAAAAGGCCTCGACCGCGACCGTGCCGCCGATGAAAGCGGGAACCAGATCGCTGTCTTTGGCCGCCGCGGAGCAAGACCGTTTGCATTTGAGGACGTAATGCGAATGCTACGCGCAAATAGCGGCACGGGCGAGTACTTTACCGTTTCGGACGAACCGATCAAGTAGAAAGGGTTATTTCGATCAATTTGGAGCGTTTAAGAATATGAATTTTCGTAGTGTTTTGATGTACACAGTTTTCGTCGTAACTATCGGAACGGCCGAGATCGGGTATTCTTTTTACCGCCATAACGACACGTTTTGTCAGACAGCTAGCTCGTTCGAATTTTCGGTCGAGCCACTGGTCGCCGGAGAGGGCGGCATAAAAGAGGATGTGCCGGTCAAGTATCGTAGTCGATTCGAAAAATGGAAGGCCGAGCTACTCTCGACAACGTTTGGCCGCGCAGAGTGGCAACGCTATGCGACTCGAAGGGATTTTGTACTCACCATAAAAGTAACCGATGACCGAGGCAAAGGTGCTGGGACGGATAAATATCGCTGGGACGATGACGGCAATTTCGTCGGAGCGACTATCACGCTCGGCTCGTCGATCGATCAGGGCTACCCGACACCGGTTTACTATCCGGTACTCAATTCTCTCGCATCGAACGACACGATCTATTCGATCAGCGGTTCGATCCTGGCCGCGACAAAGATCTCGCACGAGATGGGTCACGTTAACCAAACCGCAAAAGCAAATGCCAAGCTCCTCGAACTTCAGGAAAAGCTAATGCCGCAGTACATTTCGATCTTCTTAAAGAACGGATTAAACACGCAGGATAAGAAGCTCATCGACCTCGCAACGCTGATGGGTGGAACACCCATCGAAATTTGGGAGCGCCGCGAATACGGCAGCGAGGTTAATGCGATGAGCTACCTCAGAGAACGTCTCAGCAACGAAGAATTTTACTGCCGCGTTCTGGGTCGTATTAAGCAAAATCTCAGTTCGTACGCCCGCGAATACGAGCAGATGTTTGACGACGATATAAAGGGTTCCGGCTCTCAGTGCGGTAAATAGCTTACCGAAAAGGCACCTTTCAAACACCGAATCTTTAAAAAAACCATCGAATGTTATGTGATAGACGGTTTTTTAGTAGGGAATTGGTCAAACCCATAATATTTTTTTATTGAAATTGGTCATATCACCCTTGACAAAGTTTTTTAGTGTCGTACATAATAACTGCGCATTGTAAGGCTTAGTGATATTGAATATTCAGGCATCTACCACAACTGTTGAGAAAGCAGAGGAGAAACGAACAGTTTCAGAATTGGTGTTACCAATTGATATATTCACAAGTTCAGGAGCCGCTTACATCTTAGAATTTTTGAAAAGCTGTAGAAAGAAAGGAAGTGTTGTTATGAACATTAGATCGATTTACGTGTTGAAGAATTACGTATCGCTCATGCTGTTACTCGCGGCCATGGTTGTTACGGCGTCTGCTCAGGAATTTAGAGGAACGATTACTGGTACGGTCACGGATCCTAACGGAGCGGTTGTTCCAGGAGCGCGTGTCACCGTTAAGAATATCGGAACCAACATTACCGGAAACGTGACGACCAACGAGTCAGGGGCGTTTACAGTTCCGTTTCTAGTTCCGGGAACATACATAGTTTCCATCGCCGGCGACGGGTTTAAGACCTCGACCCGCGAGAATGTGCAGGTAGCTGTCGATGACCGTCTCACACTTGACTTCAAACTTGAGATCGGCACATCGGCGGAGGTGACCATAATCGCCGATGGTGATGTGATAGAAAGAGGTTCGGTCACAACGGGCGTCTCAGTCAGCCGTAGACAAGTAGAAGAGCTTCCTCTCGCGGAAGGCGCTGCTTATACTCTTGCGACACAGGCTCCGGGAGTAGTCTATACTGGTGACCCCAATTTTCAGGGACCCACGGCGAATGGCAACCTTGCGGGCTTCCGAACGAACGGCACTGCCGGCAACCAGATCAATCTTGACGGAACGCCGAATTTGGCATACAGCGGTCAGGTTGCCTTCACACCTCCTTCTGATGCAGTTCAGGAATTTAAGGTCCAAACCAATAGCTTTGATTCGCAGAACGGCTTCACTGCCGGTTCGACTGTTAACGTGGCTTTGAAGACGGGTACTAATAAGTTTCACGGCTCTGGTTATTGGTTCAACCGAGATAAGACACGCACCGCGAACAATTTTTTCAATAATCGTCTTGGCCGCGTAAGGCCGGAGCGTAAATATGATCGATACGGTGTAACGGTCAATGGCCCGATCATCAAAGATCGAACCTTCTTCCTTTTCGCTTTCGAACGACAAAATGACAATGTGGCCCAACCGACAACGTACTCCGTTCCGACGGCGAAGATGCGTACCGGCGATTTCTCTGAGCTTATCGTAAACCGGAACAATATTGGTGATGCTGCGAACACGGTTATCTACGATCCTTTGGCTGGCACTGTTGCGGGTCAAACGCGGCCAACTTTTGGATGCGCCGTGCCAATTAACACGCCCGTGCCCGCGAACTGCAACATCCTGCCTACCAACGTGATGTATGCTCCGGCATTAAACTTCATGAGATTTTTCCCGGAGGCTAATCAAACCGGAATAGTCAACAACTTCATTACCGACCAAAACCTCCATCGTCCATATCGATCATTCCTTGCAAAGGTGGACCACAATGTGCGCCCTGATCACAAGATCTCGTTCACGTGGGCAAATAGTAAGAATACGGAAGATCGGTATAATTTGACGTTGCAGCCCGACTCGATATTTCGTGGATTCGAGGACCGCCGGAACGATCGCTTGCATGCAAATTACACGGGGATCATTAGGCCGAATTTCATCTTAGATCTTCGCGGTGGCTGGAACAGATTCCGACTTAATAGGTACCAGGTTGACCAACCAACGGCCGCCTCACTCGGTTTTACCGCCGTTCCAACCGACCGTCAGAGCCTTCTATTTCCGCGTTTCGATTTTCAGAATTACCTGACTGTTGGATCGCTGCGAGCTGACTATAACAACGGGCAGGATCGACCATTCGATCTGTACACTGTCCAGCCCACGTTCACACAGATCCTCGGCAACCACACCGTAAAATATGGTTATGACTACCGGTACTTGCGTGAAAGGTTCTCAACTTTGGGAAATGCCGCCGGTCGATTTTCGATCAACGGACAATTTACATCTTCGAGTTCATCGACCGCGGGCGCCCAACAAACGGCTCCGGGGCGTGAACTGGCTTCTTTCCTGCTGGGTATCGTTACCGGTGGAAGCATCGACATTCCAACCGTCTATGATGCGACAGAGGATTACCACGGATTCTTCGCCCAAGATGATTGGCGAATTTCCCAAAACGTAACCCTAAATCTGGGCCTGCGTTATGAACTTGAAAGTGGCGTCAAGGAGGCTAGTTCCGCGATCATAAAGGGATTTGATCAAACCGCACAAAGCCCGATCGCCGCGCAAGTACTTGCAAACTACAATGCCCTTCCTCCGGTCAACGTGCCGATCGGATCTTTCCAAAATTTACTGGGCGGACTGACGTTTGTTCAGGATCAGAAAGATGCTAGCCAGGCAATGGACAAGAATAATTTCCAGCCGCGTGTTGGCATTTCCTGGGGTGTTAATCAGAAAACGGTTATCCGCGGTGGATTTGGCGTTTTTACCTCCCCGTTCCAGATCGGAGCGATATTTCAACCGGGCTTCGCTTCACCGACAATTTTTACTGCCTCGACAAACAGCGGCCAATCCTATGTAGCCAGACTCAGTACTACGTTGTTCCCGACCGGCATCAACCCGGCAGTGGGATCCACCTTAGGTCTGGCATCGGCGCTCGGGACTGATCTCGCCGCTGGCGTTGGTGCACAGGGTCCAACCACACCGGTGCTTTCATATGACCGAAAGAATTCAAATTTCTATCGTTTCATTGGAAGTGTTCAGCGCGAGCTTCCGGGTGGAATAGGGGTAGAATTTACCTTTGTTCATTCTGCCGGTAAAGATCTTCCGGTCGCGAGAGCTCTCAATTCGGTTCCTAAATCATATTTGGTAAATCCAAGTGACTACACCGATGCAGCAGCACTTGTTGCAGCGATAACCGCGGCAAATACGGCTCTAAACACCACAACTAACAACCCATTCCGGGGATTGACCTCTGTATTCCCGGGCAACACGACCTACACCAACGCGACGATACAACGGCGCAGGCTTTTGACGCAGTTCCCGCAGTTTGCGGCCCTCGCTGTAACGGAATATAACGGCACATCGAGCTATCAATCGTATGCATTGCAATTCGTCAAGAGGTTTACCGAGGGGCTTTCACTTAATGGGTCGTATACGTTCTCGAAAGAACGCATCACGGCCCAGTACCTGAATCCTCAGGATACAGAAATGACCGAGATGATCTCGCCTTTTGAACGGCCGCATCGCTTTACCTTCTCGAGCATTTACGAACTGCCTTTTGGCAAGAACCGTAAGTTTGGTTCGAACTGGAATGGTATCGTCAACGGCTTTTTAGGCGGTTGGCAGATGCAGGGTGTTTACGAATGGCAGAGCGGTGAGCCACTCTTGCTCGGAAACATCTACTATAGCGGTGATATCACTCAGCTCAAATCGAGGGTCGGCCAAACGAATGAGCAGGGTCAAAAGTACGGCGTAGATATTCCTGCGTGGGATATAACCGGTTTCTACGTAGGCGGCGTAGCCTTAGCTGCGAATGTCCCTGGATTTGGAAACAATTTCCAGACGAATACAGGCAATAACGTCGTGATGCGTAACATTCCGTTTACGATCGACGGCCTGCGTAATCAGCGTTATTTGAAATTCGACATGGGCGTATCAAAGAATTTCCGGATCCGTGAGGGAATGAAGTTCCAGATTCGCTTTGAAGCGATCAACTTTCTTAACACCGCTTATTTTGGTGCAGGGATCGGGTTGGCACCCGGAACACCGACTGCTTTTGGAAGGGTAACGGCGCAGCGTAACCCACCGCGTGATATTCAGATCGGCGGAAAGTTCACGTTCTAGTAAGCTTTTCGAGTCGTAACTGGTTAAAATGCGTCGCATAGGGGCCTTGTGATCATCGGGAACTTATGCGGCGCATTTCTCTCAAAAGAATTGCTGGTTTTTTAGCATCAAAGTTATCGGATTCAGGGGATGAAAAGGTTTTCTTACATTGTCGGATTTCTTGTCACCATCGCGTCGGCGATCTCATTATCGGCGACCCCATGTGAAATAAGGGTTGCTCAAGACGGTGACGTCAAGACCGTTTCAGAAGCGATCAAGAAGATCCCTGAGAATAACAAGTCGCGTTGCGTCATCCGTATCGCTCCCGGCACATACAAAGAACAGATTCGCGTTCCGGCAAACAAGCCTTATGTATCGTTCGTCGGTGAAAAGGCGGAGACGACGATTCTTACATTTAGTCTCTCGAACAAAGAGGCTGGGTCGACATCCGCCGCGTACGCGAACTATTTCGGCGGACACGATTTTTACGCCGAGAATATTAGCTTTGAAAATTCTTTCGGCACGGGTTCGCAAGCTGTTGCAGTCCTGGTCGAGGCTGACCGGGCGGTTTTCAACAAGTGCCGTTTCCTCGGCTGGCAAGACACGCTATACGCAAAGAACGGGCGGCAATTCTACAAAGATTCCTACATTGAGGGCCACGTAGATTTTATTTTCGGCCAGGCGGCGGCTGTCTTTGAGAATTGCCACATTCACGTCAAAGCTGACGGTTATATTGCTGCTCCGATGCGGTTCGCGGCCGACGAGCGGTCGGGTTTTATTTTCAATAAATGCCGACTGACCAGCAGCAACACTGTGAAAGGCATTTACCTGGGGCGGCCGTGGCGCGACTATGGCCGCACAGTTTTTATCAACACACAGATAGATGCGGACATTCGCCCCGAGGGCTGGCATCATTGGGAGCCGCAGCGTGAGAAGACGGCTTACCTTGCGGAATATGGCTCGACCGGAAAGGGAGCGAGCGATTCGACGCGTGTTGCGTGGGCACGTAAGCTCACCGATGCCGACGTGAAACAGTTTTCGGTCGAGTATTTTCTCGGCGGTCGCGATGGTTGGGATCCGTATAAAGCGGACAACTTCGCCTGGCAGGAAAAGACAACGCCCGACTTCGGCCTGGTTTCATGGAATGATGTTCTGAAGCAAACGAAGCTTTGGTACGCGGTTGACGAAGCTACCCGGATCGCCAATCAAGTCTTAATGTACCAACGCGACAATGGCGGCTGGGAAAAGAACGTCGATATGGCGGCGATGCTTACTCAGCCGGAACGAGCAAAATTGCTCGCTGAGAAAAGCAAGACCGACACGACCATCGACAACGGAGCAACTACTACGCAGCTTCAATATCTGGCCAAAGTCATCACGGCGAAGAACATCGAAACTCACAAGGCAGGATTCTTCAAGGGCCTCGATTTTATCTTGTCAATGCAGTACGAAAACGGTGGTTTTCCGCAGTACTTCCCGCTCAAGAAAGATTATTCGCGGCACATCACATATAACGACAACGCGATGATCAATGTGTTGAAGTTACTTCGTGATATCGCAAACAAGAAAGAGGATTATTTATTTGTCGATGAAGACCGTCGTTTGAAAGCCGGAAAAGCCCTAGAGAAGGCGATCCCTGTTCTGCTCAAAACGCAGGTCGTCGTTAACGGCAAAAAAACGGTCTGGGGAGGCCAGCACGACGAGGTTACATTCAAGGCAGCACCTGCCCGAGCTTTCGAACCAGTTTCACTCACAGCCGGCGAAAGCGTCGGTATCGTAAAATTCCTGATGCTCGATGGTTCTCCTTCGCCTGAGATAATTGATGCGATCGAGTCTGCTGTAAAGTGGTTTGAGGCGAACAAGCTGACAGGTATTCGCTGGGAACGCAAAGACGGCGAGAACGTGGTTGTAAAAGATAAGGCAGCACCGCCGACCTGGGCCCGGTTCTACCAGATCGAAACGATGAAACCGATCTTCATCGGGCGCGACACTATTATAAAATATGATGTGACACAGATCGAGGCCGAGCGGCGAAACGGCTATGCCTGGTACGTTGACGGGGCCCGCGATCTGCTCGAAAAAGATTACCCGAAGTGGAAAAATAACCTAACGAAGAACAGTCAACCCGTAAAACCAAAGACGAACTAGATGAAACAGAATAGACGTGATTTTATTGTCAATTTCTCGATCGGTGCAGCCGGATTGGTACTAGCACCAAAGCTTGCCTTCGGGCAGGCTGATCCGTGGGCGACCGAATATCCAAAGATCCTTGCCCGCATCAAAGCTCCGAAATTTCCAAAGCGAGATTTCGGCATTCTCAAATACGGTGCAAAGGCGGGCGGCACTTTTGATTGCCGTGCGGCAATAAATAAAGCTATCGACGCCGCAAACAAAGCCGGCGGCGGTCGCGTCGTTGTTCCCGCGGGAGAGTTTCTGACCGGCGCGATCAGACTCAAATCAAACGTAAACCTACATGTTTCAAAAGGCGCAATGCTGAAGTTTGCGACGGATGCAAAAGCCTATCTGCCGATCGTACATACGCGTTGGGAAGGTATGGAGTTGATGCACCTGTCGCCGCTGATCTATGCGTATGAGCAGACAAATATCGCCATAACCGGCGAAGGAACGCTCGATGGCCAGGGCAAGGCATTCTTTTGGAAATGGCACGGCAACCCGCGATACGGTGGTAATCCGGATGTCTTGAGTCAGCGTGACTCACGTGCCCGACTCTATGAATTCATGGACCGAAATGCTCCGGTTTCAGAGCGTATTTTCGGCGGTGAGAAAGACTGCTTGCGACCGCAATTCATCCAGCCCTACAAATGCAAGAACGTCCTGATCGAAGGTGTAAAGATCATTGATTCGCCGATGTGGGAAGTGCATCCGGTACTTTGTGAAAATGTGACCGTTCGCAATTTGCACATCGCTACACACGGCCCGAACAACGACGGCTGCGACCCGGAATCGTGCAAAGATGTGCTGATCGACAATTGCTTCTTCGATACCGGTGACGATTGTATCGCTATCAAATCGGGCCGAAACAACGATGGGCGTCGGATCAATGTCCCGACGGAGAACATCATCATTCGTAACTGCACGATGAAAGACGGCCACGGCGGCATCACGGTTGGCAGCGAGATATCGGGCGGCGTCAGAAATCTTTTCGCCCACGACAACAAGCTCGACAGTCCTGACCTCTGGACCGCGATCAGGTTTAAGAACAACGCTTCACGCGGCGGCAAACTGGAGAATTTTTACTACAAGAACAATACGATCGGAACTGTGTCTCGCGCTGTGATCGAGATCGATTTCAACTATGAGGAGGGAGCCAAGGGCTCTTATACCCCGCTCGTGCGAAACGTGCAGATCGATGGGCTCACATGCGGTACTGGTAATCGTGCTGCCGATCTGCAGGGCCTCGACAACGCGCCGATCTTTGATGTCTCGCTCAAGAATTGCACGTTTGGAGCGATGAAAAATCCGAGCGTCATCAAGAATGTAAAAGGCCTGAGTCTCACTAACGTTAAGATCGCCGGCAAGACCGTCGATTCTCTTGGATAAAATATGAGCGAAAAAGTAGATCGTCGAGATTTTGTAAAATCCGTCGGAACGGCTGCGGCGGGCGTGTTGCTAGGTTCGCAGATCGTTCCGGCGATGGTCACGCCGCTTGCCAGAAAGCGGTATGCCATTATCGGCACGGGACATCGAGCAACAGGCATGTGGGGCAAGGATATCGCTGATAGATACAAGGACGAGGTGGAGTTTGTCGGCTTATGTGATAAGAACCCGCTTCGTGTCGAGGCCGGACGTAAGCTTATCGGTGTCGAATGTCCGACGTTTACCAACTTCGACGAGATGCTCGACCGCACGAAGCCCGATCTGGTGATGGTCACGACGGTCGACTCCACACACCACACATTTATCAAACGTACTCTCGAACGCGGCATCAATGTGATGACCGAAAAGCCGATGGTGACGGAGGCGGCGGATTGCCAGTCGGTCCTCGATGCGGAAAAGAAACATAACCGCAATATCGTCGTTGCATTTAATTACCGCTACGCTCCTAAGCACGAAAAGATAAAACAGATCATCGCGAGCGGCGAGATCGGCAAGGTGACATCGGTCGATTTTAGTTGGTATCTCGATGTTCGGCACGGAGCGGATTATTTTCGCCGCTGGCACCGGCTCAAGTCCGGCGGCGGCAGTCTGTGGGTGCACAAGGCGACACATCATTTCGACTTGATAAATTGGTGGCTCGCCGCCGATCCGGTCGAGGTCACGGCCTATGGTGCTCTGAATGTTTACGGAAAGAATGGCAATTTCCGTCATACAAATTGCCGCACCTGTCCGCATAGAGCTAACTGTCCATTCTATTGGGACGTGACCAAAGACGCTCGTCTTACCAAGCTGTACTCCGAATGCGAAAGTGCTGATGGCTATCAACGGGACGGCTGCGTTTTCAAGAATGACATTGATATTTACGATACGATGTCGGCGGTTGTTAAGTATTCAAGTGGCGCAAGCATGTCGTATTCGCTCAACGCCGCGATGCCGATCGAGGGCTATCGTCTGGCGTTTAACGGGACGAAGGGCCGTCTCGAGGTTCGTGATTTCGAACTCGCTGCTCGTACAAGTATCGAACAGCAGCGGCCTGTGAAGATCAATGAGCTTGTAAAAGTATGAGAGTACTGATATTTATCGCATTTCTGGCGGGTGCTGTCGCGGCCCAGGATCGTCCAATTTCGATCTTTTTGGCGGGCGACTCGACCTGTGCGGAAAAGCTACCCGAAAGGCGGCCTGAGACCGGATGGGGCGAAATGCTTGGAAAACATTTTGTGGACGGCAAGATCAAGATCGAGAACCGTGCGGCGAATGGGCGCAGTACCAAGACGTTCATCTCCGAGGGGCGTTGGCAGAAGATTCTCGACGATATGAAGAAAGACGATTGGGTCTTTGTTCAGTTCGGGCATAACGATTCGTCAAAAGACAAAGGCGAGCGCTACGCACCGCCTGAAATGTATCGTGCGAATCTGATCAGATTCATCGATGATGTCAAAGCCAGGAAAGGCAATATCGTTTTGCTCACGCCGGTGATGCGTCGGCGCTTTGATAAAGATGGCAAGTTTGTTGATTCGCACGGTGAATATCCCGACATCGTTCGCAGCGTTGCTAAAGAGAAAAAGGTGCCGCTCATCGATATGCATCGCAAGACCGAGGCGATGATCGTTCGCTACGGCGTCGAAGGTTCGCGTTCGCTGTTCTTACAGCTAAAGCCCGACGAGAATGCGAATTATCCAAAAGGCATCGATGACCACACGCATTTCAATCCAAAGGGTGCTGATGAAGCCGCATTGCTTGCGGTTGAGGGAATTAACGAAACAAAGCTAAAACTCCGGAAGTATTTGAAATAATGAGACTTATCACCTTAGCAGTACTTATTGTAACCGTCTTTGCGACTTCGTTTGCTCAGGAACGGCTTGTTTCGGAACGGCTGGCTGATACGGCGATGAACCGCATTTGGGTCGATGCCAGGAATCAACCGGGCATTCCGCCCCGTTGGACTTACGACCAAGGTGTCGTTCATAAAGGTATCGAGGCGATGTGGTATGCAACGGGCGATCCGAAGTATTTCAATCACATTCAGAAAGGGATGGACTATTGGATCGACGAGAACGGGAAACATAAGGACTACAGTGTTGAGGAATACAACATTGACCATGTGACGCCTGGAACGTCGATGCTGTTGCTGTACCGCGCAACGGGAAATGAAAAGTACCGAAAAATGGCCGATCTTTTGCGGTCACAGCTCAAAACGCACCCGCGCACGAGCGAAGGCGGCTTTTGGCACAAAAAGATCTATCCGTGGCAAATGTGGCTCGACGGCCTGTTCATGGGCCAGCCGTTTTATACGGAATACTCGCGATTCTTTGGCGAAGACAATTGGAATGACATTGCCAATCAGTTCGTTTGGATGGAAAAGCACAGCCGCGATGAAAAAACGGGCCTGCTGTACCACGGCTGGGACGAATCAAAACAACAACGCTGGGCGGACAAAGCAACTGGTAGATCGCCGCATTTTTGGGGCCGGGCGATGGGTTGGTATGCGGTCGGGTTGGTAGATACGCTTGAGAATTTTCCTAAGGATCACCCGCGACGTAATGAACTCATTGCCATCCTTCAGCGTGAGGCCGCCGCGATCGAAAAGGTTCAGGATAAGAAGACCGGCGTTTGGTACGACATCCTCGATCTCCCGACCCGCAAGCCCAATTACATCGAATCGTCGTGCTCGGCGATGTTCGTCTATTCGATCGCACGTGGCGTTCGCGAAGGCTACTTGCCTGAGAAGTATATGAAAGTCGCGGTTCGCGGCTGGGAAGGCATTAAGAAGGAATTCGTCAAGGTCAATGCTCAGGGACACACAGATTGGGAAGGCACTGTGCTCGTTTCCGGCCTGGGTGGCAATCCTTATCGCGATGGCTCTTTCGACTATTACATGAGCGAAAAGCTGCGAACCAATGATCCAAAGGGAATCGGCCCGGCGATCAGGGCTGCCGTAGAGATCGAGGCCTACCAACGCGGTTGGCCAGGACGCGGTAAGACGGTGATGCTCGATGACTATTTTAATCACGAGATTCGCAAGAGCAAGAATGTTGCCGGCGACGAAGCCTGGCATTACAAATGGGACGAGCGGCCGGATGCAGGTTTCTATGCCTGGGGCGAGATATTCCGCTCGCATGGCTCACGACTTGCAACGCTGTCTGCAGCACCGACGGCAACAAATCTCGCGGCGGCAAGCATTTACATCATCGTTGATCCTGATACCGAGAAAGAGACGGCTAAGCCAAACTTTGTCGGGCCCGATCACGTCAAGGCGATCGCTGACTGGGTAAAACGCGGCGGTGTGCTCGTCCTGATGGGCAATGACGGCCAGAATGCTGAGCTTGATAAATTTAACACGCTTTCCGAGGCGTTCAGCATAAAGTTCAACAAGGACCGCAAATTTGAGGTCCTGAATAATGATTACAAAATGGGCGGGATCGATATTGCATCGGGTAACGAAATATTTAGTACTACGAAACGTATCTTCGTCAAAGAAGTATCGACCCTGACACTGTCAAAACAGGCAAAGGCTGTGGTCAGCGCAAATGGCGACACGATAATGGCGATCGCTAAGCATGGCAAGGGAACCGTCTTTGTGATCGGCGACCCGTGGCTTTATAACGAGTATGTTGACGGGCGGCGTTTGCCCGCGGATCTCGAGAATCACAAAGCAGCGACGGATCTAAGCCGTTGGCTTATTGCACAAGCAGGAAAACAATAGACATGAAAAGAATAAGCTGGATCAGCATCGCCATTCTGTTATCGTCGTTTGCCGCATTTTCACAGGCACGACAACCTTCATCAGCCGCAAAGCCGTGGATCGTTAAGACTAAGCAGCAGGTCGACGGTATCCGCAAGACGCTCGAAAAACAGGTCGGTAATAAAAACGAAGATGTTGTCGCGGCAGCGGGTGTGGAAATGCGCGTTGCGATCTTTCACGACGAAAAGCGTGAGGGCGATCTCAACGAAGTTCACGACTTATCCGATGATATTTACTACGTTTTGGATGGCACGGCAACTTTGATGCTGGGTGGAACGATTGTCGATGCCAATGAGATAAGCCCAAGCGAGTGGCGTGCAAAAACTGCAACGGGCGGACAGGCTGTGACGATCAAGAAGGGAGATCTTGTGGTCGTTCCACGTGGTACTCGACACCAGCGAACAGTTACAGGAAAAGGCTTTTCAATGATCCTGATAAAGGTTTTTGCCGATAAACAGCCGGTAAAGTAAAGCGGGAAATCTTTCGACACCGACGCGAAGTTGCGTTAAAATAAGGCTCAAGCTAAACAATGTCAAGAAAAGAACCGGCAGTTTTCAAGAATCTCAATTCCGAGAAAAACGGCACGACCGCCGAGGAAGTGGTCTCGCGTCTGCGCGATATGATCCATAGCGGCGAGCTGTCGGCCGGCGACCGTCTGCCGCCCGAGCGTGATCTTGCAAAGCTGTTGGGCGTAAGTCGTCCGACTTTGCGGGCCGGAATCCGCTCACTTTCGACGGTCGGTATTTTGCAATCGCGGCAAGGAGCCGGAACATTCGTTGCCGCTCGTGATGAGTCGCCAACGCTGGACGGTAGTCCGCTAAAGATGCTGTCGGCTTTGCATGGATTTACTTCGGATGAAATGTTTGAGGCACGGCTTGCTCTTGAAATGAGCGTGGCCGGTCTCGCTGCCGAGCGGGCCACCAGCGAACAGATGACCTTGATGGCAGAGGAAATTACGGGTATGTACGCCTCGCTCGATTTGCCCGAGCAGTATCTGGTGCACGATATGAAGTTTCACCAGACGATCGCGGCCGCGTCGAATAACCGCATTCTCACATCGCTGATGAACATGGTTGCGACGATCCTCTTTGACGCACGCAGCAAGACCGTCCATCGTGCGCTCGATCTAAAGCAATCCGCCGAGCAGCACCACAATATTTATCGAGCGATGCGCGAACGAAGTCCCGACGCTGCCCAACGTGCAATGTATGACCATCTCACCGAGACTCAAAAGGCCCAGCGGCTGGAGGAAGAGGCCGATCTGGATCGAAATGGTTCTGGTAATAAATGATGTTGGTGTCATGAAATTCATCCTGCTCGCGGTCACGATACTCGTCTCGGCGCTTTACATAAGTGCCCAGCCCTCAAAAGTTTGGGTCGCCGACAATGGCGACGGCACGTACAAAAATCCGATCATCAATGCCGACTACTCCGACCCGGACGCGATCCGTGTCGGCGACGATTTCTACATGACGGCGTCTAGCTTTAACGCGGCTCCGGGCTTGCCGATCCTTCACTCCAAAGACCTTGTAAATTGGCGGATCATCAATCACGTCTTTCGAGTGCAAGAGCCGCAGGATGTCTTTTCGCGGCCGCAGCACGGCGGCGGAGTTTGGGCTCCTTCGATCAGGTACAACAAAGGCGAGTTTTACATTTACTATGGCGATCCCGACTACGGCATTTACATGACCAAGGCCAAAGATCCGGCCGGTGAATGGTCAAAACCGCTGCTTGTTAAGGCCGCAAAGGGTTGGATCGACCCGTGTCCCTTATGGGACGATGATGGCAACGCCTATCTCGTTCACGCCTTTGCCGGTAGCCGAGCCGGTATCAAAAGCATTCTGGTCGTCAACAAAATGAGTGCCGACGGCACACGTTTGCTCGATGACGGGGTGATGGTATTTGATGGTCACGAGACCGATCCGACGGTCGAGGGGCCGAAGTTTCTCAAAAAGGACGGTTATTATTACATTCTCGCTCCTGCAGGCGGCGTTCCCACAGGGTGGCAGCTAGTCCTAAGATCAAAGAATATCTACGGCCCATACGAGAAGAAAATAGTTCTCGCCCAAGGCAATACGGCGATCAACGGCCCGCATCAGGGAGCTCTTGTAGACACGGTGAACGGCGAATGGTGGTTCCTGCATTTTCAGGACAAAGGGCCGTATGGACGTGTTGTGCATTTGCAGCCGACGGTCTGGAGAAACGGTTTTCCTGTTATGGGTAACGACGCAGACGGTGATGGTACCGGCGAGCCGGTAGTGACATTTCGCAAGCCAAATGTTGGCGTATTTCCCATCGCCACACCGCCGGACAGCGACGAATTTAACGCCGCGACCCTCGGCTCGCAATGGCAGTGGCACGCAAATTCGGATGCCCGCTGGGCGTTTCCATTTCCGGATAAAGGTGTGCTGCGGATGTTGTCCGTTCAGCAGGGGGACGGTTTCAGGAATCTGTGGGATGTTCCGAATTTGCTGCTACAAAAGTTCCCGGCAGAAGAATTTGTGGCAACCGCCAAACTGAAACTCACCCCCAGACTCGAAGGCGAGCGATTTGGCCTAGTGGTCATGGGGCTCGATTATTCGCACATCGGAGCGACTTTCCGGGGCGGCAAAATATATATTTCGCAGTCGACTGCGAAGGACGCTGACAAAGGTTCGCCCGAAGTCGAAACGCCTCCTACAAGCCCGTTGACCACGAACGAGTTTTATCTACAGGTCGAGGTAAAGCCGGGAGCGATCTGCCAGTTCAGATTTAGCACTGACGGTCAAAACTTCAGCTCCATCGGGCTGCCATTCAAGGCCCGCGAAGGCCGCTGGATCGGCGCCAAGATAGGCTTTTTCTTCAATAGGCCGGCAAAATTCAACGATGCCGGTTCTGCGGACATCGATTGGTTCCGAATCGAGAAACCGTAGGCTCTCAGTAGTAAACGCGTAACTCCTACGCGTTGATCTTCGCCGGTTCCAGTTTCGGCGCCAGCAAATGGATTATCAACAAAGCCACAAGATACGCTGAGGCGGCAATCGTGAAGATAATAAAGTAGCTGCCGTTCGGGTTCGTAGGCGTCTTGGTGGTTTGGAGTATCCAACCAACGAGCGGTGAGATCACCATACCGCCGATCGCACCAAACATTCCGCCGATACCGACGACTGATCCAACGGCCTGTTTCGGGAACATATCCGACGAGAGCGTGAAAATATTGGCCGACCATCCCTGGTGAGCTGCCGCGGCAATTCCGATGAGGACGACGGCGAGCCAGAGGTTTGTGGTCATCGATGCGATCACGATCGGCACGACCGCCAAAGCACAGATAAGCATCGCCGTTTTACGCGAACGATTGATGGTCCAGCCCATCTGTATCATTTTCGACGAAATGTATCCGCCGCCGATACTGCCGATATCCGCAATGATGTAAATGACCGCGATCGGCGGGCCAAAGGTTTTGAGATCGAGTCCGTGCTGTTTTTGTAGAAAATCGGGCAGCCAAAAGAGATAGACCCACCAGATCGGATCGGTCAGAAACTTACCTATCGCAAATGCCCACGTCTGACGATGCGGAAAGAGTTGTTTCCACGGAATGCGTACCGACGGCTCGACGGGATCGCTTTGGATGTACGCGAGTTCCTCGGCCGAAAGACTCTTGTGTTCCTCTGGCCGGCGATAGATCAACAGCCAGAAAAACAGCCAGATAAACCCGATCACACCCGTAATGATAAACGCCTCATACCAGCCGTACGTATATGCGATCCATGGCACGACCAAGGGCGTAGCTAGGGCACCGACGTTGGTACCGGAATTGAAAATACCGGTCGCGAGAGCACGCTCCTTTTTCGGGAACCACTCGGCAACGGTCTTGATCGAAGCAGGAAAATTGCCTGCCTCACCGAGCCCGAGGACAAATCTCACCACCATGAATCCGACGACCGATGCGAATGCAGTCGAGGTCGAGACGTAGCCAAAGAAGTTGAGCAGGGCAGCGGTAGCGACACCGATAGGTACGGCCCAGGCGTGAGCCATCGCCGCAAGGCTCCAAACCGTGATCGACACCGCAAATCCCTTTTTCGTGCCAAATCGGTCCATCAAACGACCGACAACTAGCAAGCCGAGAGCGTATGCCGTTTGAAAGGCAAACACGATCCAACCGTAGTCGATCTCGGACCAGCCGAATTCGTCAGTGAGCGTTTTCTTAAGGATGCCTAGTACCTGCCGGTCGATGTAATTTACGGTAGCGGCAAAGAACAAAAGCGCGCAGATCATCCAGCGGAAATGGCCGATGCGTTTCGTCGGGTCGCCTATGCCGGTGACGGCCGCTCCGGTAACTGAGCCACCAGATTCCTCCGGTGCCGGTAGAAATTCCCCGTCGCCTTGCTGCTTCTGGCTTTCGATGATATCTGCCTCTTCACTCATTTGTAATGCGCTCCTTACTCTTAAACTGACAAAATGCCGGTAGAAAAATAGTCTCGTCCATCAATAGTAGTCGCGATCTGCGGAAAATTTGGTGACGCGGTAATGATCTCAACACCGTACGTCTTTACAATTGCCGTTTCCTCGACCTTCGTTCCGGTGATCGAAGGATTCCATGCAAAAGCCTGACGTTCTTGAACAACTTCCCCGCTCTGCGAATGTGCGACCCAGTCACGTGTTCTGTACCCCGCCGCACCGCCCTGATGGTGGCGGTTGATCTCATTGGCAAATCCGCTTGCGACGTAAGCATCGGCGGCAACCTGATACAATTGCGAACCGGTCGCCCCCGGCCGCGTAGCATCCAGAAGTGCGGCATTCACATATGCAGCGGCGTCAGTTTTACGTTTCAATTCGTCGTTGGGCTCGCCTATTGAGACCATTCTGCTCAAACTCGCGATCAGGCCGTAACGTTTTGCACACGTTACCAGAAGTAGTGTCTTTTGCCAACGTTTCGCGGTCGGAACCGGATGACGAAACTGCGAAATGCGTTCGTCCACCGCGACGAGTGTGACAACCGATGCGATCTCATTGACGGCTAACTCATGCCTGATAGTTTCAGCGATCTCGATCTCAGAACTGCCTGGCTCTACCTTACCCGCGATCCTTTCCATTGCCTCGCCCGCGTCCCGGCCAAGGTCGCTGTACCGGTCACACTCTTCGGTTGTCAATCTATACCGGCATGCCGCGATCTTGCCTTCGATCGACGGCGTGTCGAGGAACATCGGGATGTCAGTCGCTATACGCGCTCCTGTTTCAAGAACCGACCGAAATTTTTCGAGTACGGATGCCGGATCCGCTTTTTCACCCTGCCAGTTAAAATCGATCGAATCGAAATCATCTTCGGAAACTTCCTCAGCCAGCATTCGTTCGACCTCAATTACGCTGGCGAAAAGAAATCTCCCACCGTCGCTCGTCACGACTATCGACGCAACGCCATTCTCACGGCTCAGATCGACACCATTCGAGCCGCCGCCGGTGAGCCATGCGAAATTGTGTTGAGCATTCAGAATAACTGCGTCGAAGTCGTTCTCAACGAGCATGCGAACAAGACGTTCAGTTTTCTCCTCGAGTTCCGCCACTACTGATTTACACCGCTTGCCAAAAATCCGCCGTCAACGACCAGGATTTCGCCAGTGACGAAACTCGCGGCTTCGGAAGCGAGAAAGACGGCTGCTCCGGCAAGTTCTTCGACATTGCCAAATCTCCCCATTGGCGTGCGTGTTAAAAATTCCTGCCCGCGTGGTGTTTCGTCGAGCAATTTTGTGTTCAATGCAGTGCGGAAAACACCCGGAGCGATCGCATTCACGTTCACGCCTTGCCTTGCCCATTCGATGGCGAGCGATTTGGTCAGCGACGCAACCGCTGCCTTACTCGCCGAGTAGGCCGCAACCTCAAATAGCGAGACGAATGTCGAGAGCGATGCGATATTGATGATACGGCCATAACCGCGTGACACCATATGACCGCCAAATACCTGACACGCGCGGAGCGTCCCTGTAAGGTTTGTTTCGAGAATCGCGTTCCAATCGTCCTCGGCCAGATCGAGCGTCGCGTCGCGTTTCGTTCGACCGGCAGAATTGACGAGAATATCGACTTTGCCAAAGTCGGAGACACACGCGTCGAGCAGCGTCGCGAGCGAGGATTTGTCCGAAACATCCGACGCGACGCGCAGAGTGCGTCTGCCGATCGCTTCGATCTCAGCTGCGGTGGCCTCGACCTGTTCCATTCGACGTGACGAACAGACAACGTCCGCACCAGCCTCGGCCAGTCCGTGTGCGATAGCACGACCTATGCCGGACGTGCCGCCAATAACGACGGCCACGCGGCCGTCAAGATCAAGTTTGGAAAAGCTCATAAGTTCAGATCAATGAGCAGTCGGTCTGACATTCATTTGAAGTAAAGGTATTACCACTTTGTAAATGTCCGGCTAGTTTGAATCAACCTGCGTCATCTTGTCAAGCTTAAAAATAGTAACAATCAGTAATGTTTATACCTAGATAACGGAAATTGGAATACAAGTGACCAATTTTTTCGAAATATCGCTTGATTTTAATTGGTTTAACCAATTAGAATGTTAACCATGGAAACGGGCGCTAAGTTGATGGTAGACCGACGGGCCGCAGGAAACAATGTTTGGCTGCGTTTTCCTCACGCTGCTTCCGTTGTCACTACGCACGATAAGCCGTTTTCATACAACGTACTCGACGACGAACCGGCAGTTGGTCAAGCGATGCTCGATGAGTTGGTCGCTTATGCCGAAGAGAAGTCGGGTGATATCACCATTGTTCTGCTCGGCGGCCGCGGCGCTCAGGCAATGTATGGACTGCTCAATCGTCTTGCTGAGTCCGATGCGATCGACGGACTGTTCGCTCGGCTCAATGTTTTTACACAGGATGCTTTAGCTCCGATGCGTATGGCAAACGGGCTGAGCTTTGTTCGCGATTTTGAACGGCTACTCGGGCCGAAGTTCTTTGCAAAGATCAAGAGCTTTACGCCGATGGTGACCGAGACCGACGATATCGAGCGTGAATTGACTCTGTATCTCGACAAACTAATGTCTCTCGGCGGCATCGATCTGTTTTTTCTCGGTCTCGGCCCGGAGGCCGAGGCCGCATCGCATCTTTGCTATATAAAGCCCGGTTGCGGGGCCGCGCTCGATGATTTTGTTGGTATCATCCCGATCAGCGAAAGTATACTCGAACATCATATCTCGAAATTTAAGGTTGGCGGTAGTACCGTTTCTGATGGTGACGAAACCGAATGCCGTGAGGCAGAGTACATTTTAACGCTTGGGCCTGCGGCAATACTTAGCGCAAAGCGAATTGTACAATCGATCGTCGATGCCTCGACCGCCCCGGGAAAGGTGCCGAGTTTTAAGAGGATGATTGAAACTGAACTTTCTACCGACTCTGCCGAGCTTGCACGGCAGGTAGATGAGAATCCCGGGCTGCTCGTTCGTCTTCACGGAGATGTCCGTTCGTACGTTTTGCCCGATCTGTTAGCGTGACCTATATGTTCGATACTTACGCCGAAAAAGCAGCCGCGATCAGCGACTACGCGATCATCGTTAACCCAGATGACAACGTTGCTGTGGTCAAAAATGAGACCGCGGACGGCCTCGTACTCACGCTGCCGGACGGGGAGTTCGTCGAGGTTAAGACAGCCGTGCCGCCGGGTCACCGCTTTGCTACACGCGACATCGCTGCGGCTGATTTTGTTCGCCAGTACGGCCAGCCGATCGGCACGTCTCTCGGGATATCAAAGGGCGATTGGGTCACGCACGACAACATGACCGATGACGTGCCTGTCGTTCGCGATCTCTCTGAAGACCTCCAAACGCCGGCCCCGGAATATTTTTCGCCGGCCGAAACCGCGACATTTATGGGGTTTCGGCGACCCGACGGACGTGTCGGAACCCGCAACTTCGTGCTGATCGTCCCGACATCAATGTGTGCAAGCCACGAGGCGACGCAGATCTCGATGATGGCGGAGTTTCTGCATTATAGCAGCGAAAAATTTCCTAACGTCGATGGCGTGGTCGCGATACCGCACAATAAAGGCTGCGGCTGTCAGGACGGCTCAAATCTCGACGTGATGATGCGTACGCTCTCAAACTACGCCGATCATCCCAACGTCGGCGGCGTCATCCTTATCGATCTCGGCTGCGAAAAAACAAACCTTACGTTTGTCGAAAAATACCTGACAAATCGCGATAAGCCGATACAAAAACCTGTCTTCAAGATCGGCATACAAGATGTCGGCGGTACTCAGTCTGCGATCGAGATCGGCCTCAAAGAAGTCGAAAAGATGTTGCCGGAGGTGAATCAGTGCGTTCGTGAAGAATTTCCGATCAGCGAACTCGTCCTCGGCGTAAAGTGCGGCAGCTCTGATGGATTCTCTGGCATTTCTGCAAATCCTTCGCTCGGATACGCGTCGGATATGCTTGTGAAAAGCGGCGGCACGGTCTTGCTCACCGAGGTTCCCGAATTTTGTGGCGCCGAACATATTCTCGCAAACCGTGCAAAGGACGCAACGGTCGGGCGCAAAATCTACGCGATGGTCGATTGGTACAAGGAATACGCATCGAAATTCGGCGGCGTTCTTGGCCAGAACCCGAGCACGGGTAACAAAGCGGGCGGCCTTTTGAATATCACGATCAAATCGCTCGGCGCGATCGTCAAAGCAGGCACGACACGCATCGAGGATTGTGTCGAATACGCCGAGACGCCAAAAGTTCGCGGCATTAATCTGATGCAAGGACCGGGCTACGATCAGGAATCGACTCCCGGACTCGTCGCTGCGGGTGCGACCGTGATCGTATTTACGACCGGCAACGGCACGACCATCGGTAACGCGATCGCACCTGTTCTCAAACTCGCCTCGAACAATCGCGTATTCGAAAAAATGTCGCAGGACCTCGATATCTCGGCCGGAAACGTGATCGACGGAACCGAATCTATCGCCGAGGTCGGCGAACGGCTCTTCGAGTACATTCGCAAAACGGCGAGCGGTGAAATACAGGCTAAAGCAGAGATATTAAAACACCGTGAATTTCAGTTCTGGGCCGAGCAAACCGTCTCGCTCTAAGGTATTATAATTACGAAAAATAGATAAAGACTTGTTATATTGACGAGATGCTCTGCGGTGTCACGCGACCTCGGACGAAGGAAATCTGGCATCGATATAAGTGGGTGACTATGCAGACACAAATCAAGCTTGAGAACATCGATCCGGCGACGTGCGTCGTCAAGGGAACAAACAAACAGAAAGGCCGAACGATCTCGGTAAAACCGGGCGAAACGGCAACACGAAATCTCTTCTACGGCCGTATTATCATCGAGGCTGGCGACACGCCGATCGCGTTTGATAACGAGACGCATGAGACCGGACTGATCTGTCTTGGCGGTTCGGGATACGTGACGACCGGCGGACAGACATTTGCGATGAATCGCTACGACGCGCTGTACGTGCCTCGCGATTCGAGCATAATTGCGGCGAGCGACGGTGCGTTCGATCTGGCGGAACTTTCGTCGCTGGTCGAAAAGCAATATCCGCTGCGGTTTGTCGCCTTCGAAGACGTCCGCAAAGATCCGGCACTTCACTTTATCGCCGGCAAAGTTCCGACCGAGCGTGACCTCAACATCCTGCTCGGCAAGAACGTCGAAGCCGGCCGCATAATGGCGGGCGTTACATTCTCGACGGAGGGCAATTGGACATCATGGCCGCCGCACGAGCACGCCAACCTCCTTGAAGAAGCGTATCTCTATATCGATATGCCCGCTCCGCAGTTCGGCATTCAAATGGTCTATACAGATGGCGAGACGCCGGAGCTGGTGCAGGTCGTTCGCGAAGGCGATGTCGTGATTATGCCGAAAGGTTTTCATCCGAATGTCGCAGCCCCCGGCGGTTCGATAAACTTTCTGTGGATGATGGCTGCAAACAAAGAGGGCGAGGATCGTCAGTTCGGTGTAGTTAACGTGCAGCCGGAGTTTGCGACCGGAGTCTCTGGACTTGAGGCATCACGGAAATAATTTTAAGTTCAGAGTGCAAGCTTTAACTTGTTTCTTTGCGATGGCAAAATACAAGCTAAAGCTTGCACTCTGAACTCTTTGAATATGATCCAGAATCGATTCTCACTCGAATCAAAAGTTGCCCTTGTGACCGGCTCCGCAACTGGCATCGGTCGCGCGATCGCCGTTGCGCTGGCCGAGTCTGGTGCCGATGTCGCGTGCCATTGCCGCAAAGCGGGCGATGCGGCGGAAACTGTCGAGGCTGTCGCGAAACTTGGCCGACGTGGTATTGAGGTCTCGGGCGACATGGCTGAGGTCGCCACACCTCAACATTTGATCGATGGAGTGATCGCCGAATTTGGCCGAATCGACATTCTTATAAACAATGCCGGAATGATCCGTCGTGCACCTGCGGCGGAGTTTACTGAGGAAGATTGGCAAACTGTCATCAATGTAAACCTGTCGAGCGTCTTTCGTCTCGCGCAGGCCGCCGGGCGTAAGATGATCGAGCAAGGCGGCGGCAAGATCGTGAATATTGCTTCGTTGTTATCATTTCAGGGTGGCATTACGGTTGCCGCTTATACGGCCTCGAAATCTGCGGTCGCGGGCCTGACAAAAGCTCTTGCCAACGAATGGGCAAAGCTCGATATCAACGTCAACGCCATCGCACCGGGCTATATCGCAACCAATAACACTGCCGCACTACAGGCAGACGAGACGCGCAACCGTCAGATCCTGGAACGCATCCCGGCAGGGCGTTGGGGTGAGCCCGAAGACATCGCCGGAGCCGCAGTCTTTCTGTCCGCACCGGCGAGTAACTATTTGAATGGCCACATTCTGGTTGTCGACGGAGGCTGGATGGGACGGTGAGAATTCAGTAGTCGGTAGTCAGTAGTCAGTAAAGTGACTACAGACTACCGACTACTGACTAATTATTTATGTTAAAGATCAAATCAAAAGACGAATGTAAATGGGACATAGTTTCCCTCGGCGAAGTTATGCTTCGTCTCGATCCGGGCGATAAGCGGATACACACGACACGCTCGTTCGAGGTTTGGGAAGGTGGCGGCGAATACAATGTCGCTCGCGGTTTGAAACGCTGCTTTGGCCTCGACGCGGCGGTTGTGACTGCACTGGCTGACAATCCGATCGGACGTCTCGTTCAGGACCTGATCTATCAGGGCGGCGTCGATCAGTCGCATGTTAAGTGGACAAAATATGATGGCGTCGGACGCACGGTGCGCAACGGGATGAATTTTACCGAACGCGGATTCGGCGTGCGCGCGGCTCTAGGTTGCTCGGATCGCGGTAACACAGCGGTCTCCCAGCTAAAGAAAGGCGATATTGATTGGGAAAAGATCTTTGGTGACGAAGGTGCGAGATGGCTACACACTGGCGGCATCTTTTGCGCCCTTTCCGAATCTACGCCCGAGGTTGCGAAGGAAGCGATGGAGGTCGCGAAAAAGCACGGCACGATCATCTCATACGACCTCAACTACCGCGACTCGCTCTGGAAAGCCATCGGCGGCCAGGCGAAGGCTCAGGAAGTTAACCGTGATCTCGCTCAATACGTCGATGTGATGATCGGCAACGAGGAGGACTTCACCGCCTGTCTCGGCTACGAGGTCGAAGGCCAGGATGAAAATCATTCCAAACTCGACATCGTCAATTTTGAAAAGATGATCCGCCGAGCGGTCGCGGATTTCCCAAATTTTACCGTGGCAGCCACGACGCTCCGCAACGCTAAAACAGCATCGGTCAATGATTGGGGAGCCGTCTGTTTTACCGAAGGGCAGCTTTACCAGGCGATAATGCGGCCCGACCTCGACATCTTTGACCGCGTCGGCGGCGGAGATTCGTTCGCGTCGGGTCTGATCTACGGATTCCTCACCGGTGAATCGCCGGAATGGGCCGTCAATTGCGGAGCCGCTCACGGAGCACTCGCGATGACAACGCCCGGTGACACGACGACAGTCGGCCTCGCTGATGTTCTCAGAGTAATGAAGGGCGGTGGAGCCCGCGTAGCAAGGTAACAAGAATGGACAAAGCACAGATAGTAAAGCAATTAGAAGAATTGGGCCTCGTGCCTGTAGTACGAGCTTCTTCGGCTGACGAGGCGATGCAGGTGATCGAAGCGATCAAGGCCGGCGGCGTAAATGTACTCGAGATAACGATGACCGTGCCGGGCGCAATAAAGGTTATTGAAAAGGTCGCCGATAAATATGGCAGCGATGTCCTCGTCGGAGCCGGAACCGTTCTCGATCCGGAAACGGCCAGAGCATGTTTATTGGCCGGTGCTCAGTTCATTGTCAGTCCGGCTCTAAATCTCGCCACGATCGCAATGTGCCAACGCTACAGCGCTCCTGTGATGCCAGGCGTACTAACACCGACCGAGGTCGTCACGGCATGGAGTGCCGGCGCGGACATTGTAAAGGTTTTCCCATGCGGTTCGATGGGCGGTGCTAGTTATATCAAAAATCTAAAAGGGCCGTTCCCGCAGATCAAGATGGTTCCGACCGGCGGGGTTTCGCTGACGACTGCTGCGGATTTTATCAAAGCTGGAGCGGCTGCTCTCGGCGTTGGTACTGACCTCGTCGATGTCAAAGCCATTCGCGAAGGCAATCCGCAGATCGTGACCGAGCGAGCCAGACAGTTCGTCCAGATCGTCAAAGACGCTCGCGGCTAATCGCACCAACAATTCATCGTCCATCTGGTTGGACAAAAATGGTGTTCCTGCTTAGTATAGGGACACCATTTTTTTCGCTGAAAACTCGATATGACGAACTTCAACTGGCTCCTAGACGGGAGCATCGTTGGGCTATATCTCCTGATCACAATGGCTGCCGGGCTGTACGTGCGCAAGTACGTCAGCAAGGTCGATGACTTTCTTGTCGCCGGCCGCGAGATGAATGTCTATCTCGGCATCGCTTCGCTTGCCGCGACCGAGTTTGGCATTGTGACATGCATGTACACGGCCGAGGCTGGCTACAAATACGGTTTCGCAGGTGCCACGCCGGGAATTGCGATGGCTTTGTCGATGCTTGTGATCGGTTACACCGGATTTTGCATCAAGCCGCTCCGGGATTCCGGAGTGATCACGATACCGCAATTGATCGAGAAGCAGTTCGGCCCGCGTGTTCGCTGGGCCGCAGGGGTTGTGATCGTTCTTGGCGGATTACTGAACATGGGCGTCTTTCTGCGTATCGGCGGCCAGTTTTTGGTTACGATTGTCGGTTTGAAGGTAACGTCGTTCAACCTTTGGGGCTTTCAGGTCGGCTACCTCGAAGCGATGATGACCGTGCTGCTCATCGGCGTCGCGACATACACCATACTTGGCGGAATGCTGTCGGTTTTGATCACCGACTTTTTACAGTTCGTCGTAATGAGCGTCGGGTTGATCGCGGTGACGATCCTCGTACTGGTTTATGTCGGTTGGGATAAGATCGTGACAACCGTCGAGGTGAATTATGGAGCCGGTGGGTTTAACCCGTTCGTCCATCCCGATCTTGGCTGGGAATATGTTCTGTTTCAGATCTTTCTGAATTTCGCAGCCGTGCTGACGTGGCAAACGACAATCGCCCGCGTGCTCGCTGCCAAGGATTCCGCAACCGGCCAACAGATCTATGTCCGAACGAGCTTCTTCTTTGTATGTCGCTTTTTGATCCCCGGCATCTGGGGCATCGCCGCACTTGCCACGCTCGGTCAGGTGACAAATACGCTCGATGCGATGCCGACATTTCTCTCGACGTTTGTTCCGGTCGGATTGATGGGGCTTTGTGTCGCCGCAATGCTCGCAGCTGATATGTCCACCGATTCGAGCTACATGCTGACCTGGGGCAGCGTCATTTATAACGACATCATGGCTCCGTTTCGCAAGACGCCGTGGTCCGAGAAAAAGGGAATTTTGGTCAACCGCATGATCATCGCATTAATCGGCGTATTTCTGCTGTTTTACGGATTATGGTATCCGCTCGAAGGCGATGTTTGGACGTATTTGGGGATAACGGGAACGATCTATCTCGCCAGCATTTCCGTGCTGCTGATCTCGTCGTGCTATTGGAAAGGGGCAAATAGCTGGGGAGCTTTCGGGTCTATCATCTTTGCGGCGGCTATCCCGGTTGCGTTTCTGGTGCTTGAGAAAACGCCCGCGACACGAGATCTCGCAAAACAGATCGGGCCATACTATTCCGGCATCGCGGCTTACGTCTGCTCGGCCCTCGCGATGGTCGTTTTCTCGCTGCTCAAACCACGAAAAGGAGAACAAGCATGAGATATTTCTGGCTCGTACTGACCATCGCCGCGGTTCTCTGGTACACCTTCGTCACGATCTACGTGTCTTATAAAGGCGTAACCGACATTAAAGAAATGCTCCAGCGGCTCGCGAAACGTGATCAATGATTTCGCCGGAATTCTTACGTCCCAGGAAACGGCGCGTACGTCCCAGGGTTTAATTTTCAAAGATCTTGAGTCTGTTTTTGCACGTCCCAGGAATTTACGGGGAGCCTCGTCCGAGTGTCGGCGGGAAGCGGATTGGGTCGGTTGGTGGGATTAAAGTGTCCGACGGGTTAGCACTTTGCGTTCCTCCCAGCGTCCTGTATGTCAACGCGATGCCCTTACTTCGTGCGGGCTTCTGCAACAATACGCGTCCCTGATACGCCGTCTTGTACCAGGAGATCTCGCAGTCGCAGAGTTCCGACAGATCATTCGGCTCGTCAGCCGTTTGAAATGTCGGTCGCTCCAACGTCGAATACTCCCGGCCCCAGCCGTAGCGGCTCTCGATCAGTACGCCGAGAACGTGTTCGACGAATGCTAGCTTTTCATCGAACGGCGTCGCGGACATGCGAACTTTGAATGGCTTCGGTTGGTGGGCAGCGGCTTTGCAGATGTGGCACTCGTACATACAAGCGACAACTTAGCATCAAATCGACGCGAGCGATACAACGATCCGCCGCTAATGTCACATAATGCCGATAACGTGACAATCCGCCGCTAATGTCACTCGTCGCCGATAATGTAGGTATTCGCCGCTATCGCCGATACGCTCGAAAAGCGAAAATGAGTTTGATTTCCAGTGGGTAGTGGCTAGTTTGAAGTGGATAGTGAAAGAAAATTATCCACTTAAAACTTGTAACTCTTCACTGAAGAAAGCCTTATATCAAGGCGTAGAGAACGGCCTCAAAAAGCTGATTCTAGGATATTAATGTTGCGCCGCGTGAGTTCTGCAATAAACTTCTCAGGGTCGATGGCCTTTTCCTGAGGTGTTGCTCCGCGAGAGAGAACATCACCGGTAGCCATCATTTGGGCGATGATCGAGGCGGGGAAGGCGGTTGTTCGCATCATGGCGCTCATGCCGGTCGACTCGTCTTGCTTGTCGACGATGTCGTAACGAAGGCGTTTGATTGCGGGTTGCGGATTGCGGATTGCGGATTCGTCATCTTCAGAACTCTTGACCTGTCCAACAAAATCCAATCTTACAAGTACATAATCCGGGCCGTCGGCGGGAAGGTGTTGCTGGAGAAGTTTGCCAAAAATTTTTCGCGGGACGACCTTAATTGCCCCGGTCGCTCCCGCTCCCGGTGCTGACACGTCGATCTCTTCGCTAGAACACAGGCCGAGATCCATCATTGTCTTGAATTTCTCACAGTGTCCGGCGTAACGGATGGTCTTGTAATCGAGTTCGCGAATCTTGCCGAGAAACGTGTCTGGCAGCGTAGATGTACCACCGCTGGTTTGAAACGCTTCGAGTGGCGGGAAGCCATCGAACGATAAGCTCTCGATCTCGGTCATCGAATCGACCTCGATGATCTTGCTGTCGCGGATTACGCGTGCCGACTCGATATATTCATTTATGAGGCCTTCGACCGAAAAGACGAGCTGATAATTGAGCGGCGGCCGCGGATCTTGCGGCAGGCCGCCGACACGGATGTGAATTTCATCGATGGAATCGAAGCGTTCCGCACCGTGCATCGTAAGGATCGAGACCATACCCGGAGCGAGGCCGCAATCCGGGATGATATTGATACCGGCGGTTTTCGCTTGATCGTTAAGAGCGAGCTGCTCATCGACAATGTAATTATTGCCACCAAGATCGCAGAAATTTGTACCGGTTTCGATCGCGGCTTTTGAAAGCGATACGTTGTACCAGTAGTTGACGCACGAGATGACCGAGTCGTGGCCTCGAAAAAGTTCGACAATATCGGCGTAATTCGCCGCATCGACCTGACGTGCATCGATGCGGTCTGTACCGACCGAGGCGGCGACGGCCTTTGCCTTTTCAAAGTCAAAATCCGCGACCGTAACCCGTTCAACGCCGGGCGAATTGTGTATAAGATCAAAAACGGCGCCGTGTCCCATACGTCCGGCGCCGAGAACTAGAATTTTCATAGTTGTCAGTTGTCAGTTGTCAGTTGTCAGAAAGTTGGAAATTCTAACTGACAACTGACAACTAATTACTGACAACCGCCCCCTACCAGTCGTCCAATTCCTCAGGCTGCTGCGCCGCTAGAATCATCCCGGCAGATTCCCAAACCTTTTTCTTCCATTCGCGCAAGTTTTCGGTGAGCATCAGGGCGGCTTGTGGGTGGGCGGCGTTGCGTTCGAGCCGTATTACCTCGGCGGTGACGGAGATCTCTTCCTCCGGATTCTCGGTGACGGTCAAAAAAACCTTGCCGCCGACAAGCGGCAGTTGACGCGGCAGATAAACAAGCGCGCCGTGTAGCCCGACGTTCTCGGTCAGACCTTCCTGGATAACCTCTTTGCCGTTCTCGTCCTTCCAGCGAACGCGGATCGGAAACGAGATCACGTGGCGTCCACCCTGGCGTCTTTCCCGCATAATTTTCCTTTGAAAAGTTTGGCGACGATTCGCCTGAAATGCTTCGCGAAAACCCTTTGTTTTCGCGTCACAATTCTACCAAATTCGAGAATTTTTGACACGCCTAAACTCTTTAGAATTCGATAATTACATATAAAATAAGGGGTTGCGGTTTTTATGCGGCTGGACACGTGGGGCCACAGATGCTACTATTGCATTAAGTTTCGCCGCGTGCGCATGATTGCCGTGTATGAAAACAGGTAGAAATTAGTCTGCCGAAACAGTCTTCGTGAAATGCGAATAGTGGCTGATGACCCAAATCTCAGACACTATTTTTGCGTTTGGACGAAGTCGCAATACACAGGAGAAGATGGATGAAGAACCTCTTTAGAGGAGCCGCGATCATGGCTTTGTTGAGCCTGCTTGTCGTATTTATTTACGCACAGCAGCCCGTAGCCAAGACCGACCTCACAATAGCGAATGATTCGCTTAGCAAATTAGATAATACTATTGTTGATATCGCTTTATTTGATAATAATTTGATCACGACGACCAACAATTTGGTCCAGACAGACGATAAGAAATTAGTAAAACCGACCTCGTCGGTAAAGGCAACCGGAATGGGTACCAGCCGTGGAGCATTCTCCGCGACAGCATATTGCCTGCAGGGCAAAACAGCCATGGGCCATGGCGTTCGCCGCGGTATCATCGCTGCTGACCCGAGAGTGTTAAAGCTCGGCTCGCGTGTCACGATCAGCGGCGGCGGTTACACCGGAACGTATCTCGTTTCCGACACCGGTGGCGTCATCAAAGGCAAAAAGATCGACATCTGGGTCCCAAGCTGCTCCGAAGCTCGTAGATTCGGACGTAGAACGGTTCAGATATATTCAGCTCAGTAAGTCAGAACCACCTGCGGTAGCGGGTGGAACATTCCCTACTAAAGAAGCCGCCGTCGAGAGATCGAAGGCGGCGTTTTTGTGTTTAATCGTCGATTTCTTCAAGTTTCGTCCAACCTTGGCCGTTTCCACAGGTTTGGATGGTGGTGGTGCAGACTTCAAATTTTGTGACGGGGTGGAGTTCCCAGTTTGAGCGTCGGGCGATGGGTTTTGAGATGTGTTGGGTGTCGAGCATGGCCCAGCCGGTGATGCGGACGTAGGCGAAGGGGCGTTTGACAGTGGCAGAAACAGTGGCGGTATCGTCGGTTGGGACACCGCCCTCGCGAACCAGCTTGCGCAGTTTGGCGATTGTCCAACCATCGTGGCGCAAACGCGGCGTGATCTCGGCGGTTAGCGAACGCCGCTCGGCACGTTTGTGGGCGGCCTTAGCACGTTTCTCGGCAGCTTTTTTCTTGGCCGCCGTTGTCGCGTTATCGATTGCATCTTCAGCAGCTACGGCTTTGTTTGCGAGCACGAGATCCTCGACGATGACGATGTGAAAATCATTAAAGTCGTTTGAGCTGAGATGGCAATTCGTCGATTCGGCACCGGACGTATAATTCTCTGCCTTAAAAATATAGCCGCGTATCTGAACGGTACGGCCTTCTCCCCAGGTTTCGAGCAGCGTGCGAGCGGTGCCGGACTTCCATTTCTTAGGTCGCTTGAAGGCGGTGAGTTGCGTGAAAGTCGTTTGTTCGACTGCCGAATCCGCAGGCACATCGATTCTATTCTTCTTTGTATTCAGCTCCGGATCGCCGCCGCATCCTTGTACCGGACACGCCGAGAGCGTCAATACGCCGCAGCAATTGCGCGTTTGATTATCGTCTTTACACTTCGGCGGATCGTCTTGTGCATTTATCGACAGGGCGGAAAACACTAAGACGGCGATAAGTAGAAATCTCGGCATGTCGGGAGTCTCCTTTGGTTGGAATGAGACGTTTATATGACAATCGGTTTTGGTTGTCAATGATGCTAGATCTTAAGTGTAGGTAGCACATCATATGTCCGGTTGAGATAGCAGGTGATATGTCCGCTAAGCGGGCGGCGAGGGTAGAGAATGATGATATATGAAACTCTACACCGGGGCCGCAGTGGAGGCGGCGATGAAAAGACAGGAAATAATAT
>JANPDK010000089.1:0-41568 GCA_031431415.1 Acidobacteriota bacterium | reverse complement strand
CATCAACCGGCAGGCTGGCAGCCTGCGGTCCGACTGGAAGCTAATCTTTCCAGATCGCGCCAAATCCGGCATCCCAGAGCTGTTTATTCAGAGCGGGGATGTCTTTGGTGAGCATTTCGCCCGCCCTTACCTTTAGGGCGGTCCATTTGGTGGTGTACTGTTTTAGCAGATCGAGCGAGCCCTGATTGACGCTCGGGATGTCGCTCTCGGTTGAGTTGATCAGGAACATATAGTCGGCGGTGAATTTGTTCGGGTAGTTCTCGACGTCGTCGTAGGCACGCGCTTTTCGCTGGACCATGTCTTCGTCCCACGCCTTCATCTTTTTGAGCAGAGCTTCGCCATCGCGTTTGACCGATGCGAACTTGTCGCCCGCGGGCAAGCCAGCGAGGATCGCCTCGATCTGCTTTTGCTTCTCGTAAAGGCTGTTAACGGTGTTGTGCATCGTCGCTAGTTCGGTCTCCATCGACGACATCGTCGCGTGATATTCACGGTAAAGGGCAGGCGTTGTCGGGTAGAGCGGATTGGCGAGAATGTCGCCGTCGGTTGTCGCGGATTGCGCACCGGACTTGAGCGTGAAACGGTATTTGCCCGGCGTCGCTTTGTGGCCATTGTAGCTCGCCTCGATGTAAACGTTGCCAACGCCCGGCATCGTCGGGTAACGCATATTCCACACGAACCTGTTCATGCCCTTCGCCTTTGGCAGCAACGGATCCGCTCCGGGGCCGCCATCCCAGCGACGATATTTCGCATCGGCCTTTGACGAGAGTGTGCGAATAAGCTTGCCCTCGGCATCGGCGATCTCCAGCGTGACCACATCGTCCTTCTTGAGTTCGGGCAGATTGTAGTACAGCACGACGCCATTCGCCGGATTCACGCCGCGGAAGGTGTTAGTTCCGCTGGTCTCCGGGTCGGAGCTGTTCATCTCGCTGCCGCCGTTGACCAGATATGCGTCGGACGGTTTGTACAACGAGAACGCGGGCAATTCCTTCTTGTACTGGCGAATGACCGACAGATCGTCGAGCACCCAGAACGAGCGTCCCGAGGTCGAGGCGATCAGATTGCCTTTGTGAACGCGCAGGTCAGTGATCGGCGTCAGCGGTAGATTTAGCTGGAACGGTTCCCAATTTCGCCCGCCGTTCCACGAGATGAACAGGCCGAGTTCCGTACCGGCAAAAAGCATATCGCGACGCACATCGTCTTCTCTTACTACTCTTGTAAAGGCGCCCGCGGGAATTCCGCTGTCGATCTTTGTCCAAGTCGCACCATAATCGGTTGTCTTATACAGCCCCGGAGCGTGGTCGTTGAATTTGTAACGCGTCGTGGCGACGTACGCCGTCGCATTGTCATGCGGCGAAACCTCGATCGCATTTACGAGACATTCGGCGAGTCCGGGCGGCGTGACATTCTTCCACGTCGCACCGCCGTCGCGCGTCATCTGAACATAGCCGTCGTCGCTGCCGGTCCATATGACGCCCTTTTCGTGCTGCGAGACGGTGATGTAGGCGAGCGTGCCGTAGTTCTCGGCGCCGACGGCCTCATTGGTGTACGGGCCGCCGCCTTTGCCTTGTTTGTCCTTTTCGTTTCGGGTCAGGTCGGGCGAGATCTCTTTCCATGTCTTGCCCATGTCGCTGGTTTTTAGCACGTGCTGCGAGCCGTGGTAGAAGGAATTATCGTGCTTGTCCCAGACACTCGGAGCGTTCCAATTGTAGCGGTACTTCATGTCCTTGGCGTCCATGCCGAGGTACTGGATCGGAGCGGCCATGATGCCGGTGCTGGCGCTCGCAGCGTTGTTCAGAGCCTCGATCGTGCCCTGATAGCTACCGCCGAGAACGATTTTCGGGTCGTCCGGGTTGAATGCGAGAAAAGCGCTTTCGCCGCCTGCAGACGACGTCCAACTCGATTCGGAGATGCCGCCGCCGCCGAGCTCGCGGCAGCTATCGATACGGAACTGTTGTCCTGTTGGCCACCGTAAATGCGGTAGGGAAACTGGTTATCGACGTTGATTCGATAGAACTGTGCAGTCGGCATATTGCTCTGCGTGCTCCAGCTTCGGCCTTTGTTAAACGTGATCGCCGCACCGCCGTCGTTCGATATCACGAAATTGTTCGAGTTCGATGGATTGATCCAAAGGTCGTGATAATCGCCGTGCGTTCCACCGAGGCTTTCCCAAGTCTTTCCGCCGTCGTTCGATCTGAGAGCCGGGGCACTGAGGACGTAGATCGTGTTCTCGTTATTTGGGTCGATGAAAAGCTCTATGTAATACCACGCACGCTGGACGAGTTCGGGCCGGTCGGTGACCTGACTCCAGCTTTTGCCGGCGTTGTTAGAAACGTACAATCCGCGAGCGTCCTTGTTCGAGTCGCTTTCGATCAGGGCGTACACCTTTTCGGAATTCGAACGTGCGACGGCGATCGACATCTTGCCCATTTCCTCCGGCAAGCCGTTTTTCATCTTCTCCCAAGTCTCGCCGCTGTCGGTCGATTTATAAAGTCCGCTGCCCGGGCCGCCGCTGATGACCTTCCATGGCAGACGGCCGTGCTCCCACATCGCGGCGTACATGATACGGGGATTGTTGGCGTCCATCGAGAGTTCGGAGGCTCCCGTTTTATCGTCCACAAAGAGAATATTTTTCCACGTCGCCCCGCCGTCGATAGATTTGAAAAGTCCACGCTGCTGCGACTTGCTGTACAAGGCTCCCTGAACGGCGACGTAAACGAGGTCGGGGTTTTTTGGATGGACGATGATCCGGGAAATGTGCTGCGAGAGTTCGAGGCCGATCTTCTTCCACGTCTTGCCGGCATCGGTCGATCTGTAAACGCCATCGCCGCTGTGGGTCATCACCCCGCGAGGTGCGTGTTCGCCTGTGCCTACGTATATGACGTTAGGATCGCTCTCGGCCACCGCGATCGCACCGATCGTTGCGGTCTTGAAAAAGCCGTCCGAAATATTTCGCCAGCTTATTCCCATGTCATCAGTCTTCCAAAGCCCGCCGCCGGTCGTGCCCATGTAGTAGGTCTTCGGGTCACCGATAACGCCTGTGCTGGCGACTGAGCGCCCGCCGCGAAACGGCCCGATCGAGCGCCACTTGACGGGTTTGAAGATCGAGTTGTTGTCATCGGTTGGCGTCGGAACCTGAGCCGAAACGGTGACAATGCTGAGAAAAAGCAGTGATAGGCGGAGAAATTTCTTTGACATAGATCTTTGTTAGTAGGCGATCAGGGTGTTACGTAGGCAACGGTCGTTTAGTTTGGACTTGGACTGGAAGATTATAGACGAAGATGCGCAAATGCCGAAAACGTCGAGCCGAAATTTCCGACTCTACGTTTTCAGATTTTCTGTTTTATCTATTTTGTCCCGGACGGAGCCGGGGAAGACGCTGAAGCCCCAACCGTATAGCTATCGCGGGCACGAACAATGAGACTGGGCCGATTGACGCGTACCTTGATCTGTTTTCGCTGGCCCCGCTTGCCTTCGTTTGTCGGCACGTAACCGATGTTGTACTGACGGCGAAGTTCCTCAGCGATCCCCTCGAACGCTCGTGTCAGACCACCCGGGGTCGATTCAGGGCGGAAGACGCGGCCACCCGACACCTCAGCGAGTTCCTCGAGATAGCGTTTACCTATTGCGTATTCTGCGGAGCTAACCCCTCGCATTATCGTTCCGCCGCCGCCAAAGATCGTTCCCAGAATTCCGCCGCCACCACCGGTCTGGTTTCGCTGCTGGTTCTCAAAATAAGTGTTGTAGTAGATCGGGAATATAAGTGCGTCCGATTCTTCAGCGTAGTTGAGAGTGCTATCGTAGGTGTTTTTGTTTGAAGTTGTGTCAACGCCGTCTGTAAAAAGGACGACGGCTTTACGGCCTTCGATCTTGCTAAATTGCTTGCGGACGGCCTCGTCCACCGCATTGTAGAGCGAGGTGCCGCTACCGTATTTTGCTTTCCGGATCGCACGAAGGATCTTCTCCCGATCAGTGGTTGCCTCGCAGTGAACCTTAACACTGTCGTGAAATTCGATGACAATAACCCGATCCTGCGGGCCAAGTTGAGCGACAAATGCTTCGGCAGCGCTGTGAATCTCTTCGATCTTGTACTGCGTCGATGGACTCGTATCTATCAGCAGAGCAACGGTGAACGGTTTGTCCTGCACGCCAAAATACGCGATTTCCTGCTCTACGCCATCCTCGAATATCTTGAAATCGCTCTGTCTGAGGCCCGGGATGTACAATCCGTACTTGTCGAAAACTGAGACCGGGATCGAGATAAGGTTTGTTTCAACCTTTACGACCTCGTCCTCGGGAGCGACAGGGGCTGTCTCGGTTGTTGTGGATGTAGCTAGTTGCGGCCGCTCTACCGGTCGGCCAGTACGACGAGTCTGCGATCTTGATTCAGAATATTGCGTTGGGTCATCGACCGAGACTGGGACAGGCGTTGGCGTCGGAACGCTGCGGCGGCCCGATTGGGCAACTGCGATAGAACCTGCGGCGAAGATCAACAGTGCGATCACAGACAGACGTATCATGTTGCGGCTATACCTCATAAATGTAGACGTCGGAAGACGTTATTTTGATGCAGAGAAGTGCCGCAGCGTTTGAATAAATCATGAAAAATATCCCACGACCGTCGTTATGCTAAAGCCGAGCATGATCGCGACCACAGCCCAGCCCGCGATCTGCATCCAGAGCGGGTGTTTGTAATCGCCAAGCAGACTCGATTTTCGCGAGGCGACAAGGATCAGCGAAAGGCCGACCGGAAGTATGAATCCGTTGACCGTTCCGGCAAAAATAAGAAGCTTGACAGGGTTACCTAACAGCAGAAAGATCGCGGTCGAGACGAGCATGAAGGCGATGACGACGTAGTTGTTGTTCTTTTCGAGAGACTTGTGAAATGTTTTGAGGAACGAGACTGATGTAAATGCCGCACCGACGACTGACGTGATCGCGGCGGCCCACATGACGACGCCGAAAACGCGAAGGCCGACGGTTCCGGCGGCGTTCTGAAAGACCGATGCAGGCGGATTCTTGTCGTCGATTATCATTCCCATTGTGATCACGCCGAGTGCTGCCAAGAAGAGGAAGAAGCGGATTATCGCTGTCAGGAGAATTCCGGTGAACGCTCCTCGAGTGACCTGTGAAAGATTCTCGCGGCCTGTTACACCGGCGTCGATAAGGCGATGAGCTCCGGCGAAAGTTATGTATCCGCCAACCGTGCCTCCGACCAACGTAACAACCGCTCTCGCATCGATCTGCAGCGGCCAGACCGTTCTAATAGCGGCCTCTGCGAGCGGCGGGTGCGATGCGTAAACAACATAGGCGATCAAGACGAGCATCACGACGCCAAGTATCTTCACGAAAACATCCATCGCCCGGCCGGCTTCTTTGAACAGAAAAAGCGTGATCGCCGCGACCGCGCTGATTACCGCACCGTACTCGACCGGAATATCGAGAGCAGCGTTCAGGCCGAGGCCCGTGCCCGCGATGTTGCCGATGTTAAAGACAAGGCCGCCGGCCGCAACGAGCGCCGCGAGGACGTAGCCGCTGCCTTTGATCGTTTCGTTTGCAACGTCCTGACCGCGCTTTCCGCTGACGGTGAGGACACGCCAGATGTTTAGTTGGGCGAAAATATCAAGAATCACCGACAACAGGATGACGAATCCAAAACTAGCGAGAAGCTGCTTTGTAAAGACTGTCGTCTGCGTCAGAAATCCCGGCCCGACGGCGGATGTTGCCATCAGAAATGCGGCGCCGAAAATGACGGATGACAGTGATTTTGGTTTGGGTTCGTCAGCCATTGATCGCGAGTATCGTAACACCATTTCGCCGGAGTTCGGAGTTGATGATGCGGGCAAAATTAACTGCATGTTCGCCGTCGCCGTGAATGCAAACAGTGTCTGCAACGATCGGTATCATGATCGCGTCCGTCGAACGCACGCGGCCGTATTTGATCATGCCGAGAACCTGCGTGATCGCGGTGTCCGTATCGTGGATCAAGGCAGTCGGTTCCGTACGGGGCGTAAGTGAGCCGTCGGTCTGATATGTGCGGTCGGCAAAGACCTCTGACGCCGTACGCAGACCACATTTTCGTGCAACTGCAATAGAATGACTGCCTGAAAGCCCATACAGAACGAGATGTTCATCGACAGCCCTCACAGCAAAGGCAATCGCTTGAGCGATCTCGACGTCTTTTGCCGATTTATTGTACAAAGCTCCGTGCGGCTTAGCGTGGTTTAGTTTTGCACCGACTTCGTTACAGATATTCTGTAGAGCGACGACCTGCTTGACGACGATATCAAGTACTTCCTTCGGCGACAGGTTCATTTCCGTTCGGCCAAAATTCTCACGGTCACCATAGCTCGGATGAGCACCGATGGCGACGCCGTTTTCGATCGCCAGATCGACGGTTCGCTTCATTGTGTCGGCATTTCCAGCGTGATAGCCGCAGGCGATGTTGGCCGATGAGATGTACTTCATCAGCTCGGCGTCGTTGCCGCAGCCTTCGCCGAGGTCGCAATTTATGTCGATAACTAGCTTGTCCATGCGCGTGCCTGCAATCTACACCCGACTCGAAAAAATCTCAATTCGCGTTCGAAATCGACCGCCAATTGCTCTGCCTCGGCAAGTTCGATCAAATGAAACCCGACCTTATCGCCCGGCCCAAGCTGCGCCATCAGAGGTAGATCCTGAGAGGTAACGTGAGCAATGCGTGGATAGCCGCCCGTCGTTTGATGATCGGCCATCAGAACGATCAACTGTCCATTGGGAAGAAGCTGGATCGTGCCGAAATCTGCGGCGGACGATAGCAATTCGAGCGGTTTGCTCAACGATATAGGTTCACCCGAAAGCCGAAAACCCATACGGTCAGAGGCATTTGAGATCGAAAAATCCTGCCCGATGAGAAGCTCTTGGCCGGGATCTGAAAGTAGCTCGTATTCCGCTCCGGCGATTATCCGAACAGTAGGGAAGCGGCTGTAATATGGAAGCAATGACGGCGAGACCTGCAAGTGTGAGATGTCTCGTTGCGGTTTATAGTACGTTTGCCGCAGTTCCAATCGGTCGACCGCTATGAGTTTCCGTCCATCCATGCCGCCAATGTTCGCGGTGAGATTTGTGCTTGAGCTTCCGAGCCATTTTTCCAGCTTGAAGCCGCCCTTCGCAGTGAGATACAGCCGATGACCGGAATTCTTGCGGCTAAATCTTAGTGTATTGTCTTTAGCGGCAAAGATCGGCCGCCAATTCTCGACCGTTTCGCCGTCAATCTCAGCTCCAAAGTCCGCACCACCCAATGCAAAGATCGCGTCCGATTCGAAAACGATCTGAGCGGCAGGGAAGTGCAGCTCGATAACGGCTTCATTCTCCTCGTTACCAAGCAAAATATTGATCAGCCGCACCGCGCAACGATCCATGACACCGCTGGGATTGATGCCGAAACGCCTATAGCCCTCTCGGCCAAGATCCTGGATCGTGGTTAGAATCCCCGATTTTTCTACTAAGAGGCCCATACTTCAATTGCGAACTTTGTCGGACAGCAGGCTGCCAGCCTGCGTGTCATTGCTATCTATAGTCACCTGGTTAAACGGCTCAGAAGCCAGACTCGCAGGCTGGCAGCCTGCGGTCCGACGGTTAGTACTATTTTTGTTGTTCGACAAATTGGACGATGTCTCCGGCCTTTAGAAATGTTGGTGACTGTGCATTCGGCGTGAACATCTCGACCTCCGTTCGCCCTATTATCTGCCAGCCCCCGGGCGAATCTAGCGAATAAATTCCGGCTTGTCTTCCGGCGATTCCAACACTTCCTTTCGGGACGAGCGTTCGCGGAGTTTCTTTTCGCGGTGTCGCGATCCGTTCGTCGAGCTCACCCATGTAGCTGAAACCAGGCAGAAAGCCGAGCATATAAACGCGATAGGTCGTCGAAGTGAAAATTTCGATAACTTGATCGGTCGAAAGTTCGTGCTCGTCGGCGACGTAGTCCAGATCAAACTCTGCGTCGCGGTCGAAGATGACCGGTATTTCAATCGGCGGTGAGTCTTCGATAGTTGAGACATCGAGATCTTCGACGAGATGTAAAACGAGCCGCTTTACCGCTTCGTACGCGGTCGGGAAGTCAGAAAATGATTGCCTAACCTCAACCACGTCGTAAAAAATCGTTGTTGTGGCGTATGCCGGGACGGTTTCGACTAGGCCGGGGAAAGGTTTGTTATCGATTCGGTTTGCGAGTGCTATGGCTTTTTGATTTAGTTTCGGTGAGATCACGTTGCCAAATTCTACAGTCAGGGCAGAGTCGCCGAGGGGGAAGATCCTGTAGGTTTCGTTCGGCATAGGCGTTTATCTGGCGCGTTGTTTAGGGTCGAGGTATTCACGGAGACCGTCGCCGATGAAGTTGAATGCGAGGACGGTCAACGCGATCGCGAGTCCCGGAAACAGCAGAACGTGCGGCGACGAGCTAAAGAATTGCCGTGCCTCCTCGACCATCGTTCCCCAACTAGGTGCCGGTGGTGGAATACCTAATCCCAGAAACGAAAGCGAGGCTTCGGAAAGAACAGCTCCGGCCATTCCGAGTGAGGCTTGGACGATGAGAGGCTGAATTGCGTTCGGCAAAATATGCGTAAAAAGGATCCGCATATTGCTCGCCCCGAGCGCTCGTGCGGCCGCGACGTAGTCGTATTCCCGAACCTTCAAAACCTGCCCGCGCATCACGCGTGCGTAGCCGACCCAGCCGATAATACAGAGAGCAACGATCAGCTTGCCTTGTCCGGCACCGAGAAACGCAACGAGTGCGATAGCAAGTAACAGTCCGGGAAAGGCGAGGAATACATTAAAGAGATAGCCGGAAAGAAATTTATCGACCCAACCACCGTAGAAGCCGGCGATAGCACCGATCACAATCCCTACGATACCGGAAACGAGCACGACCGAAATCCCAACCTGCAACGAAATTCGGGCTCCGTAAATTACGCGAGAAAATACATCACGCCCCAATCCGTCGGTCCCAAACCAATGCTCGCTCGATGGCCCGGCGTATCTCATCGCCAGATTTTGTAAGCCCACATCGTGCGTCGCAATAAACGGCGCAAAGATAGCGGCGAGAATAAATAACGCCCCAATAGCCAAACCTATGTATCCAAGTCGATTCATCAAAAATCATTGTCAATTGTTAATCGGTTGATTGTAAATTGGTAGAAAAGAGCCTATTTAACCAATTTACAATTCTGCAATTTACAATTCCCAATTAACCCAATCTGATGCGCGGATCGAGCCTTTTGTAAACAAAATCCGTCAGCGAATTCGCAATTATAAACGTTACGCTGATAACGAGAACGCATCCCTGAACAAGGCGGTAATCGCGTTTGCCGATGCCGTCTTCCAATAATAAAAGTCCGAGGCCTTGCCAGTTGAAGATTCGCTCGGTGATGATCGCACCGGCGAGGAGGACGCCGAGTTGGAGGCCGAGGATCGTGACAACGGGAATGAGGCCGTTTTTCAGGACGTGTTTGTATAGGACGACGCGTTCGCTGAGGCCTTTTGCACGGGCGGTGCGGACGTAGTCTTCGCCGAGTTCTTCGATGACGCTGGAGCGGATCATTCGCGTCAGGATCGCCGACAGAGCGGCACCGAGCGTGACGGCGGGCAGCACAATGTCCTCGGGATAAACGCTCCCGGTCGGCGAGAACCAGCCGAGGTTTACGGCGAAAATGTAAACGAGAAACGGCCCGATCACGAACGTCGGCAGCGATATGCCCATTAATGCGAATACCGACGCTAAGTTATCGACCAATGAATTTTTCCGCGAACCAGCCAGCACGCCGAGCGGTAGAGCGATGCCGATCGCGACCAGCATCGACGCGATCGCGAGTTTGATCGTGGACGGATATCGTTCGAGGATCATGCCGAGAACCGGACGATCAGTACGCATCGAGATGCCGAGGTCGCCGACGAGCAGGCCGCTCCAGTAATCGGCGTAACGATTGTCCATGCCGTTCCACTTCAAACCGTCGTCACCGTACGAGAAAAAGAAAGGCGGGCGGTCGAGGCCGTGTTTTTGCCGAAAACCGTCGATCTGCTCTTGCGTTGCCGTCTCGCCGAGGATGGTCGTCGCCGGGTCGCCCGGCACGATCTCGATGAGCAGCGTCACCAGCGACACCACCGTCCAAATGACGAGCAGCATCAAACCGATCTGACGGGCGATGTTTAAAAACTTGTATTTCATCCGGAGCGTGCGGACAGGAACACCAAATTTTATAACCCTTGGCGTGAGATGACAAATATCAGTTTTTTACGCCCGAGTGGATCGCGGCGATGCCGCCGGTGAGGTTCTGATATTTGACCTGCGTGAATCCGGTCTTCTCCATCATCTCGACAAGCCCTTTCTGGTTGGGAAACTTGGAAACGCTGTCCGGCAGATACTCATACGCTCCACGCGAACCGCTGACTGCACCGCCGATACGAGGCAAAATGTTGGCGAAGTAAAAATTGAAAAGCTGACGAAAGCCGGGCACCACGGGGCTTGAGAATTCGAGGATGACGATCTTGCCGCCGGGTTTGATGACTCGATGAAGTTCGGTGAGGCCGTTGGCAAAATTTGGCAGATTTCTAAGTCCGAAGGCGATCGTAAGAGCGTCGAAGCTGTTATCCGCAAACGCCAGATCCATCGCGTCGGCCTCGACGTACGGCACAGCCGCTTTCAAACCAGCAGTTTTCTCATGAGCGACCGTCAGCATTGGCCGGCAGAAATCAGTGCCGATGACTTTGGCCTTGCTGTCTTTGTGAAGTTCGAGTGAAAGATCGCCGGTGCCGCAGGCAACGTCTAGAACGATAGCCTCCGTTCGCTCGAGAGTTTCACGAAGCAGATTTGAGACTTTCCGCCGCCAGAGTTTGTCGATGTTCAACGACAGTAAGTGGTTGAGCAGATCGTAGCGCCCCGCGATGCCGGCAAACATCTCGCGGACGGCTTTGGAGTGTGCGGCCTCTTTGGCGTTTAGTTGGGTGGTCACGTTTAGCTGGCGGGCGTCGGAGTGTTTACCAGGATCGCGACCATTGGTTTTCTGGCGGCGGACTCGGCAAAGGCCTTTACATCGGCGAGCGTGATCTCAGCACTCTTCGACGCCGGCTCGGCGGTCTTAAAAGTATCGACGTCGAGCCAGAATAAGATCGAGTCGCGGCTGGCCCAATCGGTAAGGACAGCGGTTTTTGCAGCCTGAAACTCGGCTTCCGTGATCGCGTCTGCGATCGCTGTTCCGACAAGCTCATTTGCCTCGACCTTGCCGTTCGCGGTGCCAAATTCACCCTTGTCGGCCGAAAATCCAATTGTGATCATGCCAGGTAGCGTGTGATACTCGTTTCGAACAAAGACGCCACCAGTATGGGCGGCCGGAACGCGTGCCTTAAGGCGTGTCTCAAGAATATTTGTAAATATCAGCGAGGCCGTTAGATCTTTGTCAGAACGTGAAAGCCCGCGCATCGCAAATCTGATCGCAGTTTTGCCGGCGGTTGGCGAAGCGACCGTTAGCAAGCCAGGCACCGGATCATCAGGCTGGCGGAATGTTGACGGTACGCGCTTGTCCGATTTGAGCCAGCCGCCAAAATAACGCCGAACGGCACGAAAACCGAGAGCACGGTCAAAATTACCCGAGATCGCGATGGTCGCATTATCTGCGCTCAGAAAGCGTCCTTTCGCATCGACGAGATCGGCGAAGTCGATAGTTTTGAGCGACGCCTCGTTACCAAATTGCGGGCGGCCGTATGGAAATGTGCCAAACAAACGCTTTGCAGCGGCCCGATCTGCCACATAAGCCGGATCGGCTTCGAGAGCCTTAATCTTTGTGAGAAGAGCGGTTTTGAGTTTCGCGGTCGTTTCTTTATCGATGGCCGGATTGGAAACGGCGGTTGAGAGAGTTTCTAACATCGTCAGAAATTCATCTCCCGGCTTTGACGAAGCATTGATCTGGATGAAATCGTAGTTTGTAATTACTTCAAGGCTGCCGCCGAGATCCTCGGTGAAAAATTCCTTCGCCGCTTCATTCGGGAAAATATTGTCCGCGAGCAACTGCATCACGCCCTCTTTGCCCTGCGGGTCGAATGCCGAACCGGCGTGAATGCGGATCTTTACAGTAACCTTGTCAGCCTTGGCATCGTTCCACATCAGCACCTTTAGGCCGTTGAGAAGGCTCTCCTTCTTCGGTGCGGGCATGGCCTGAGCAAAGATCGCCGGAGCGACGAGCGAAAACAGCAACAGCACGATAAACGCGATAAATACTATTTTTACAAATAAATTCTTGTTTTTCATCGTATGGAATACTAGCGGCATCTAAAAGTATAGATTAGTTGCCGCAACGTGCCGATGTGGTTGTAAACTCACAAAGGCGTTTCGCTCTGGCAAATGAAAATATTAGATGCGGTATGGGCATCGCGTCAAACGGATGAAGCATCTATCAAAAAGTGAGTATCCGCAAGTGGTATCCGCGGAAAAAGGTTGTTGAAAAAACACTTAACTTCTGAAATAAACGCGGTATAATCGTTTTATCATTATGCCGTCCGACAACGGACGAGTACTGAGAGGCTTGAAGATGGGAAAAATAGTCAAATTTTGCAGTTCGTGTGATGAGGGATTTGCCGAGAAATTTGGGTTCTGCCCGAATTGCGGTGCGAGCCTGCAGGCTTTTGAGATGAACCCGCTGGCGGCGGCCGAACCGGTTGTCGCGGCTCCCGTCGTCGAAGAGTTTGTCGCTGCACCGGGCCCAGAGGTTGGAGAAGTTGCGGAAGTCTCTGAGCCGATCCTTGAGATCGAAGAGGCAGCCGCCTTCGAGGCTGCTCCGTTCGAAGAATTTGATGAGATCGAGACCGTCTATACGGCTCCGGCCGAAGAGGTCGTCGAAATCGACGAGCCTGTCGAAGAAGTTTTTGAGGAAGTCGTTGCCGAACCAGTTAGTGCGGCGGCTCCGTTTATTGTGACGACGGCGATAGATGTTGATGCCAAGCCGGCTCCATTTAAGGTAACGCCGATCAAGGACGAGGAATTTCACGTAACGGTCATCGAAGACAACAAAGACAGCAGTACTCGTAACGGTCTTCTCGCCGGTGCTACGGGCGTTATGATCTTTGCGTTGATGACGGGTTTAGTCATCAATCTTTTTAGCAAGGATCTCAATGTTGGCTCGATCAATGAAGACATGTTCCTGGCGTCGCTTACCACCGAAGTCCCAATGGATATCGAGGAAGAGATACAGAAACAGAACAAGGACGATGGCGGCGGCGGTGGCGGCGGTGGCCGTGATGAGCAGGAAGAGACCACAAAAGGTGATCTTGCCGACCAAACTCCAAATCCTATTCGTCCACCGGATGCCAAGATACCCAGATTGGACAACCCATCGTTAGTTTTGCCACCTCCTTCGACAGAGGGCAATCAGAAATTTAAGAAAGAAAATCAGGTTTGGGGCGACCCGAACGGTCGCTTTACAAACTTTTCTAACGGAACCGGAACGGGCGGTGGACAGGGAAGCGGAACCGGAACCGGCCAGGGCAGCGGTCGTGGAACTGGTGCGGGATCGGGAACAGGTTCGGGCTACGGAAGTGGTATCGGAACTGGAAATGGTGGCGGAACAGGGGCTGGTGATGGTGACTCTGACGGCCCGCCGCCCGAGATCAAACGTGGTGTCACGCAGGGGCTGAAGATAATCTCCAAACCGCGTCCGGGTTACACCGACGCAGCCCGTCAGAATAATATTCAGGGCACGGTAATTCTCCGCGTGACGTTTCTCGCGTCGGGTCAGGTCGGCGGTGTGTCGGTGGTCAAGGGCCTTCCGAATGGGCTTAGCGAACAGGCGATCGCCGCGGCCAAGCGGATCAATTTTGAGCCGGCGAAGACCAATGGAGTCGGCCAATCGGTTACCAAACAGGTCGAATATTCGTTTTCGATCTATTAGATATCAAGTATCCAATGGAAAAGGCGAGCCAATTTATTTTGGCTCGCCTTTTTATCTTTCGAGATCTAGATAAATACAACCGTCTGTGACGACGGGATATCAAACCGCTTTCGGCAACGCATATTCATGCACATCAGTACGTCGTCAATGCGAACCATGTAATCTTTCGATTTCTGATACTGCGACTTATCCTGAGCATTCATATTCCGCGGCTCGTTTCGCTTCTTTCGCCGTGTCATCCACCTGACATCGTAATCGCCACGCTCCCGGCAATGCGGACATGAGAAATTAGCCTTCTTGATCTCTTGTTTCTCGTCAAAAATATCGCGCTCGTGCATAAGTCTCAGTCTAGCACAGAGGAACCCGACTGTTCTCGCAAATACTTAAAACTAAATATTCCAGTATCATGCCCGTCCGAAAACACGAAATTTAGAGCATATCGGCCGACAATGGCGATGGATGAGAATGTGAGGTCATCGGCAATGTGGCGTTCGTCGAGTATCTTTTCGCCGGTCCATTCGTTGACGCAGGTTGCGCAGGGACAGACGCGGCGGAGTTGTGGGGCGGAGTAGCGTGTCTCGGAATCATCAGACCATGTGATAGAGACTTCGCCGTCTGATTCTTCGATTATCTGGGTTGGTTCGAGCATTTATTTTAGAAGGCCCGCGAGTTTCTGCGCTTCGATGCCGTAGTGCGTCGCGTGGTAGATCGGCTTGCCGTCGCGAAGGACAAACGCCTGCGGCGACTGGTGGCGATGGCCGGTTCGTGTGGCGACATCGGCAGAAAGATCACGGTGCTCCTGTATCACTAGCACATTCACAACCGCATCGGTCTCATCGATTAGGTACATCGTGTGCGAACTGATACCGCAGCTATTGCTGTGTTTCAACAAGGCCACCGGGCGCTCATATGACTCGGCGAATAGAGCGTCGAGTTTTTCGGCGGTATCGATGTATTTGAAAGTTGCGTGCAATGGTCTAGCCTCCGCCGTACGAGCCGACCGGCGGCGGTTCGTGGCTACGGTCACCCATTTGCGGGAAAACCTTTCGATATGCGACCGCTGACGACGTCATAATAAGCGGCAAGACGAGATAGATGCCGATACACAGCATTAAATAACCAACGATCGCAACGACAAATCCGACGCCGATCAAGCCGGCGATACTGCCAAGATTAGCCCAGACGGCTTTGGCGCTTAGCTTGATTGCATCAATTCCGCCTAGTTTCCGGTCAGCGATCAGCGGGAACGAGAACAGCAGCAGCGTGTGAAAGCACACCATCACAAATACCAAGATGATCTCAAATATGATCGTGCCGATCAGAAAGGGTATCAGCTCCGATTCGCTCATCCGCGAACCCGCCATTGCCATCCCGATCATAGGGATATAGATCGAAAATATCAGGACGAACATCGGCACCATTATCACGACAGCGACGATAAGGCTGGCCCCGAAAAAATCAAAGCCTTTGAATAGCTTTTCAAACTTAAGTTCGCGGCCCTCGATCCTATCGAACAGACAAAGGTAGATACCACACATCATCGGCCCGATCAGCACGACCGGCACCGCGCTGCCGATCAGCATCCCGACGATCGTGATTCCGAGTACGAGCCAGTACTGATCTTTTATAAGTTCCCAAGCTTCTTTGTAGACCTCGACCGGACGGATGACGCCCGTGTTGAATTGTTGATCCTGCATAGATTTAAGCCTCGTCGTAAATGTTTCTGAGATAATCCGCGACCATCCGATCGCTTGAAAACTGCGGTGTCAGCGTTGCGATCGAGTTTTTCATCCTCGCGATCCATTCTGCCGGCAAACCGTTTTCGCCGTGCGAATAATATGCGGGAATTATCTCATTTTCGAGCGTCGAATATAGCGATTCCGCGTCCTCGACGTCCATTTGAGCATCAGCTTCGACATCGAGTTCGCCGATGGCAAAACCGTTCTCGCCGTTGTAACCCTCGATCCACCAGCCGTCGAGGATCGAGAAATTTAGCACTCCGTTCATCGCGGCCTTCATTCCACTCGTGCCGCTGGCCTCCATCGGTCGACGCGGGACGTTCATCCAGACATCAACTCCGTGGACTAGATAGCGAGCGACTTCCTGATCGTAGTCTTCGATGAACACGGCACGCCGTTGCCAGTGCGAGTCATTGTTGATCGACATCAGCTTTTGCAAAATGGCTTTAGCCGTGCGGTCCTGCGGATGAGCTTTGCCCGCGAAAACAAACTGGACGGGACGCTCAGAGTCATCGACCAGTTTTAGAAGCCTGTCGAGATCCGAAAAGATCAGATCCCAGCGTTTATAAGCGGCGACGCGACGGGCAAATCCGATCGTCAAAACGTCCGGCGAGAATAGGCCCCTCGTACTTTCGTGTTCGTGGATCGTATCGACATCACCTGTTTCCTTCGCACGTGTCCGCTCGCGGATGAAGGCGATCAGCAATTCCTTTAGCACCTGATGCGAGGACCAGATCGAGCTATCCGGCAAAGCGTTCGCCGCATTGGCCCACGCCGCCTCGTCGCGAACCATCTCATGCCAATTCTCGCCGATCTCCCGCTCATAGATGCTCTGAAACGCCGGTGCGACCCACGTCGGTGCGTGAACGCCGTTGGTCACCGAAGTGATCGGCACGGCACCTGCGTCCGCCAGATCGGGGAACATCTTGAGCCATAACCCACGCGAAACTTCGCCATGCTTTACGCTGACGCCATTTGCCGAACGGCACATGCGAATCGCGAGAGGCGTCATGCCGAAAAACTCTTTATCGTCGCTAAGATCAGCACGTCCGAGAGCCAAGAATTCACCGTCGGTAAGTTTTAGTGAAGCGATATATTCTTTGCTAAAGCACTCAGCCAAAACCTTTGGATCAAACGCATCGTTGCCCGCCGAGACTGGAGTGTGTGTGGTGAAAACACATTTGCTGCGAACAGTTTCGACGGCATCGGCGAATGATGCTTCTGGATTAGCGGCGATGTGTTCACGGGCCAGTTCAAGCGTCGAGAAGGCCGCGTGGCCTTCGTTGAGGTGATAGACCTGCGGGTCGATGCCGAGTTTCCTCAGAAGCCGCACGCCGCCGATCCCGAGTACTTTTTCCTGTACAATACGCGTTTCCGTATCGCCACCGTAAAGATGACCGGTGATGAGGCGGTCAACGTCGCTGTTTTGTTCAACGTTGGTATCGAGCAGATAAAGCGAAATTCGTCCGACCGAGGCGTGCCATGCCTGAGCGGCGACCTCGCGGCCGCGAATGTGGACGGAAACCGTGACGCGATTTCCACTCTCGTCAAAAAGAGGAGTTATGGCGAGTTCAGATTCGAAAACATCATTGTAAGACTCTTCCTGCCACCCGTCGTGCCCGAGCTTTTGGCGGAAATAGCCATAACGATAGAGTAAACCAACAGCTATCAGCGGCAGGTCAAGATCGCTGGCCGATTTAAGATGATCGCCCGCGAGAATCCCGAGGCCGCCGGAGTAATTTGGCAGGGAATTGTGAACACCGTATTCTGCGCAAAAGTATGCGAACTTAGTCGTGGCTCGTGGTTTTGCGGTCAGTCTGAGATAAGCCTTCTGCTTTTCTGTAAATCGCTGTAAACGCTCAACATACTGCGTGTCCGCCGCTTTTTGATACAGGCGTAACCGGTTAACTTTCCTAAGAAAAACACGAGGATTCTGCTCGCATTTATCCCAGAGCGTCGGTTCGAGTTCGCGTAAAAGAGCCGCGCCCTCGGGCTGCCATGACCAACAAAAATTGGCCGAGAGAGCGTCGAGAGCCGCCAAATTTGCTGGCAACGATAGGTTCAGTTCAAAATCGGCCCGAAAGGTCGGTTGTGCTTGGGTACTAACTGCTTGAGTGGCGATATTAGTCGAGGCCTCCGTCATAAATCACGCTTATTGATAAGCAACGAATATAAACGAATGGTCGGCGAGTATCAATGACGGAACGCGGACATCCTTGTCCGCGTGTCGACCAAATTGCGAGTGACGCTGCGTGGAATTGGTCTCGCCGTTGTTGTAATATCTTTCCTTTGCAAACACACGCGGACATGGCTGTCCGCGTTCCGATTATTATGAAACTCGATATCATCCCCGTTAAATGGTCCGACGAAGGTGTTTTGATGCTTGATCAGCGGCTGCTGCCGACTGAGGAAGCTTGGCTGACGCTACGTGATTATAATGCTGTCGCTGATGGAATTCGCGACATGGTCGTGCGCGGGGCACCGGCGATCGGCGTTTCGGCGGCGTATGGAATGGCGCTCGGAGCAAAGCAGTTTGTCGGCACTACCGTCGTCGATCTCGAGGACGAACTCGAATTCATCAGCGAAGTCCTCGCCAAAACCCGCCCGACCGCCGTCAATCTCTTCTGGGCCATCGATCGCATGAACCGAACTTTCCAATCCGCCAAGTCGGAAGGGAAATCGGTCAGCGAGATCAAGCAGATCATGCTCGACGACGCTAAGGCGATCCACGAAGAAGATATCGAATCACAGCGTCTCATCGCACAATTCGGTGGCGAACTGCTCGAAGATAATTCGACAGTTCTGACGCATTGCAATGCCGGAGCACTCGCGACCGGCGGCGTTTGGGGCACGGCCCTCGGCGTTATCCGCGGAGCCGTCGATCAGGGCAAGCACATCGCCGTCATCGCCGACGAAACGCGTCCTTATCTCCAAGGCGCACGCCTGACCGCTTGGGAACTGATGGAAGACGATATCCCCGTCACGCTCATCACCGACAACATGTGCGGCCACGTAATGAAAAAAGGCCGCGTCCAGGCTGTCGTCGTCGGCTCCGACCGCATCGCCGCCAACGGCGACGTCGCCAACAAAATAGGCACCTACATGGTCGCCGTCCTCGCCCACCGGCATGGAATACCTTTTTACGTCGCCGCCCCGCTCTCCACCGTCGACCTAAACTGCCCCACCGGCGAAGAGATCCCCATCGAAGAACGAGGGCCACGCGAAGTCACACACGTCAAGGACATCCAAATCGCCCCAGACGATACATTAGTCTCCAACTACGGCTTCGACGTTACCCCAAACGACCTAGTCACCGCCATCATCACCGAAAAAGGCGTCGCGAGGGCACCGTATACTGAGAGTTTGAAAGCTCAGTTTGAGCAATAGTCAGAACCGGGAGCGACGGCTTTAGCACTGGCCGCGTTTTGCCAGGCCAGAACCGACTGGGCTCCCGCGAACACGAGAGTCAGGTCTCAATTCCCACTCAAAATGCCAAAATAATATGGTAAAATAAGGGTGTGGAAAATGGGATTGCTAGATTTGAACTTCTTATGGAACTAAGGCGTCTTGGTGAAAGAGCCTTTATCCATAAGTTGCGTCAGAAGCATCCGGATCTTACGCTGCAACAGATCAACGAAGAGCTAAGTAAGTGGTATCGCGTTCGCCCCGGAGCCGAATTTGGTGATGGTGTCGGACGCATCGGCGACCTAAAGCGGTTCAGTTAGTGAAAATTGAACGATCATCTCGCAGAATACGTAAAATCAGTTGTCCAGCATCTCCGCGGACTCAAAGTCGAGTTTGCAATGGTGGGCGGCATCGCCGTCTCACTCCGTACCGTAGAGCGCTTCACTAAGGACGTGGACTTCGCAATTTCGGTTGAAAGCGATTCTGCGGCTGATCTCGTTGTCAATTCATTCCGAAATGCAGGCTTCCATATCGCAATGTTCCTTGAAAAGGAGGACGACGGTGGTCTGATGACTGTTCGCCTGACGACTGGTGGCGACGTTGGGGTTTTCGTCGATCTTTTGTTCGCTACTTCCGGCATCGAACGGGAAGTGATAGACGACGCAACCGAACTCGAACCCTTTCCTGACATCGTCGTAAAACTTGCTACGACCGCATCTCTCATTGCCATGAAAGTTCTTTCGGCAGATTGGAAGACTCGTCCGCAGGATGTAATCGACATACAGCAATTGCTCGACGTTGCGGACTCAAACGACATTGCAAAGGCCCGTCAATTACTCGACCTAATTACCGAACGCGGCTACAACCGCAACAAAGACCTCCAAAAAGACCTCGACGGCTACATCGAACAGTTTAAGTCAGAACCACCTGCGGTAGCGGGTGGTTGAATTTTAGAATCCAGTCAACAGTCGCCTCCGCCACCTCGCACTGCGGAGAGGCTAAGCCTCTCCGTCGCCATCCCAAAATAGTCACCGGAGGCGGCTGTACCGCCGACAAAAGAAAAAAGCGTTGTCGCCCGATGCCCGCTTAGGCGGGCCGGGCTCCGAGGTGTTGAAAATGCCGTCTAACGGCGAGGCACAGCCATCGCCGCACTGCGAACAGGCAAAGCCCTTTTTGATCCTCGCTGACCACTGACCACCGACCACTGCCGTTTGACTCTCCCCAAAAACGGATATACCATTCTCGGCAAATTCGATCTAAGGCTCAAACACCAAATAGGTGTAATTCTTACTATGCAATCGCATATTGGTTGTGAAAAAGTTAACAGGTTTGGGAATTATTAAAAGGAAGAACCTATGAATAGGAAAATTATCATTATTGGCGGTTGCGTGATTGGCGTGTTGGTAGTTGTTGCGGCGATAATGGACTATATTAATCCACCGAAAAGGCCGCCGCTAGTAACCGAACCTGCTCCCGTTGCGGTAGCACCAGAGACTATTAGCTCGATTACGTGGCAACAGGTCGATCTGATCTACAACCTAAAGAGTAGTTCCACCGATATGCAGAAAGAAAATGCGTGGAAGGGTTTCAAAGGAAAACGTGTGAGGTGGAGCGGGACGGTATCGGAAGTCTCCGAAGGAATGCTCGGCGGGTTGAGTCTACAAGTAAAGATGAATCCCGACACGCTGACTTCAGATCTGCTAATTACATTGAAAAAGACAGAAAAACAAAATGCAGCCCGGCTCTCCAAAGGAATGTCAGTTAATTTCTCGGGTGTTCTCAACAATTGGGGCACAATCATGCCGATCACGCTGGACGACGGACAAATTTATTGAGACCGGAGTGTGACAATCTTAGTGACTAACGTGAGCGACTCTGCCCCTTCCTCGGTGGCATCTCGCGGACGGCGTGGGGGGAGCGGACTCGGTGGGGGAGTTCGAGGATGAGGACGTCGTCTTCGATGCGGGCGGTGGGGAAGCGGACGGTGTAGTCGAGGCGGATGTCGTATTTTATGAGGAACCTGAGGGCGTGGAAGCGGTAGGCTCCGGAGCGGCGGCTGTCGTATAGCTTGAAGGCGTTGAGCGTGCTGGGCGGGACGGCTTTGATGCCGACGGTGTCAGTCTCGCCGTCCCAGAGCATGATCACATGGGTTGGGTTCCAGAGGGCCCCGTAGGCGTTGCGGCTGATGAGCATCGTGCCCGTCGGCGACATCGATACATGAAGATCCGCTATTCGCGGCGTCCCCGGATCGTCAAACTCTTCCCACTTTCGAGCCATCGACAAAGAATGTATCACAAATGCAACAATGTGTCAAGAAAATTCTGAGTATTATTCGTGTATAGTTCGTGTTCATTCGTGGTTAAAAAGTCCGAAGAGGTTTAGCCACGAATGAACACGAACGAAACACTAAAAGAGAAACTTTTGAAGCGTCCCGATTCGCTGAAGTGTGTGAACTGCACTAATTTACGTTGGCTCGTAAAGTGCGGTTCGCGACGGTTTGTGGCTCCTTGTCTGGTCATAAAAAGTGCGGCTGGGTCATAAAAAATGCACGTGGGTCATACAAAATGCATTTGGTCATACGAAAAAGGTGGTGGTCAGGGAAGATCGGATGCCTTCCAGGGCTTATCGCTGAAATAGTATATTCGTCGATCGGGCTTCATGCCGATGAACTTACCTTCGGTCAGCGAAATGCCGTAGGAGGATTGGCAGAGTGGTTCGGTCCAGTCGTTGCCGTTGGCGAGATAGGTTTTGATCTTTTCGCTGTCGGCACCCATTTGGAAGACCATGGGGACGGCTTCGCCGACGGGGAAGTCGCTGAACCAGGCGTCGCCGGTGCACCAAGAGGCGAGGGCAGTCATGGTGAGCGGGGTTTGCAGTGGGAGCTGTTTGCGGATCTCGGTCATTAGCGAGCGATAGAATTGGCGCTCCGACGTGACGGCGTCGAAGTCTATCTGGACGGCCTTGACCTCGGGCAGTTCGAGTGTGTTTTTGACGAGATGTGAGATCTTGCTGATGGCTGAAATGTCGAACTTTGGACGCCGTGTTGTCTCTTTGCTTGTTTCGATGCGTGTGACGGCGATCAGGTACGTTCCGGGCGGAATTTCGAGCGGGTGGCGGCGTTGTTGCGGTGTTACGCGATCGCTTTCCAGGTTGATGGTTTGGGCGAGAAAGGCGACGCCGTATTGATCGGGGTTGATGAATCGCAGGTCCTCGGGGCGTTCCCATGCCCATAGGAATTTGCCCGGCATCTCAAGCGTCGGCCGCGATGGCGCACACGACAGAGACGTCGCTATAATGGTCAGGAAAAGTATTGCTCGTAACACTTGCCTATTCTATCGCATCGATGCCGACGGGCGGTAGGCAAAGGCGGCGGCGATTGATATACTTTGTCAGAATAATGAATGGTCATTCATTCTGGAAGTAACACCCCACCCGCTACCGCTGGTGGTACTGACTATATGATCGAACGTGAACAGATACCGATGGACGTCGTATTTGTGGGCGCAGGGCCTGCGAATCTTGCGGCTGCTCTGCACCTCAAACATGAGATCGTCAAGCACGATGAGTTAATCGAAAAAGGCATAAAAAAAGGCCGTAAGATCGGCGAGCTTGAGATCGCGATCGTCGAGAAAGGCTCGTTTGTCGGGGCTCACATTTTGTCGGGTGCCGTGATGGACCCGATCGCGATCCGCGAGCTGATGCCCGACTTTATCGCCGAGGGCTGCCCGGTCGACTCGGTCGTGACGGAAGATGCGTTTTGGTACCTCACGGAGAAAGGCGGCATCAACGCGCCGCTCGTGCCGCCGCCTTTGAAAAATAAGGGCAAATACATCGTTTCGCTCAGCAAGGTCTGCGAATGGCTTGGGGGAAAATGCGAGGCTGCCGGGATCAATATCTTTCCGGAATTTCCTGCGTCCGAAATTCTATACGATGAAAATGACTCGGTGATCGGCGTTCGCACGGGGGACAAAGGCATCGATAAGGAAGGCCACAAGAAGGCGAATTTTGAGGCCGGCGTCGATCTGCTGGCAAAGGTCACGGTGCTCGGCGAAGGCTCACGCGGCTCGCTCGCAAAGCAGCTAATGTCGCGTCTCGGCCTGATGGAAGGCAAGGAGCCGCAGGTTTTCTCGCTCGGTGTCAAAGAGCTTTGGGAAGTGCCGGAAGGCAATTTCGCCGAGGGAAAGGTCGTGCATACGCTCGGATTTCCCTCGGACACAAGGACTTACGGCGGCGGCTGGATCTATGGGTTGAAGAACAATGTCATCTCGATCGGTTACGTCACCGGGCTCGATTACGAAGATCCGATGATCGATCCGCATGCGGAATTTCAGAAATTTAAGACCAATCCGAAAGTCGCCGCCGTGCTCGCGGGCGGCAAGATGATCAAATACGGTGCAAAGACGATCAACGCTGGTGGTTATTTCACGATGCCACGTTTGTACGCGGATGGTGTTTTGATCGTTGGCGATTCGGGCTCATTTTTGAACGGTCAACGTATCAAGGGAATCCACACCGCGATGAAAAGCGGAATGCTCGCCGCAGAGACGATCGTCGGGGCGTTCGAACATGAAGATTTTTCGAGCAAAACCCTGAAACATTTCGACGAAAAGGTAAATCTGAGTTGGATCTACGACGAGCTGCATCCCGTGCGAAATTTTCACGGTGCATTCCAAAAAGGCCGCTGGTTGGCGCTCATCAATACCGGACTGCAATTTTTGACGCGAGGTTTAGCGTGGGGATTTATGCCGAAGGAGCATCATGTAGCGGGACATGAAAGGATGGAGAAAGTTCAGAGTACACGCTTTAGCATGTTTTCCGGCGAAGAACGGGCTGAAGCCCGCACTCTGAACGGTTTCGGGCCAAATGACCACTTGCGTTTAGATCGGTATTCGAAAGTCCCATTCGATAAAGAGTTGACGTTCGATAAGGTTACCGATGTTTTCTACGGAGCCGTGGCCCATGACGAAGATCAGCCGTCACATCTGCACGTTCTCGATACTGAGATATGTGCGACCCGTTGTGCTGAAGAATATGGCAATCCGTGTCAGCGATTTTGTCCGGCGGCAGTCTATGAGATGGAGGATAACGTGACGAGCGGGCGTAAGGAACTCAAGGTGAATTTCTCCAACTGCGTTCATTGCAAGACATGCGACGTCGCCGATCCGTATCAGATCATCAATTGGGTCACGCCAGAAGGCGGTGGCGGGCCGAACTATAAGGGAATGTAACGGGATCAACGATCACTTAAAAAAATGAGGCTGCCAGCAAATGGCAGCCTCATTCTCTTTATCATTAATCTATTTATCTGTTTGGCTTTGTCTCAGGAAGCTGATCGGTAAAGGTGAAGTTGATCTTGCGGTTCTCGAATTCGCGCATTGCGATACGCGTTGGTTTGGTCTTACGGATATCAGCGTCGACACGGGGAATTGCACCGCGCTGGAGCTGCTTGCTTCGTTGGGCGGCAAGGATGATCATTCGATATTTCGAATCGATCACAGGCGGATCGATGATCTCTTCTTGGGTCGCTTCGTCAATTTGTTCTTCGATCTCTTTCTCGTCGGCCATATGTTTTTGCCTAGTCTCCCTCGAATAGATGCCTAGAAGCATCGAAACTATCAAGAATACCCTGAATGGCACTGGTTTGTCTATCTGTCGATTGACGTTCGGCTAAGATTATGGCTCCGATCTGCCGTGCGGCGGTCGAGAGGTCCTCGTTTACGATGACGTAGTCGAACTTTGGATATTCCATTACTTCGTCGAATGAATTCTTGAGACGTGTACGAAGTCCGGTTTCGTCCTCAGTATTTCGAGCGGTCAGACGTGCCCGCAAAACCTCAAATGACGGCGGAAGAATGAAAATACTGATACGCAGTCCATCCAGCTCCGATTTATCCATCATCTGCAAAGCCCCTTGGACATCAACCTCGACGATGAGGTCGCGGCCGGAGTTGAAGACCTTTCGGCTTTCGGCCAGCGACGTGCCGTAGAGATGGCCGTGTACATTGGCATATTCAAGAAAGTCACCTCCATTTATCCGCCGCTCAAATTCATCGCGGCTGACAAAGAAATACTCGCGGCCCTCTTCCTCACCAAACCGCTTTGGTCGCGTGGTGTGCGAACACGAATATCCGAGATCCGGCAACATCTCGCGCACCTCCTTGATCAGCGTACCTTTGCCGCCGCCGGAGGGAGAACTGATGATAATGAGGTTGCCTTTCATTTTGTCAGTTGTCGGTTGTCGGTTGTCAGTTGTCAGTTGTCAGTTGTCAGCGTTCAAAAAACTGACAACCGACTACTGACAACTATTCAACATTCTGCACTTGCTCGCGAATTTTCTCAATCTCACTTTTGATCGCGAGCGAATTTTCTTTTATGACCATGTTGTTTGTCTTCGAAGCGATCGTGTTTGCTTCACGGTTTAGTTCCTGCGTGAGAAAATCTAGGCGTTTGCCTACGTCGCTCGTTTCGACCATTATCTTGCGAAAATGTTCGATGTGCGTTCGCAGTCTTGCGATCTCTTCGGCTATTTCAGCCCGGTCCGTGAGGTATGCGACTTCCTGAGCGAGGCGTGCCTGGTCTAATTCGATCTGTGAATCGGTCTTAGCTAAGGCGTCGTTGATGCGTTTTGTCAGTCGGGCTTGATATTCATCGGAGACGGCGGATGAATGGGCTTCGATGGTCGGGATGCGTTGTTCGATGCTGTCGAGGAGCGTGTTGAGTTCGCCTTGGAGCAGCGAGCCTTCTTTTTCGCGCATTATCTCGAGGGCGTCGATGGCTTCGGTAAATGAGTTTTCGATCGCCGCGAGAAACTCGGGGCTCGGTTCTTCTTTTTTTGTCGTGACCACGTTTGGCAGTCGGGCTATGACGTTGAGATCTGGCTCACCTGACAAGTCGAATTCGTCCTGCATTTCCTTCATCGCCGCGAGGAAGCCCTTGATGAGCGGTCGATTCAATTCAAATTGAGCATCGTCATTGCGGTCGTACTGCAAATTGACCTCGACGCGGCCGCGGGCGAGGCGGTTGCTGATAAGTTTCTTAACGACGGATTCGAGTGCCTGCAGCTCGCCGGGCAGTCTTAGATTGATATCGAGAAAGCGATTATTCACGGTCTTTAGCTCGACCGAGATCGAGAATTTGTCATCAGAAACGGCCGAGCGGCCAAAGCCTGTCATTGATCTCATAATTGGTTTTCCACTTCTTCACCTGCAAATTGCAGATCGTAGAGCTTTTTGTAAGTGCCGCTCATCGAGAGTAGCTCGTCATGTGTCCCAGTCTCCAAGATCCGTCCTTTTTCCATAACGATGATCTTATTTGCCTTTCGGATTGTCGAAAGCCGATGAGCGATCACAATCGAAGTCCTGTCCCTCATTAGATTTGCGAGAGCTTGTTGGACGATGGATTCGCTTTCTGTATCGAGAGCTGACGTGGCTTCGTCGAGGATCAGCACCGGGGCATCCATCAAAACTGCACGAGCTATGGCGATCCGTTGCCGCTGGCCGCCGGAAAGGAGAACGCCGCGTTCGCCTACGAGCGTGTCGTAGCCATTTGGTAATTGAGCTATGAATTCATCGGCTAAGGCGATCCTAGATGCCTCGGCGATCTCAGCTTCGGTCGCATCGGGTTTTCCGTACGCAATGTTCTCTTTGATCGTGTCGTTAAATAAAACAGTCTCCTGCGTCACCAACGCCATCTGTTTTCGAAGGCTGTGAATGGTCGCCTCCCGCAGATCGACGCCGTCCCAAAGGATCGCACCTTCTTTAGGATCGTAGAGCCTTTGGATCAAACGGGTCAGGCTTGACTTGCCGCCGCCGCTCTCGCCGACGAGTGCTACGGTCTCGCCTTTGTTTACTTCTAGGTTGATGTTCTTCAAGATCGAGCGTTTATTGTTGCGGTAGTTGAATGAGACATTCTCGACGCGGATCGAGGTTCCTAATGGCTGTAGTTCGACCGCATCGCTCTTCTCGGGCAAAGTTTCGTCCTGATCCAAAATGCCCCAAACATCTCTCGCCGCCGCAAACGCCTTTGTTATCTCATTATGCTGACGCGAGATCTTTCGCATCGGATCGTAGCTGCGGAAGAGGAAGAATAGAAAGGTGAAAAACTGTGGAGCTTCCATGCGTTCTGCACTGATCTCACGCAATCCGAAAAAGAACAGTATCACTGCGGCAATCATTCCAACGAGTTCTATCGACGGTGGCGAGATCGCTGCAATTCCGGCCGAACGAAGATTTGCCCTTGCGATCAAGCCAGCTACATCCATAAAACGCTTGCCCTCTCGCTGTTCCGAGCCATACGCCTTGACGATGACCTGATTCGAAATTGTCTCCTGCGCTGTGTCGCTCAGCCGTTTATTGCCTTCTAATGAAACATCGGCGAGCTTTCGGATTTTCCGGCTGAAGTTGGAGGTTAGGAACGCGATGATCGGAGCGATGATCAAAGCACCGAGCGTCAGTCGCCAATTGAAATAGAACGCGGCACCGAGGAAGAATACCAGCATGAAAGATTCTCGCAGTACGTCGCGTAGATTGGACGAAACCGCGAGTTCGATCGCAGAACAGCTGACGACGAGACGCGAAACGAGAAAATTCGTTCTGTGACCCTCGAAGAAGACTGTCGATTGATTTAGCAGGTGCGAGTACAATTCGCCCCTGAGTTTTAGGACGACCGATTGGCCGATCTTTGCCATCAGGAATGATGAAAAATACTCGGCGATGCCTTTCGCGATGGTAAATCCGATCAGCAATAGCGAGATCATGATCCAGGCGTTAAACCAATCATCACGCGGGATGAGACTGTTGAGATCAAACCCCGTTTTCGATTCGGTGGCTGGAATTGGTGAGAATTGGTCAAGAAGCGGAACTAAAAGGAAGCCTGTTGCCGTCTCAAAGACAGCGACCAGCACCATCGCAATGAGAGCAAAGACAAACGTTGCCCAATATGGACGCACGTATTTGAGCAGTCGTTTGAGATCGTTCATGCGGTTTGGCAAACGGCGAACCGTAAATGATTGAATATACTTTACTTGGCTTTGCTGTGTCCAAGAACGATGATTTGCAACTTTCAAATCATCTGTGGCATCTTTTCTGAAGGAAGTTCCAGTGCCGGGGAGAGGTCTATGAAAAATTCGATCTTTGTGAAATTGGCTGTGGTTTGTTTTGCGTTGGCAGCGATGTGCATTTCGGCTTTTGCTCAGGTCGATGTCGCCCGTAAGACGACGGCGATCACGTATCCGCTCGACGATGTGGTCAAGGTGCAGTTTCGCGGGACAACAAGATTTCCGCGAATGAAGGGCGAGGCCACAGTGAAACGAACCTCGCGCAGCGGTACGAGGATCGATCTGTCGGTCGATAAGATGCCGCGGCCATTTGAACTCGGTGCTGGTTACGCAACTTATGTCGTATGGGCCATCTCGCCGACTGGACAGGCCGATAATCTTGGCGAGATCAAACGCAGCGGCCTGTTCTTTATCGACTCAAAACTAACTGTCACAACATCGCTCCAAACTTTTGCCATCATCATCACTGCGGAACCGCACTTCATGGTCACACGGCCTAGCCAGGCGATCATGTTGGAAAATCTGTATCCGGTCGCCGAGAACGGCAGGCGGATACCGACATCGCCGTCGATCTCATACTTTGGCAATTCGAGCGACTATTTTCGTGATCCGCGCACGCCTGAGATCGCTGAGACGGATTATGCCAAAACACCGCCGGCGATCTTACAGGCAAAACAGGCCGTGGCATTGGCTAGATTTGGCGGTGCTGAGCGCGATGCGGCGACCGAGCTCGCGGAGGCTGAAACGCTCTTACAGAACGCAACGAATTCCTGGCTGGCAGGCCGCGATCCCGATACTGTAGACATTGCCGCACGGCGTTCGATCGAGGCTTCGTTGAGGGCCGAATCGATGGCGCAGCAGCGGAAAGAGGCACGCGAAAAACGGAACGAGCGGATCAGAACGGACTCTGAGATACGCACTGCTGAGAACAAATACTCCGATGCTCAATCGCAGATCGCTGACCTGAAGGAAGAACTCGCCCGGGAGACACGAAACCGCGAACTGGCCGAGCGAGACGTTTTGAATTACTCGTCACAGTTACGGGAACTGCGTGATGAGAGTGGCCGCATGCGTGAGGAACTTGGCCGGACGAAAGTGGAATTAGAGACCGCTAATTCAAAACTCGCCATAGTGATGGCGGCGGCGGAGAATGAACGGAAAGCGGCCCAGGCCATTAATGACAAGGCGACTAGAGAGGCTGAGATACGAGCATCGGAACCGGCTTTGATCAGTTCACTCAAGTCGTTTGGGAGTGTCGCGAAGACTGATCGCGGGATTGTCCTCACGCTGCCTGAGAACTGGTGGACGACGACGCGTTCGAGTGTATTTGTACCGCAGGCCGATGGCAAATTGACCAATCTCGGCGAGTTGCTGTCAAACAATCAGAGCTACCGGATCACTGTTGAATCTCACACCGACGATGCTGGCGATGCAAATGCCATTCAGTCGATGACTGAAAAACGAGCGTATTCCGTTGCCGAAAAGCTATCCGCAATGGGCGTCGAAGAAGGCCGCCTCGTCGCTAAAGGCCTCGGAGCGTCAATGCCTGTTTCACCGAATACAACGGCCGCAAACCGTGCCAAGAATCGCCGTGTGCAGGTGATATTGGCGTTGTATTTGCAGTAGTTAGCTCCGCAAAACAATTATCCGATGTGGTGGCAGGCCGAGCATGCATTCGTCGCCTACCTTTAGGCCGACGACTTTGAATACGCGGGTTTCGAGAGTGAGGCCGCCAGCGTCGAATTCGATGAGGGTGCTTGAGCCGCGAAATTTGATGTTCGTGACCACGCCCTTTAGCAGATTATCCTCTGGAAACGATGTTCCCATCGACATTGCGATCTGTTCTGGCCGGATAGAGAGCGTGACGTTTTGATTTATAGCTCCGAGGCGACCTTTTTCGACTGGTTGGGCAAAGATGCGGTGGGCTCCGTCGATCGTGTAGAACTCGGGCACTTGGTCGTCCGAAGAGGAAAGCCGTCGGGCAGCGATGAGATTATTGTCGCCAGTCGCGCGGGCGATCTTGACCGAGGCAGGTTCCTCGTAGATCTCTTGCGGTGTGCCCGTCTGGACTATCTCACCCTGATCGATCACCGCGACCTCGTCGGTCAACTCGATGATCTGTTGAAAATCACTTGAAGCAAAAAAGATCGTTCGCCCATTTGATTTTGCCGTTTCGCGGATACCGGCAAAGCAGCGTTCCCGTTGGCCCGCGTCCATCTCGCTAAAAGGTTCGTCGAGTAGCCATATCTTTCGGGTGTCGGTTGAGGTCTTTTCAAAGCGGGACAATTGAATCTCGCCGCCCGCACCTTTTGCAAAAACGCCGGAGAGCAGGCCCTTAAGACCACCTTCTCCGTGGCCTATATGCAAGGCGATGCCGCGATCTTTTGGCTTTTGCTTAGTGATATCAACGTCATCGACGACGACCGAGCCGCCGCTCGGCTTTGTCGTTCCTGCGATAATGTTGAGCAGCGTCGATTTGCCTGAGCCCGATGCTCCGAAGATGCCGATCACACTGCTGTCCGTCACCTCAAACGAGACATCGCGCAGCGCCCAAATATTTCCGAAGCGTCGTGAAATCTTATCGATCGCGAGTGGCATAAGTCACCGAAAATGAAACTTTTAGGGCTATTTTTCGTGCAAAGGAAAGTATGCCCATTGTCATCAAATCAAAGCAAGTATAGACTGAAAATGATGGATGACAAGCCGGATGTGAAAAGAAAATTGCTGCACGCCGGAGGCTGGCAGGTGGCAAAACGTGTGGCCAAGACCATTCCTTTCGGCGGCACGGTCGTCGTTGTCGCATTGGTCGGTAACGACATCAAAAACAAGGGCGTTGTTAAAGGGATAATTAATTCGAGCATCGATGCAATACCTTTTGTCGGTCTCGCCAAAAATGCGGTCGAATTGGTGAGAGGCGATTTCATACCGGACAAGAAGAGGAAGTAATGAGAAATTTGATTAGTGCGACATTGTTTGCGGTGGTTCTCGGTTTGTCGGCGACGTTCGTTGTGGCTCAGGCTCCAAAGACAAAAGCAAAACCGCTCGCGACACCGCCTCCTTCTTCGAACACGGCCGAGATCATCAGCCGTGACGGTGACTTTGTCGGAGCACCTGTAATGGTGAAAACACCTGAAAAAGCGGTCGAAAAGCCGGCGTCGTTGCCGGGTGTTGCCGAACTCACCGAACGCATCCGAAAACTTGAGGCTGGCCAGAACAGTACTTATGACGAAAAGCAAAAGCGTCTCCTACTCAATCTCGACATTCTCACCCGGGCCGAGCAACGGAGCGAATCGCTGCGAAAACAGCTTTTCGAAATGATCGAAAAAGAGAATTCGGTGAGATCGCGCATTGATCAACTCGAATTTGAGAGCCGCCCTGAGATTATCGAACGGGCCCTGCAACTAGCCGGTTCAATGAAACCTGAGGATGTCCGTGATAATCGTCGCAAAAGTCTTAATGCTGAGAAAGCTAATCTAAATTCGTTGCTGACCGAAATACAGTCTACGCGGGCGAGCCTCAGTCTTAATTTTCTTAAGGCCGAACAGATGGTCGAAAAACTTCGTGTAAAGCTCGAGAAAGACATCGACGATTCGTTTCTCAAAGACGATCCCGATTTTCGTGATCCGACAAAATGAGCTATTGCTCAGATTATTTTTGCAAAGGCGCCGCAAGGCGTCTTTTTATTTGCAAGAACGAACAACCTATACCGTTCCTTTAAACGTCAAACAAAGCGCCGTTGTGCGTTAATCAAGATTTTTCCGGAGAGTTATTTATGACGTTTAGATCGATCGCAATCGTATTTGGCGCAGCTGTGGCTGCGCTTTTTTCATCTGTTTCAATTACCGCGCAAGGCATAATCGTGCCGATAATCTGCGACACACGGCCTTGCAGGCCGACACCGCGGCCGATGCCGCAGCCGCTGCCAAATGCCTTGCCGGTGAAATCGATCACGCTCGACACCAAGATCAATGGGCAAGTGGCGACGACGCATGTTGAGCAGGTATTTCGAAATGATACGCAGTATACGCTTGAGGGAACGTACTTTTTTCCTATTCCTGAGACGGCTTCGATCGTGGAGTTTGCGATCTGGGAGAACGGCAAAAAGCTTGTCGGTGAGGTGCGTTCAAGAGAAGAGGCGAGACGCATCTACGACGAGATCGTTCGTCGCCAACGCGATCCCGGTTTGCTCGAATACGCCGGCAAGAATCTTTTCCAGGCCTCGATCTTCCCGATCCCGCCTAATTCGGACAAGAAGCTTGAGATGACATATACGGAGGTTCTCAAGGCCGAATCCGGAACGGTCGCGTATCGATATCCGCTTGGCACCGGCCGAAATGTTTGGGCCCGTCCTGTCCGGCCAATGATCGGAGACATCCATGGCGGCAATATGCCCAAGCAGCAGTTCGGCACGATCTCCGGCACGATCGAGATCGTTGGGAGAGAAGCTCTGCGGAATATTTACTCGCCGACACACTCGCTCGATGTGAAACGCAAGGGCGAGACGGCGGCGAGCGTTTCGTTTGAAACGAAGAGCAACGATACCGATTTTCAACTCTTCTACGGCCTGTCGAATGGCGATTTTGGGATGTCGCTCGTGACCTATCGCGAGCCGGGCAAAGACGGCTATTTTCTCCTGATGCTGTCGCCGAAGGACAATATTTCGGAGAAGGAGTTGGTCAATAAAGACATCGTCTTTGTTCTGGACACGAGCGGTTCAATGGCCGAGGAAGGCAAGATGGAAAAGGCCCGAAAGGCTCTGCTGTTCGGTATTAGAACGCTTCGCGATGGCGATAGATTTAACGTCATCAACTTCGCGGGCGAAGAACATCTGATGGAGCGCAGCCTGATCAATGCGACTGCCGAGGGTAAGAAACGCGGCGAGGAATTTGTTAATAAGCTCCAGCCGACGGGTGGAACGAACATCAACGATTCGCTGATCGCCTCGCTCAAGCAATTCGAACGCGGCGACCGCCCGAAAATGCTTGTCTTTATGACCGACGGTAATCCGACCGTCGGCGAGCAAAACGTTGAGAAGATCATTAACAACCTCAAATCGACAAAAAATGTTGATGTGCGTATTTTTCCATTCGGATTTGGCTATGACGTCAACACGACACTGTTAGACCGGATCGGTTCGGAGAACTCGGGAATATCCGATTATGTCCAACCTAAAGAAGACCTCGAAGTAAAAGTGTCGAACTTTTTCTCACGGGTTAGCTCGCCTGTTCTCGCAGACCTTGATCTTGATTTTGGACCGGTCTTGACCGACTACACCTACCCGCGAAAGCTGACCGATCTGTTCCGCGGAATGCAGATGACGATCATCGGCCGGTACAAGAATACGAACGATCTGAAGAACATCACGCTTCGGCTGACGGGCAAAGCAGGCAAGGAGAGCCGCAGCTTTACTTACAACGATCTCGATTTTCCGGTGCGTAACGAAGACAACAATTTCCTGCCGCGTCTGTGGGCGAGCCGTCGTGTCGGTTGGCTTCTCGAACAGATCCGCGCCAACGGCGAAACGAAAGAAACACGTGACGAGGTTGTCGAACTTGGCACACGCTACGGCCTTGTTACGCCGTACACGTCGTATCTAGCGACCGATGGCTCGATTGCGAATATGCGTGCGGGAATGGCGATGGACTCGGTTTCATCGGCACCGGCTGCGAAAGCTATGCGTGAAAAGAGCGGCGCGGGAGCGGTTCGAATGAGCGTCCAACAGAACACGATGCAGTCGAATGCGAGCGTTGTTGCCGATGAAAGAAAAGAAGAAAGCGAACAGATAATTGTCAGAAATTCAGTCAATAATCAGTTCGTTGCGAATAAGAACTTCATCAATCAGAACGGCGTCTGGATCGATTCGGACTTCTCGGAAACTTCGCGTTTGACTGAGACCTCGATCAAATTTGCCAGCGACGAGTATTTCAGGCTGATTACGAATGAACCTTCGCTTGCTCCTTATCTCTCGCTCGGCGAGCAGGTTGTCGTCGTTTGGAAGGGCAAGGTTTACCGCATTACGAAATAGCGGGAAACCGGAAACCTGTATTTAACATCCGAAAAGGTGATTTTTGACCGTCGAAACTATATTCTAGAGGTCAAGAACACCTTTCGGTTTTTGGAGGAAATGTTTTGAGACAGGCGATACTTCTCTCGGTGCTTACGCTCGTATGCGGCGTTTTTGCCTTTGGACAGGCGGGCTGGATACTTCAACCGGCGAATGTCAATGGCGATCTGATCGCGGTTTACTTCACATCCTCCGAGCGCGGCTGGATCGCCGGTGACAAAGGCTTTCTGGCCTCTACGAATGACAGTGGCCGAACCTGGACTCCGTATCAGCTAAATACTGCCGAGGACATCAATGAGATCTATTTTCGCAACGACGACAACGGTTATCTCGTCGCCGGACGAAAGATGTTCATCACACGCGACGCCGGAAAGAATTGGCAGGAAACGCGTATTTATCGCGCCAGCGATTTTGGCTCCGGGCGGCCTGAGTTTTTGAGTATCCGTTTCTCGGATAAGAAACGCGGTTATGTAATTGGCTCGGTTCTCAAGAAAAGCGGCAACGAAGAGGTCGTTGTAGATTCGCTGCTGATGCGGACCGAGGACGGCGGTGAAACGTGGCGAAGATTATCGGTGCCGACCAAGACCGAGCTGTTTCACCTCGACTTTCACGACAATTCCCACGGCTGGATCGTCGGGGATGAAGGTGTGATCCTGGCTACAACTGACGAAGGTAACACTTGGCGTAAACAGACCTCCGGCACGCAGATGCCGCTTTACAACGTGGATTTTCGTGACGAGAACGACGGATACGTCGTCGGCAAGTCGGGCACCATTCTCCGCACAGAAAATGGCGGTGCAACGTGGGAAAGGGTCGAATCCAATTTTCGCGAAACGCTGATGCGCGTCGATTTTGCCGATGACAAGAATGGCTGGATCGTCGGCTACGGCGGCAACATCCTCAGATCAGCAGATCGCGGCAAAACCTGGGTCCGCCAGGAAAGCAACACCCCTGAGCGGATCTACGGCCTCTACATGGACAAAAAATACGGCTGGGCCGTCGGAGCCAAGGGCCTCGTCCTTCAATTTAATAAATAATCAAACATTTTCAAATAATAGGGCGTATCAGTTAACACTTTTGTAAATCTGTGTTATATTGCAACAGAATTCCTTATGCTATTTGATCTTGCGATAAGTAATTGAGGGGAATGGACACGACGCAGGCGGCCGTAGCTTGTTTTGTGTCACATTCGTTGCTTCTCAATTAGGGAGCGTTCGTACACGGTGCCAACGCTATAGACTTTGCGGCTTTTCTAATCGAATTTACTTTGGAGGAAACTACTGTGGTTAAGTTTAGTTCTCGCATTTTAGTTGTTCTGGTTTCAATTATTTTTCTAGCGTGTATGGCGTTTGCCCAGGGCGGCACGTCAAGGCTGACCGGTGTCGTGACGGATTCAAACGGCGCGGCGCTTGAGGGGGCCAAAGTAACCGCTACAAACGAAGCTACTGGTGTTTCTGTCACGCAGGTAACTACTTCCGGTGGTATTTATTCGTTCGCTTCGATTAACCCCGGTAAATACACGGTGACGGTCGAACAGTCTGGCTTTAAGAAGAATGTTCGCACGAATAATATCGTCCAAGTTGATACTCCATCGAGTGTGGATATTGTACTTCAGGTTGGTAATGTGTCCGAGACCGTGACGGTTCAGGCCGACGGCATTGCGGTTCAACCGAATACCGCAACCATCGGCAACGTGGTTGACCAGCGGACGATCGAGACGCTTCCGCTAAATGGACGAAATCCTTTGACGCTTGTTCTGCTTGAGCCTGGCGTGGTGCAGCGTTCATCTGGTGCAGCGGGATCTGGCGTTCATATCAATGGATCGCGAGACCGAGCATTTAACGTTACGATCGACGGCATAGATGCTAACGAATCATCGGTGCCGAATCCTGTATCGAACCTTTACCGTCTAAACCCTGACAACGTTCAGGAGTTTAAGGTCACGACGAACAATGCGACGGCCGAAGAGGGACGTAACAGCGGAGCCTCCATCGGCCTCTCGACAAAGTCCGGCACTAATCGCTTTCGCGGCACGGCCTTTGTTTATAACCGCAACGATAAGTTCAACTCGAAAGAATGGTTTGCAAATGCTCAGAATCTGCCAAAGCGTGTGACCAAGCTTTATCAGTTTGGTGTCGAGGCGGGCGGCCGGATAATCAAGAACAAAACGTTCTTTTTTGGTAGCTGGCAGCAGAATCGGGTTGATTTTAGTCAGCCGATCGATCAGACATTTGGCGTACCGTCGGTTTATACGACCGCCGCGAGAGCAGGAAATTTCCGCTATTGGGTTGAGGATACTACGAATCCGCTTGTAATCGCGGGGCAGACGATACGTCGCAACTCGCCGCTCCTTGTTAATTCGAGCACTGGCGAGTTGCGGGCCGACCTCGGTGTCGCTCTGTGCGCAACCCCGACTTCGATCCGCTGCGTCAGGACGTATAGCGTGGGCGGCAATCTGCCTGCCGGAACGGTTCTTGATGCTTCGGTTGGAACCTATCTTGGTACACTGCCGGCACCTAATGCCTTTGGTTTTGGCGACGGCCTCAATACGGCTGGGTATTTGTGGAATCCACCGACGGCGATTCGCGGACCGGCATATCAGGTACGCATCGACCATAATTTTAATGGCGACAACAGCCTTTTCGGGCGCTACCTTTATTCCGATTACAACACGCTGAAAGGAGATCCGCTCAACGGTCGGCCACAGGTGTTTCCGGGCTTTCCTCCTCTTGGAGAAGTTTATCGAAAGACCTCTAATTTTGTTGCCGGATGGCGTAGAAATATCTCGTCCTACGTTACGAATGATTTTCGTTTCGGATATTCTAAGTTCAACTTTCTCTTCACCCAGGGCGAGGCAAATCCTTCTTTTCCAGCTACATCTTCGGTTGACTACAACCTGATTAGCGAGCCTTATACCAACAGGCCGCGGACCCAGCGCGAAATCTTCACTCCGCAGTTTATTGACAATCTTAGTATCGTCAGAGGTAATCACGTAATCGGTATCGGTATGAATCTACGGTTCTACCGCCATCAGGACAGTCGAAGCCTGACGCCACCGATAATCTCACTGAGCGCCTCCCTGCGTGCGGCTCCGGCTGGATTTCCGGTGGCAGGTCAAATTAACAGCACTGACAACACTAATCTCCAGTCGCACATCACAAATCTGATCGGCCAAGTCGCTCGTATCCAGCAGACGTTCGTCGCCGATTTTGCCAACGACGTGTTCTTGCCGTATCTGACAGATAACAAGGCAAATCTTTTCAGCGGCCTAACCAAGGCAAACCAATACAACTTCTATGCGCAGGACGAATGGAAGGTAAAGTCCAATATTACCTTGAACCTCGGAGTCCGCTGGGAGATCAACCCTTCGGCGTTTACGGACGATGGAAAGACGTTTACTCCTACCACGCCGGTCTTTTCGGGCCCGGTTACGTTTGCCCGCTCTAAGGGTTGGTACAATATCGACAAATGGAAGAGCCTCGGCCCAAGTCTCGGGTTCGTTTGGGGGCCGGATTATAAATCGGGCGTGTTGAACACCCTGTTTGGTGAGAATGGGAAGAGCGCGATCCGTTTAGGTTATCGAATTGCGTTCGATCCGATCTCAACATTTCAGGTCACATCTGTAGCAACCAATATTCCGGGTCTTACGCAGCTTTGCTCCTCAACCATTGGGGGAACGACCACCACGGGCTGTACGGTCGCTCCAAACGTGACCTTGGGAGGGGGGTTCCCGCAGTTCGTTGCACCTCCAACGCTTAGGCCGTCAACATTTTTGACTCCCGCCCTTCAAACCCTTTCGAATTCGCCTCCCATAACGCTGTTTGCTCCCCAGATGAAGCTGCCGAATGTGCATCAGTGGAGCCTGAGCTGGCAGCGTGAACTGCCGTGGAATATGGTTGCGCAGGTTGCCTATGTCGGTCGCCGCGGTACACACCTGTATTACGCTGGCAACCGCAATCAAACGGATCCAACGGCGATCTTGCCGTCGTATCTTTTGATGCAGCAGAATATGCGTAACGGTTGTCTTCCGGCAGGAACTGGCCCACTAGTGACGGGCGGAACCTGTACCAGTCCGATTACGGCAATTCCCATCCTGGCTGCCGGAACTGGAATAACCGCTGCTATTGTAAATGCGACGGCGGCGATAAATGAGATCAGTCCTGGCGTCACCATCGGAGCGACTACCTTCGTGGCCGCCAATGCGCTGGGTGCATTTGCCGACCGCGTGGAGAACAACTCATTGTTCTTCCGGCTGAGACCAAACCAGCAGTTCAGCACGATTACCTATCTCGATAATGCTGGGGACTCGGCCTACCACTCGGCCCAGTTTTCGCTGCGGCGTAGGTTTGCTCAAGGTTTTGGAATGGGCATGAGCTACACTTGGGCCAAGTCGATGGACAACCAGTCGGTGGATCCAGTTGGCGCGGCGTCTGGAGGAGGCCTTTCGACGACAAACCCAAGGACACCGACTGACATGCGAAATCTGGCCGATGAATGGGCCCGTTCGGATTTTGATCGAACCCATGTATTCAACCTCACGACTGTCTGGGAATTACCCATTGGAAAGGGGCGTAGTTTCCTCGGCGACGCGCCGGGATGGCTGAATCATATTGTCGGAGGTTGGACCATCAATTCGATCCAGACATTCATGACAGGCGAACCATTTAGTGTTCGCAGCGGTTTTAGGACTTCGAATGGCGGTCACGAGTCGAGAGCGGCTATAACCGATCCAACGGTTCAGACAAGCTTTCAGTATAATGCCAACATTACCGGGCCACAGGTCTTTACAAATGCCGCTGGATTTGTAGTTCCGGCTCCGGGTGGTAATGGTGCGGGACGCAATATCTTTATTGCACCGAGCTATTACAACATCGATTTCGGGATCATTAAGCAGTTTTCGATAAGCGAACGGTTTAAGCTCGATTTCCGGACGGAGCTGTTCAATGCTTTGAACCACGCAAACTTCGACAATCCCCGCGACGCGTCGGTTGGCTCACCAAACATTCAGTCCACTCTCTTTGGTCAAACGTGTTGTGCGGCGGTCGCTCCGCCATCAACGCAGACGATCATCCAGACTGGTGAATCTTCACGGGTCATCCAGTTTGCACTGAAACTGAAATTCTAAACTGTTCCGATTGAGATGTATTTTTACTCCGCAGTTTTCGGAACTGCGGAGTTTTTTTTATTTCGTTTTGTTTTGCCGTGCCTTTGCTGCCTGCTGTGCAAGCTGTGCTGAGCGTGGAAGGGCTTCGACGGCTTTAGCGACCTGCGGGTCTTCTTCGTTGAGGACTTGATTGGCTGAGATCGCACCGTATGAGGCCATTACGATGTAATAGCGAAGGCGAAGCTTGATGAAAGCGGCTTCGACGGCCAGGGTCGCCGGGGAAACCTTAGCTTTTCGCTCGGCGAACGAGTTAAATTCTGAGATCAGCCTATCGCTGGAAGGAAAATCGGAGGGCGAGACTCTTGAGCCAAAGGTCGCGGTTCGCACGCGATTTTCTTCGATCCCGGCGATGCGGCTGCTGACGACTTCGCGGGCAAACAGAAAGATCGGATCGATGAGGGAGATGCGGCGGTCGGTCAGTTCGTCACGTTCGATCAACTCGTCCGGTCGAATGCCGTCGCCGCCAAAGACTTTTCGATCAGTGACCGTGCGGGCCTCAAAAAATGAACGGCCGATCTTGGCTTCGGAAGTCTTGTGATTGAAATAATCGTAGAGATCTAAGTTTGTGTAGTCACGCTGGATCGATCGGCCCGACGGGGTCAGATATCTCGCGGTCGTCAGGGTTAAGCCGGTCTTGCCCGGCAGGTCGATCACGCTCTGGACGAGGCCTTTGCCGAAAGTCTTTTCACCGACGATGATCGCACGATCGTCGTCCTGAAAGGCTCCGGCAACAATCTCTGAGGCTGAAGCCGTATCTTCATTGACCAATACGACCAGCGGCATTTGCTCGGCGTTCAAATTGGCAGATTTCCATACGCGATTGTCGATGCGTGAGCGTCCACGCTGCGTCAATATCAGCCGTCCGGCTGGCAGAAACCGCTCTGCAACTTTCACAGCCTGGTCGACAATGCCGCCGCCATTACCGCGTAGATCCAGGATCAGCGATTTCATTCCCTGAGCCTTCAGATTTCGCATCGCGGTCTGAAATTCGTCGTCGGTGGTGTAATTAAACCCCTCGGAAAGTTCGATATAGCCAATGCCCGGACGCAGCATATACGAATCCGGGATCGACGGCTGCGAGACGCGATTGCGTTTGATCTCGAGCGTTTCGATCCGATTTGTTGCGGCACGCTCGACCATCATTCGAAACGAAGTGCCAGCCGCCCCACGGATCTTGTCGCGGACGACGTCGGTACCCTTGTCCGCCATCTGCTCGCCGTTTATTGCGATGATGCGGTCGCCGAATTTCAGCCCCGCCCGATTCGCGGGCGATGCGGGCCAGGTCGAGATAACATACGTATCGGACTGGCCGTCGCGCACAAAATTAGTGATCGTCGCCCCGATGCCGGTGTAGCCGCTACGTTGCTCGTCGAGCAGATCTTTCCATTCGAGAGCGTCGTAGTAATTCGAGTGTGGATCGAGAACTTGCAGCATGCCCGCGACGGCCGATTTGGTCATATCGACTGACGTGAGCTTTTTTGCGTCGAGATAATTTGCGTTGATGAGCTTTTGGGCTTCGAGCAGTTCGGAGGCGATGCGGGACGGACGCTCGGGCCACTCGAACAGGTCTTTATCAACGGTCGGCGTTGTCGAACTGCCAGCGGCCGAGAATGTGCTTCCGGGTTTTAGGGTGAAGGGGTCGACCGGCAGATTGAGCGGTGCCTTCATCTGAGCCAAGATGGGCAAACTCGCGCAGGAAACGGACACAGCTATAAGTAACGCCAACGACAACCGGCTCATAAAATAGACTCTCCCCGCTCCTCAAAGCCGAGGTCGGCTGAGGTCACGAAAAAGATCGGCGGCACTGACGGCACTCAGTAACCGCCGATCACACATTTGGTATGCCTACTTTATACACCGAAACGAAGTTCTATTCCAGAGAAAAAAAGAAGTTGGCCACGAATGCACGAATGAAAACCTATAATTTGCGCGTGTAACATTCGTGCATTCGTGGCTCATTTCTCTTCTCTCTTTCAAATTCTCGTGATTTTGATTTTTGATGGCCGAAGTGTTCTCATTGTTAAAGCGAATTTATGTCAGAAACTTTCAAATTACCGCCACTCGTCATCGACGAATACTCACTTTCAAATGGCCTCCGCGTCGTGCTAAATCCGGATAGTGCGATCCCTGTCGTCTCGCTTGCCGTCTATTACAATGTCGGCTCGCGAAATGAACGTGATGACCGAACGGGCTTTGCACATTTGTTTGAACACATGATGTTTCAGGGTTCG